>JAPLGD010000031.1 GCA_026390345.1 Candidatus Bipolaricaulota bacterium | reverse complement strand
CAGGAAGGGCGCTGCGTGCAACACGTACCGAAGACGAGGGGAAGCAAGAGGCCACTGGCCCCGAATCGGCCGGGGAACCGCGCAGTGCGCCCTAGCCTCCCGGAGGCCGCGCTTGAGCGCGGCGTCTGCCACGGCGACCTGCAAGGCTGCCACGCGAAAGTAGGCGGAGAAGGCGTTCTCACGTTCTACGACTTCGACGGCGGCGGGTTCGGATACCGCGCCTACGACCTCGCTGTGTTCCGGTGGTGCGCGCGGCTGCAAGATCAGGAGACCCCACGTTGGGAGGCCTTCCTCTCCGCCTACCGCGCCGCGCGTTCCGTGAGCGATCTCGATCTCGCCGCCGTGCCGCTCTTCGTCCGTGCGCGGCACATCTGGCACATGGGCGTCCACGCCGAGAACGCGTCGCATTGGGGCTACGGCGGCTTGAACGACGAGTACTACGCCCGGCGGATCGAGGCCCTGCGCGAACTGGAGTCCGACTATCGGATTCCCCTCTAGTCTTTCCCGTACCTGTCGCCTCGGGAGCCGAAGCAGGCGGTGTCCGTGCGGTTCGAGGTAGGCGGTTGCCTTCCTCCCGGATACCCTGTTGGCGGATCGGCCGGCTCGGGCTGGCCGCGAAGCGGGACGGAGGTGGGTCGTGTTTCGGCGCATCGAGAGGAAGCACGCGCGCATTGTGGGAAGCGCGCTCGTGGTTGTTGCGGTCGTGGTCGCGCTGAAGGCAGGTGCGCACGCGCTCGGCTGGGAGGTCTTGTCGCTCAACGCCCTGCTCTCCGGCCTTGTGGCGGCCGATGTCTTCCTGATGGGGTTTCTGCTCGGCGGTGTCATTGCCGACTTCAAGGAGAGCGAGAAGCTCCCCGGAGAGGTGGCGACGTCACTCGAGATCATGCACGACGAGGCGACGAACATGGCGCGCCGCGGAGGCGGGGACGCCTCTCTGGCCGACGGCGTCCAGGCACTGGCAGGCCTGTTGCAGGACTGGTTCTACAAGAAGCGTCGCACGTCAGAACTCATGAGCGCGCTTGCCGATCTGAGCCCCCGGCTCCTCGCGCTGGAATCGCCCGCGCAAGCGGCGTCGATCGCACGCATCAAGCAGGAGCAGCACGCGCTGCGACGTGCGCTTGTCCGGATCCACACAATCCGTGAGACGTCGTTCATTTCGTCCGGCTACCTGATCGCCGAGCTGACGACGGTCCTTCTGTCCCTTGCGCTTGTTCTCTCGAATACCGGGCCCGTCTTCGAATCACTGTTCCTGGTCGGCGTGATCGTGTTCCTGCTCGCTTTCCTCCTGTTCCTGATCGGCGACCTCGACAACCCGTTCGGCTACTACGAGAAGAGATCGTCTGAGGAGGTCTCGCTCAAGCCGCTGGAGGACGCAATCCTCCGAATGCAGGAGGCCCGAAAAGCCGGCACGGCCGGGCGGTAAAGGATCGAAAGCGCGTATGCGTGGGGCCGGCTTGACGGCTCCGAAAAGGGGGATCATGGACAACCCAAGACGCGGGGCGTGCCTGACAGCGGGGCTGTGCGCAGCGGCGATGATCCTTCTGCCGTCGATCAGTTGGACGACCCACGAGACGGCCGACCTGTTGCACGGGATCTCTTCCCAGGATCTGGGGCTCGTCGGGAAGGTCGCGATGGTCATCGTCGAGACGGCGCAGCTCTTCGAGAGCACATCGGGGCCTGTCGAGGGACCGCGACGCGCGGTGGAGACGATGGGGTTCGGCGAAGACGGCCTCCTGCGACAGTGGGTTCAGTATGGGGTGCCGGGCGGACTGGGGGCCGTGCACACGTACACCTACGAGGACGGCTTCCTGGTGGAGGAAGAGATCGCGAGCGAGGCGGGAAGGGTTGCCGAGGAGACGACGTACGTTCACGAGGACGGCGGCAAGCGAACGACGGCCGAGGTCCGCTCCGGTCGGAAGCAGCTCCAGAAGACGATCGTCTACGAACGCGATGCAGCGGGGAAGCTCCTCACCGTCTCCGAGTCCAACGCCGCCGGGACGCCCACGTCCAAGCTCGTTTACACGTACAAGGTGGGAGAAGAGAGGGCCGACCGCTACGACGCGGGAGGCGAACTCGTGTCGTGGAGCATCAAGAAGCTTGATGCGAAGGGACGCCCCGTCGAGGTGTCGCTGTACTCCCAAGGAGCCGAGGACTCGCCGTTCACAACCACGTACGAGTACGACGCTCGAGGGAACGTCACCCTTGAGGAGACGTCGGGGCAGTTGACTCTTGGTTTCGTCGTCTTCACGTCCCCGCCGGCGCCGACGAAGACCTCGTACGAGTACACGGTCGACGACGTTGGGAACTGGACCAAGCGCGTCAAGTCGATCTGGGTCTCGGGTGGGAAGGACCCGCACTGGCAGGAGACCGAAGCTACGTACCGGAGAATCGGCTACTACGGCGAGTAGGCGCAGAACGGCGTGGGAGGCCAAATGCCGAGGCCGCGGGCATTGCCCGCGGCCTCACTCTCGGCTAGGTGGAACCACGCAGCCCGCGGAGCGGACTGCTGGAGGCTCCGCTCTCTTCAGAATCCGTCGGCCTTCCCGCACCTTCGCGGGTCGGTGCATGCGCTCATCGTCCCTGTCTTCGGGTCCTTCCAGCAGATCTGGTACGAGCCCTTGTGGTAGTCGTAGGGCGCGAGCGGGTGGATGAGAATGCCAAGCCGCGCAAGATCCGCGATGACCTTTGGCGGGAGCCGACTTTCGATCTCGAGGACGTAGTCGTCGCGAAGCGGCAGCATGCGCGGAAGGACGCTCGCCTCGTACGGCTCGTACCCGTAGTCGAGGATGTTCGACAGAACCTGGGGCACGGTGACGTGGACGTTCCCCGGCGTACCGAGCGAAAGCCACGGCTTGCCGTTCTTGAGGACGATGGTGTTTCCGATCACGCAGCGGATGCGACCTCCTCCGGTCAGCCAGCCGGAGACGCAAAGCCGCGACTTCATCGTGGGGACGGCGTTCGAGCCGTTCATGGGGACGCCGTCGATGACCACACCGGGGATCCCGCCCGACTGCATTGTGTGCATCATCTGGACCCAGTTTCCCTCGCGGTCGACGATGCTCAGTTCGCAGCTTCCGATTGGGGGGTGCGGCTTTCCCGGGCCGGCGACGGGGAGCCCTGCGGCGACGAGGCGGGAAGCGCCGTAGTAGAGGCGCAAATGATCGGTCAGATCGATCTTCGGCTTGCTGTGTCGAAGGACGCTGGCGACCATCCTGTGGTAGTCGGTCGACAGCCACGGCTCGAGGGGAACGTCCCAGATCAGCGGATCTTGCAGGTAGACGAGCTCGTTGTCGACCCAGCGCAGCGCGTGGGCCATGTAGTAGAGACTCTCGGCCGATTCCGTGTAGTGGCCGAGTTCGGTGACGCCGAGGTGCTCGAGGATGCCGAGCACGTACGCGCTGAAGAGCCCGGTGCGTTCCGGAGGACTGAGCTGAAGGATCTCGTACCCGCGGTGGGGATAGCGCAACGGCTCCTGCCACCGCGGCGGGATGGCTGTCATGTGGCGCATCTCGATGGGCCAGCCGAGGTCGTTCGCGACCTTCACGAAGTGCTGCGCCCACACGCCGGTGAGGAAGTCGTCAGGCCCCTCCTGGGCGAGCCGCTTCAGGGTCTGGGCGAGCTTCGGGTTGCGGAACCGCTCCCCGACCTGCGGGGTGTGCCCGTCCGGCATGAAGAGCTCCCGGCTCTCCGGGAAGTAGGCGTGTGACGGCATCTCCGACTCGAGAACGCCGAACTCGAACGAGGAGACGGGGTGGCCCTCCTCGGCCCAGTAGATCGCGTCCTCGCACAGGGACGCCCAGGGTCTCGTGGCGAATCGTTCGTAGAGCGCCTTCATGCCCGGCATGAATCCGGGGATGCACGCGCACGGCGCGGGCTCGACGCCTGCGGGGACGAGCATGCCGAGCCCGGCGGGAAGCGGACGGAACGGAGGGAGCCCCGGAACGAGCGTGCCGGTGCTGTTCAGTTGGTAGGCCTTCCCCGACTTCGCCTCCCAGTACAGAAACGTCACGGTCCCCGCGTGGTTGCTCATGTCCGGCTCGACGGCGGCCTGTACCATGCTCCCTGCAATGGCGGCGTCAACGGCATTCCCGCCGGCCTTCATCGTCTTCATGATGGTGTCGGTCACGATCGGGTGGGCCGTGCTGCAGACGGCTCTCTTCCCGTGGACGGCCTCCTTCGGCCCCTGCATCGGAAGAAGCGTGGTTTCCATGGCATTGGCTCCTTTCTCGAACATGCGCTGCCGGCCTCGCTCGGGAGACCGCCTAGCGGATGGACTTAGCGGTCAGCTTCCCCCGGATCCGTGGATCGACCGCATCGCGGATTCCCTCGCCGAGCAGGTTGAAGCCGATGACCGTCACGGCGATGACGGTGCCGGGGAACATGACTAGCCACGGCGCGATTCGGAAGTACTTCCCGCCCTCGGAGACGATGCGGCCCCACGTCGGCGCGTCGGGGGGAGCGCCGAACCCCAGGAAGCTGAGGGAGGCCTCGAGCAGGATGATGGACGGCAGGTAGGTGCTGCAGACGACGACCATCGGCGTGACGAGGTTCGGCACGATGTGGCGCCAGAGGATGCGCCAGCGGGACAAGCCGACAGCCTGGGCGGCGGTAACGTACTCGGCGTCGCGAGCCGGAATCGTCGCGCCGCGCATGATCATCGAGAACCGCGGGATCAATGTTACGGAGATGGCTCCGATGAGCGAAGCGCGCCCGATCGTCCCGAAGATCCCCATGACCAGCAACGCCACCATCATCGACGGAAACGACATGATGCCCTGCATGGCCATCGAGAGGGTCTTGTCGGTCCATCCGCCCACGTACCCGGAGACGATTCCGCAGACGATTCCGATGAGCCCGGAGATCACGAGCGTGAGGAGCGAGATGCCGAGCGTCTCAAGCCCGGAGTGAAGAACCAAGCTCAGGGCATCTCGCCCGAACGAATCCGTCCCGAAGAGGTGCGTCACGGAAGGAGGGGCGAGGAGGTCGCGGGTGAAGTCCTTGACGGAGTACGGAGCGACCCACGGGGCCAGAAGGCTGGCGATCAACACCAAGACGACAACGATCCCTCCGCTCACCGCCATCTTGCTCTTCAGAAGCCGCTTCATGGTTCCCCCGCCACGCTTCGTCCCCTAGGTGTACTGAATTCGCGGATCGATGATCCCGTAACTGATGTCGACCAGGAACGTCACCACCACGACGCACACCGCGATGACCAGGATGCTGCCCTGCATTAAGGGGTAGTCGCGCGCGCTCACCGCGGTGAAGTAGAGCCGTCCCAGTCCCGGGCGCGAGAACACCGTTTCGGTGACCACGAGGCCTCCGAGCATGACGATGATCTGGACGCCGATCATGCTGACGAGCGACGTGAGGGTGTTTCGCATCGCGTGCTTGAAGACGATCGTGGACTGGCGCAGCCCCTTGCTCCTTGCTGTCCGGATGTAGTCGGAGTTCAGGACCTCGACCATCGTCGAGCGCGTCATCCGCGCGATGGTGCCCGCGTAGCCGAGCCCGAGCGACAAGGCCGGCAACGTCAGGTGCCTCCAAAGCGCCGCGGCGCTCAGGGCCTTCTCGCCTCCGATGACGGGGAAGATCCTCCAGGTGACGGCGAAGAGGTAGATCAGGAGGTATCCGAGCACGAAACCGGGAATGGATAGGAAGATCATGCACGCCGTCATCGATGCTACGTCCCCGAACGAGTTGTGGCGCACGGCCGCGAAGGCCCCGACAAGCACGCCGAAGAACACACTAAGCACGGCTCCCGCGATCATCAGACGCACCGTGTAGGGGAAGACCTCGCCAATCAAGTACGTCACGGACGCGTTGGCGCGCAAGGATGTGCCGAGGTCGCCTTTCGCGAGCTGCCGAAGGAACACGAAATACTGCACGACGAGCGGCTTGTCGAGTCCCCACGCTTGGGTCGTTTGCGCGATGAGTTCAGGCGTCGCGTAGTCCCCAAGCCACACGTCGACGGGGTCCCCCGGAACCAGTCGGATCGCGAAGAACGCGATCGTCACGATGACAAAAACAGAGACAACGCCGCGCACGGTCCGTGAGAAAGTGTACTTGAGAAGGGCCATCGCTTGTCATCCTAACATGCCGGCTAGGTCCCGGGCACGTCCGCTCCATGCGGACGTGCCCGGGCCTTGGCTTTTGGGCTGCTCGCCTACGGAGCGGGATGAGCCGCTGCGAGGTTCACGAGAGTTGAGAACGCAACCGGAATGACCCCGGCAACGTGGTTCGAGATCGCAAACCACGCGACCTGAGCGGGGCCCCAGATGTACGGAAGGTCATTCGTGACGATCTGCTGGAACTCGCGCCACAGCACTTCCGCTTGGGCCTCGTCGGGGGTCGCCGCCGCCCTCAGGATCAGCGCGTCGAGCTCAGGCGTCCCGTAGCCGGTGTAGTTCCGGAACGCGGTCGTCATGTAGAGCTCGGCGTACAGGTACGGCGAGAACACGGTCTGCGACGCGACTGAAGCGTCCCAGTTGCCGTCGCGTCGAACCGTCGCGTACAGGGAGTACTCGATGACCTCGAAGTCCACGTCGATGCCGATCTGCTCCCAATAGTGGCCCGTCTCAAGCGCCACGTCGCCCCACAGATAGACGGCGGGGTAGATGAGCTTGAGCGTGAACCCGTTCGGGTAGCCGGCCTCGGCGAGAAGCTCCTTGGCCTTGGCTGGGTTGTAGTCGTACTTCCAGAACTCATCGGTCGCCGAGAAGACGAACGGGTTGAACGGGCAGGGCCAGTACTTCTCCATGGGGCCGAGTCGCTCGGCGATCGTCTTCAAGTCCAGGGCGTAGGCAAGAGCCTGTCGGACGCGGACGTCGCTGATGGCCGGCCGCTTGACATTGAACGACACCATGTGCTGCCACGAGCCGCTTGCCGCGTGCGACAGCGTGATGTCCTTCATCTGCTGAGCCCGCTCGACGCTGCCCTTGCCGACGAGTCCGACGACGTCAAGCTCGCCGGTCTCAAGCGCGTCCAGCGCGATCATGTCGTCGGCGATCAGGAGCATCTCGATCTTGTCATACCCAGGCTTCCCGAACCCCCACGCCGGGGCTCCCCAGTACTCGTCGAACGCCTCCAGGTAGACGCCGGTCCCCGGGCTCCAGCTAACGAACTGGTACGGGCCGGTTCCGATCGGGCGGCGGTTGAAGTCTGCGCCGAGCTCCTCGACGGCCTTCTTGCTCGTGATGTAGCTTGCGCCGTTCCAAGTCAACGCCTGGATGAACGTCAGGGCGCTAGAGTCCTTGAGCGTGACCTTCACCTGGTAGGGGCCGACGACGTCGATGCTCGCAACGGCCGCGTAGTACGTGGCGATGCGCGACTTCACGGCGGGATCCATGATGCGCTTCATCGAGTAGGCAACGTCTTCAGCCGTGAGCTCTCCGTACCCGCGCTGGAACTTGATTCCCTCGTAGATCGTGAACAGGATCTCTTTCCCGTCCTCGGAGATCTCATAGCTCTTCGCGAGCCGCCCGCGGATCGGGATCGGCATCTCGGAAGACGTCCAATCCATCTCGACGAGCCCTTCCATCACCTGATAGAGCACGACCGTGTCGCTCACGGACTGCGAGTTGGCGTAGTCGAGGTTGACGATCTCGTTCGCTAACCGCACTCGCAGCACGCTCTCGGCAGCCTGTCCGACCAAGCCGCTTGCGGCGACGAGAAGGACGAGGATGCTCAGTACTAGGCCTGCGCGCTTCATCTGCACTGCCTCCTTGCTGGGTAGGTCCAGCCGCCTGGTTCTCCTTCGCTCTGTTCCCTCTGGTCGTTGTTCGGCGACCCGCCGCTGCCCCCTCGTAAAGGCGCTGTGCGCTTGGCCGTCGCAGGAAGCGGGCCGTGGCGAACCGGTATACCAGTATACCGATACTACATCACCCTTCTGGGGGGGTCAATCCTGCGGTCAGGTAGAACGTAACCGGTGGCCGTAGGATGCGGCTCGCTTTGCGCGCCGTTGACACCTCGGCTACCCTACCGGCCATCCGACACAGCTGTTCGTAGGACACAGGCGCGTCGGGCGATACCGCGCTCGTCCGCGCCGTGGGCAGCCCGAGCGCGCCCGATGTGGGTTGCCGGGATGCATGGTGCGGTTGCGGAACGAGAAAAGGGAACTCGGTCCTGGGATCCGGGCGAAGGAGACGTATGTCTGACCGTATGATTCGAGCGTTCTGCGACATGGTGAGGATCGACAGCGAGTCCGGCAATGAAGCCCGGTTCATCGACTACATGCGAGGCGAGATCACGCGCAGACTCGGAGGTCGGTGCATCGTGGACGGGCACGGAAACCTGATTGCGCGGGTGCCCGCCAAAGGGAACGGCGGCACCCGCGCAATCCTGCTCGGCGCCCATGCCGACACCGTGAAGCCGGGTGTCGGGATCGAACCGATGATTGTGGACGGAGTCATCCGATCTCGGGGGGACACGGTCCTCGGCGCCGACAACAAGGCGGCGATCGCCGAGATCGTCGAAGCTGTGGAGACCGCAGACGTGCACCCGCCCCTCGAGATCGTCCTGACGCGAGGGGAGGAGATCGGCCTCGTGGGAGCGCGGAACCTCGACATGTCGCTCATCTCGGCCCGAACAGGGTTCGTCGTCGACTCAGGCCGCCTCGACACCGTGACGATCGGGGGTCCGACCCATGTCGCGTTCGATGTCACGATTACCGGGCGCGCCGCACACGCCGGCCTCCGGCCGGAGGCCGGGATCTCGGCGATCCGCGTCGCAGCGCAGGCGATCGTCCGGATGCCCGAGGGGCGAATCGACGAGGAAACGACAGCCAACTTGGGAATCATCCATGGGGGAGCCATCCGAAACGGCGTTCCGGCGGAGGTTCGAATCCAGGGAGAGTGCCGCAGCCTGAACCACGAGAAGTGCCTACGGCAAGCGGAAGCGATGAAGCGGGCGTTCGAGGACGCGGCGCGCGAGGCGGGGGCGACGGTCAAGGTAGCGATGTCTGTCGAGTACGAGGCGTCTCGTCTGGCGGAAGACGCGCCCACCGTGAAAATGGCCAAGGCGGCCATCGCGGCGGTCGGGTTCGAGCCGCGGACGGAGATCTCCCGGGGCGGGTCGGACGCGCTCATCCTGAACATGCGGGGAGTTGAGACCGTGCTGCTCGGGTACGGGGGCAAGTCGGCGCACACAACGGACGAGCACATCGCGGTCGCAGACATGGTGAAGGCGACGGAACTCCTGCGGGCGCTGTTGGCGCAGGCGGCGGCCGCCTGAACTGGGTTGTCGGTCAGCCTACGCCGGCGAAATGCTCCGCCATTAGCGCCTGGGCGAGCTGGGAGTCGCGGGCCCGAATCGCGTCGAGGATCTCGCGATGTTCGTCGATCGAGTTGACAATGCGCGTCGACGTCTCGCGCAGACGGCGGTGCATGACCATCTCCCAGATCGGCTGGGTCATGACGTAGCAGAGCATCCACCGAGCGAGCCTCTCGAAGATGCTGTTGCCCGAAGCGACGGCGATCGACAGGTGAAACTCGCGGTGCGCATCGAGGAAGCGGTCCATGTCTCCTGTTGCGTGGGCATCGACCATGCCCTGGAACGCTCTCTCGATGCTCTTGAGCGACTCGGGGGTCAGTTCGGCGATGGCGGCGGCGAGGATCGCGCCTTCCAGCACCTTCCGCAGTTCGCTGATCTCGAACGGGCTCTCGCTTTCCGCCAAGAGCGAGAAGGCGGACTTCTCCGACGATCCCGAGTCCTCTGCGACAGAGAAGGCTCCGACTCCCGGCTCGATTCGCACTTTCCCGACCATCTGAAGGGCAATCAGTGCCTCTCGTACGGGAGAACGGGTGATCTTGAGCTGTGCGGCGACCTCACGTTCCGACGGCAGCTTCTTCCCGGTAGGGTAGTCCCGCAGCAGTTCGTCCAGGTACTGAAGCGCGAGTTCGCTCTTCTTCGGGTGAGGAAAGATGCCGTACTGCCAGGTGTCCCATGAATCGGGCACCCTTCTGGCTAGGTCGCTGGTGTTCGCATCTGACATAAGAGTATTATGCAAGTAGCCTCGGCCACAAGCAAATGCCGGTGTTCTGAGGACTCGGATGAGTCATCGGGAACGGGATCCCCTCGGTCTACGTCTCCGGCCTCGACGGGCTGGCAGAGACCGAACCGAGTGCGCGGGGAGACAGGAAATGCGAGGAGCAATGGGATGAGTCAGCCTGCGGAGACGGGCGGCTTGGGCTGCGACCCGAGCCGGGAAGGAGACGGGGTGTTCCGGTTTCGCGTCGCTCGAGGATGCGTCGTGGCTATCTTGATGGCTGCCCTGTTGATTGGCATTGCCGGGATCTCCGAGGAGTCGGCTTCTCAACCCTCCCGACCGCCTGGCGTCGCATGGCGCTTTCAGACGGGCGATGCGATCTCGTCCTCTCCGGCTGTTGCGCCAAATGGAGTCGTCTTCGTGGGATCGCGGGACCGGTACGTGTACGCGATCGAGCCCGGCGGCACGTTGCGCTGGCGGTTCCTCACTGGCGGGAGGGTCGACTCGTCGCCAGCGATCGGACTGGACGGCTCCATCTTTGTGGGTTCGGAGGACGGTCGGCTCTATGCCTTGACCGCGGCCGGCGGGCTCAAGTGGAGCGTTTCGCTGGGCGGCCCGGTTGAGTGCTCTCCGGCGATCGGTTCCGACGGAAGGATCTATGTGGGGTACACCGATCGCGAGCTCGATGGGAGTGCGCTGTGCGCCTTCACCTCCGACGGTGAACTCCTGTGGTCTCACTTCGTCGACGGACCGGTATTCTCCTCGCCGGCCATTGCTGAGGACGGGACCGTATACTTCGGGGGATTTGACTATTCCCTCCACGCCGTCGACTCCCAGGGGCACCTGAAGTGGACATTCAGGACGGGGACGTGGATTCGGTCTTCGCCTGCGATCGGCCCGGACGGCTCCGTGATCTTCGGTTCCGACGACCATTCGGTCTATGCGGTCACTCGGGATGGCACGCTCAAGTGGCGCTTCGAGACCGGAGGACCGGTTCTGGCATCGCCGGTCGTTGATGCTGAGGGCACCGTGCTGATCGGCTCAGACGACGCGACGTTCTACGCGATTGATGACAACGGCGGACTCGTGTGGTCGTTCAAGCCGGCGGGGTGGGTGGAGTCTGCTGCGCTCGTCCTGTCAGACGGCTCGATCTTCTTCGGATGCCACGGAGGAGGGTTCTACGCGCTGACACCGACAGGGGAGTTGGCATGGAGGCTGGATGACGTCGGTGGTGTGGTGTCCTCACCCGTTTTCGATGCTGCTTCCGGTCGGCTGTTCTTCGGGGCCGGAGACGGTTCGGTGTACTCGATTCAAACGTCGGCGGCGGGCCTGGCCGACTCGAGCTGGCCGATGTTCCGGCAGAACCCTGAGCACACCGCGAGCGCAGGGCTTCTGAGCCAGTAGTCAGGCTCGAGCCAGCTGGACCGGAGTCGAGCTTGTGACCGGACGCAGGAGAAGATCTTGGCGCCGCGGCGTCGGGACGGGCGTTTCAGGATGCGGTGTCCCGGGGTTTCCGAGATCCAAGCTTGAGCCACGTCTCGGCCTCGTAGGATGCGAGGATCCTCGCGATGCGGTCCTCCGGCCAACTCGGATCCCAGCCGAGCCCAAGGTCTTCGTCGACGAGGACGACGTGGGCGGCGTCCAGGTATCCGGGCGCCCGCTCGATGATCGTCGTGACGCCGCAGAGGCGCTCGGGGGAGTCGCAGTCGCTGCACCGGTCGGTGGCCGCGCAGGGAGTGTTCTTCCACTTCGTCCGCGCGTGGGCGGGCACGATGACGCTTTTGAGTCGGACCAGGGCAGCTTCCACGTCGGCGACGATCTTGTTGCGTCCGGCCACGACGACGACCTCTTTCGGGCCGCAGATCATGGCGGCGACCCTGTTGCCGTAGCCGTCGATGTTGACGAGCGCGCCGGACTCGGTCACGACGTTCGTGCCGGTGAGGAAGACGTCGCAGTGCATCGCGAGCCGCGCGATGTTCTTCCGCTTCTCCATGGAGATGCTCTTGGCGTTCGTGAGTTCTGAGATCCGGCGGGAGAACAGGTCGACGACGGCGCACCCCTGCTCTTCGAGCGCTTCGATGGAGCCGATCTGTCGGAGGGTCGCGGAGTCTCCAACGCCGACCGTGCTGCCGGGAGCGACGAGGCGCAGCACCGCCTCCCGAGCCTCTGCCGCGTCGGCGACAACCACGGTCCGGAACCCGTGGTGCCTCAGACGGTCGCAGACAGCCTCAAGCTGCTTCTTCATCATCCTTCCCTTCCTCGTTCTGCTGGCAGCCGTTCCACCAGGTGGGGAGCGGCCCCATGGTCCCGTGTCAACGCATATCGCGACGGCCGAGGCATTAGGCGGAACGGGCGTCCGACTCCGAGTCAATCAGAGTGCCGCGCCCGGCACGATGCCCGTGACTCATGACTTCTCCGTCCTCTCGCGCGGGTTCATGATGTCGCTCATCCCGTCTCCGAGGAGATTCCACCCCAGCACGGAGAGGATGATGGCGAGGCCGGGGAACGTGACGAACCACCACGCGAGGGTCATGTAGTCCCTCGATGTGCTGATCATGGACCCCCACTCGGGCGTCGGGGGCTGAGCGCCGAGACCGATGAACCCCAGGGCCGCCGTGTAGATCGTCGCAAATCCGATGTCCAACGTGGCTTGCACGATGATCGGGTCGAGCGCGTTGCGCATGATGTGATTGAAGAGGATCCGGCCGTTTCCGACACCGATGGCCCGCGCGCTTTCGACGAAGGACGAGTTCTTCAGGCTGAGAACCTGGGCGTGGCCCAACCGCGCATAGCGTGGGGTGAACACGACCACCATTGCGATGACAGCGGCCAGCAGCCCGCCTCCGAGAGCGGCCGAAAGGACGATGGCGAGCACGATCACGGGGAACGCGATCAGCACGTCCACCGACCGCATGATCAGCTGCTCCGGGAAGTGCCCGTAGTAGGCGGCCAGCGCCCCGAGGGCCGTGCCCAGGAGGGCAGAAGTGATCGTGATGATCAGGCCGATCGCGACGGAGATCCTCGCGCCGTAGAGAACGCGGGTCAAGATGTCGCGTCCCAGGTTGTCCGTGCCGAATAGGTGCTCCGCGCTTGGCGGCTTGAGTCGATCTGAGGTGTTCAATTTGCTCGGGGAGTACGGAGAGATCACGGGGGCGAGCACTCCGGCGAGGATCACGACGGCGACGATTACCATCCCCACGATCATCATCGGGCGGCGCAGCGCGGCCTTCATACTTCCCCCCTCAGGTGTCCGGAACGATCCGTTCTAGTCATAGACAATTCTCGGGTCCACATAGGCGTACGAGACGTCCACCAGCAGGTTGACGAGTCCGTAGATGAACGTAATCACCAGGGCGCACCCGGTGACGGCTTTGTAGTCGAGGGTGATGGCGGACTGCACGATGTACCTTCCCATCCCCGGCCACGAGAACACGGTCTCGGTCAGAATCGATCCGCCCATCAGGTAGCCGAACACCACTCCGAGCGTCGCGAGGATCGGGATGAGCGAGTTGCGGAGCGTGTACCTGAGCAGAACCACGATCTCCGGCAGTCCCTTCGCTCGTCCGACGGTCACGAAGTCCTGCTTGGCGACGTTGAGGAGCGAGGCGCGGGCAATCCGAGCCACCCGGCCGATGCCTCCGAACATGATGGCGAACGACGGGAGCACCAGATGAATGAAGCTGCTCTGCAGCGCGACCCAGTTTCCCGTTAGCAGGCTGTCCACGAGGTAGAGCCCCGTGATCGTCTTTGGGGGCGCGATGCCCAGGGCGATCCTGCCTCCGCTCGGAAACCACCTCAGGTTCAGGTAGAACGCGAGGAGGAGGAGCAAGGCCAGCACGAACGCCGGTGTTGAGACGCCGAGCAACGCGAACACCCGAGTTGCGTGATCGATCAGGCGGCCCTTGTACACGACGGAGACGAGGGCCGCCGCAATGCCCAGAAAGGCTGAGCCCAACACGCCGATCAGCGTGAGCTCGAGCGTCGCGGGGAGGTACCTCGCGATGTCGCCCGCCACGCTACGCTGCGTCAGGATCGACTTGCCGAGATCGAAGGTGAAGATGTTCTTCAGGTAGATGCCGAGTTGGACGTAGATCGGCTTGTCCAGGCCCCAGCGGGCCTTGATGTCCTGGATCGCCTGGAGCCCTCCGGACGCCGCTTCTCCCCGCTCGATGCTGGCTGCGCGAGCGGCGCTGATGTTGTACGCCTTCGCCTGCGAGGACTCGACCAAGAGGAGGATCGGGTCGCCCGGGGCGAGGTGGGTGATGACGAACATAACCACGGTTCCCGCGACAACTACAAGGAAGAGGGCGAAGATTCGCCTGATCACGAACCTCGTCATGCGTTCTCCTTCGCTAGGTTTCCGAGAAGAAGCGGGCGGAGCGAAGAGGGTCTTCGCTCCGCCGCGCGATCCTAGCCTCGCTTTTCGATCTGCCAGAGCCTTCCGCGGCACCAGTGGTCAAACACGTACCCGTAGATGTTGCTGCGCATCACGTAGGGTGTGCTGATCTGGAACAGCGGGACGACGGCGAAGTCGGCCATCGCAAGCTGGTCAAGCTGACGGTAGATAGCAGCCCGTTTGTCCGGGTCTGCGACGACAAGGCCCTGCTCCTCCAAGTCCGTGGTCAGGGCCACGTTCGGGTTGGTCGCCCACCAGTACTCGTAGTACGGGTCGAAGATGGGATCCGACGGGTGTCGAACGCTCCTCGCCCACGACGAAGGATCGCCGGTGCCGAAGGAAACCGTATACAAGTCAAGCAGGTGGGTGTTGTTGGTGCGAAGGTCCTTCTGCGCCGTGAACGTCATGGCCTGGAGCTCGAGGTCGATGCCGATCTCCGCGAGGTTCGCTTGGACGACCTCGGCGATCGCGGGGAATCCAGCCCATCGCTGGTCCGAAAAGGCGAGCGAGGTCTTGAACCCCTTCGCGTAGCCGGCCTCCGCCATCAGCGTCTTGGCCAGCGCGAGATCCCGGTGGAACGTGACTCCGTTCGGATCCGCCCCGAGCATGCCCTGGGGCATCCCGCCGTGCATGGGCTGCTGGTGGCCGCCCTCGAGGTCCTGCAGGATGGCGTTGTAGTCGATCGCGTACGCAATCGCCTGGCGCACCTTGAAGTTGTCGAACGGGGCCTTGGTGCCGTTCATCATCAGGTACGAGCACGCGTTCGCCTGCGGATAGTACTCGACCTTCAGGTTGGGGTTCTTGGCGAGCTTGTTGCGCAGGTCCGTCGGGATGCCCTCAGCGATGTCGAGCTCCCCCGTCTCGAGCATGAGCGCGCGGGTCGTGGCGTCCGGGATGATCCGCATGATCAGCTTGTCGTACTTGGGCGAGGTTCGCATGCCGGGGACGCCGCCCCAGTAGCCGGCGAACTTCTGGAACGTCATGGACTCGTTGGGGCGGTACTCTACCAGCACGAACGGGCCGGTGCCGACCGCGCGCGATCGCAACGCCTGGACCGCCCACGGGTCCGACGGGGTTGCGTTGGTCTTGATGAACGTTGGAGACATCACTCCGTACGTGTTGTACGTCAACTCCGTCGGCAACGTGGCAAAGGGCTCAGGGAAGCTCAGCCGAATCGTGTACTCGTCCAGCACCTCGATCGTCGGATCCGCGTAGTTGACCTGGGCCATGTCGTTGATGACCCCGGTGATCATCCGCTCGAAGTTGAAGCGGACCGCTTCCGCATTGAGGTCCGTCCCGTCGTGGAACTTGATTCCCTGCCGGACGTGGAATGTCCAGACTCTGGAGTCCTCCGACGCCTCCCAGCTCGAAGCGAGGAGCCCCTCGATCCGGTTCGTGATGTTGTTGTACCCGACGAGTCCCTCGTAGATCAGGGGGTAGTTCTGGTAGCTTGCCGCGCCTCCGCCGAAGTGACAATCGAGAGGATCCCCCGGCTCGACGGACGTTCGGCCGTAGGTCACGACAACTTCCGCAGCCGCGGAGAGCGCGGCGAAAGACAGCACTGCCGTTAGCACGACGGCTATGCTCAACAGCTTACGCATGGTCATGAACGCCTCCTAAGATGAGCTCCACAGATCGTTGATCCTATGACGATGCCATTGAATCCTGGGGCACCACCTCCTTCTGATTCTTGGGCAGGCCGGTGGCCGTGTCCCATCCGTGACGCTTGTAGTACTCGCCTAGCGACTCGTCGAGGATGTCGAATACTTCGCCCTTTCGGGGGCCGTCCGGGAGCGGTTCCTCGAGGAACCGCGCCGGCAGTGTGTCGGTTCTTCGCGACTCGCCCACCCGCGCGTTGAGGACGCGGTCGAGCTGCCGCAGGCGCTCGGGGGCGTCGTCGAGCCGAACGCCAGCCGCGGCCACGAAGAGACGCTCAAGACCGTCGAGTTTTCTCCTGATGCTGTCAACGTTTGAGGAGTCCATGTGGTAGGTGAACTTGCAGACGCCCAACATGTCGACCCACGCGCAGAGCTCTTCGTAGAAGATCACGCTGTCCATGGCCTTCGCGATCGGCATCGCGTCGAGGCTGTCCCCCAGGATCCCCTGGCCGCGGAGGTGATCTCCTCCGCGGCTCGCCGTGACGTACCGGAGGTTGTAGAGCTTGGTGGCGCGAGGGTCGACGGTCGGCAGGGTGGCGCCCTTCACCTGAACGGCGAAGCGCTCGGAGCCGCGGCCGACTTCATGCGACACCGTCCGCAGCCCCTCGCCCAAGAGTTCGCCCAGCCCCTTCCTGAGCGCGATCATCGAAACCAGTTCGAGGATCGACGCGTAGTTGCCCCAGTTGAGAGCAACGCGGCCCTTGACCTCGGCGCTCAGCAACCCGCGTTGCTCGCACTCCATGGCGAACGCGATCGCGTGGCCCGCCTCTCCCGCGTCAAGCCCGTAGGCGTTGCACAGGTGAATGGCCTTCAGCGCGGCCTCGACGTTGTCGCTGCCGCAGGCCGACGTGAAGGACACAACGGGGTAGTACTCGGGCTTCACGGTGATCCCGCCGAAGAGCTCCTTCGGAAGGCGGACGATCTGGCCGCAGCCGATGGGGCACGCGTAGCAGTGGTGGTTGCCGATCTTGTACTTCTCAACGATTCTCTCGCCGCGGATGTTCTCGATCCCCTCGAACACCCCCGTCTGCCAGTTCCTCGTGCACAGGGCGCCCCGGCGGTGCGAGCCGCTGACGTACCTGAGGGTCCCGATCCCGGGGACGAGAGCAGCGATGGGGTCGCCCATGATGGTGGCGAGCACGGCCTTGGCGGCCTCTTTGAACCCCTTCTCGTCGGCCAAGGGAACGCGCTGCGACCCTCGAACCGCGATGGCTTTCAGGTTCTTCGAGCCCATCACCGCGCCCATGCCCTTCTCTCCCGCCGCATGGAACCGTTCTGACATGACACAGGCGTACTTGACCAGGTTCTCGCCTGCCGGACCGATCGAGGCGATGCGAACCTTGTCTCCGAGCTCCCGCTTGAGCGCGTCTTCGGTTTCGAAGACCGTCCTTCCCCAGAGCGCGGCGGCGTCGCGGATCTCCACGGCGCCGTCGTTGATCCAGAGGTAGACGGGGTGCTCGGCCTTGCCGGTCACGATGACCATGTCGAAGCCAGCGAACTTGAGCTCGGGGCCCCAGAAGCCTCCGATGTTGGAGTCGCCGAGCAGTCCGGTGAGCGGCGACCGGGCGCCGATCGTGAACCGGGCGGTGCTGGAGGCGGGAGTCCCCGTGAGCGGACCGGTCGCGAAGATGAGAACGTTGTCGGGGCCAAGGGGATCCGTCTTCGGCGTGGTCCGGTCGAACTGGATCTTGCTCGTGAAACCGCGGCCGCCGATGTAGTCCGCGGCCATGGCCGGGTCGAGATCCGAGACGGCCCACTCGCTGCGGCTCAGATCGACCTCGAGGACGCGGCCTGTGTACCCTCCGTGCATCCCCTAGACCTCCTTTGCCAAGGAAGCCTTCAGCTTCTGAGCGAGTTTCGTAACGCGGATCCCCAGATGCTCGCACTGCTCGACGGCCAACGCGTCGGGCTCACCAATCGCTACGGCTCCATAGTGGTCCATCTCGGTGGTCCCCTGAACGATCATCCCGTGCACGAGCATCATCTGGAGGATGGCCATGATCGTTGTTTCGTTGCCGCCAGCGCGACGGATCGAGGAGGTGAAGGCGCCGCCGACCTTGTTCTCGAGCTTCCTCATGTACTTGATCGATGCGTCAACGAACGCCTGCAAGGGGCTTGCTGGGAGCCCGAAGTACGTTGGAGCTCCGAGGATGATCCCGTCGCATTCCGGCAACAGGTCCACGGTGGCGTCTTCGAAGGAGCGGAGGACGACTTCTCCGCCCGCCTTCTCAACGCCGCGGGCCACGTGCTCGGCCATTTTCTTCGTGTTCCCGGTTTTCGAGTAGTAGAGGACAGCGACCTTGACGTTCACTGCGGATCCCCCTTTCTCAGATCGTTTGCGTGTGCTGGAGCGCCAACGGTTGTGGGGCGGCGCTCAAAGCCTCCGGACCTTGACTTTCTCTGCCCCCACGTGGACCCGTTCTCCTACCTTGTGCAGAGCAGCGAGGTCGCCCTCGATATGGGCGAAACGGTTCTTCAGGTGGTGGTCGCCGTGAGCCCAGACGTGGATGCTGTTACCGTAGTAGATCACGACGACGGGACGTCCCGCAGCCTCGTAGCAGATGTCGCCGGCGACCGGTTCCAGGCGGTTCTCCGCCTCCACATTTGCTCCGTCCTTGAGGAAGAAGTAGATCTCCTCACCTGAGAACTTAGCATGTTTGACGATAGCCTCGTGGGGAATATTGTCCCAGAAGACCTTGGCGCTCTTGGGAGCCTGGTCCTCGAGCAGAACGGCCGTAAACTTGTCTCCGCCTTCGAACTGCATCTCAAACCTCTTCACTGTCCACTCCTTTCCGTTGCTAGGTACGCCGCCGGAGCCACTTCGTGTCCACCCCGGCGGGCGGCTTGCAGCCTAGTCGAAGCGCTTCATCGAGAGCGCGCCGACGAGGCACCTGGACACGCACAGACCGCAGCCATCGCACTTGCCTCTGTCGATCACCACCGACTTGCGGCTCGGAGCCAACGAGATCGCGTCGTAGAAGCAGGTGTCAATACAGCGACCGCAGACGGTGCACTTCCGGTCTTCTACGGCTGCGGCCACGGGTGCATCGAGCTCGAGGTTGCCCCAATCCGGAACGAGTTGATCGAGGAGCTTCCCCCGGAACGCCTCGACGGACGAGTACCCCTTTGCGTGCATGAATCGCGCGAGGCCGTCGGCGATCTCGCCGAGGGTCCCGTACCCGTGGGCGTAGATGGCAGCGCAGACTTGAACCGTTGTGGCGCCAAGCATGATGTACTTCGCGGCGTCTTCCCAGGTCACGACACCCGTTACCCCGGAAAGCGGAATGTTCACCGACCGCGCGAGCTGCGCGATGAAAGCCAGTCCGATCGGTCGGTACCACGGTCCGCCGGTTGCGAGAAAGCTGGGCTGAAGCGCTAGCTTCTCGGCCTGTACGTCGACCTCCAAACAGAGACCGGGTCCCGTCCCGATGGCGCAGATGGCATCGGCCCCCGCCTTCTCAAGCTGCGGCCCCATCTCTTTAGGATCCTCGGTTCCGATCATCATCTTCGCGATGACCGGGAGACTCACCGCATCCCGGACGCTACGCACAATATTCGGATCCGTCGCCTTCGGCATCGGGTGTGCTGACAGGTCAAGCTCCAAGGCGTCGGCCCCCGCCTTCTCCATGATTTTCGCCGTCTTCGCCCACTCCTTGTAGGGTGGCACCCAGACGTTGGCGAGGCTGACGATCAGAGGAATCGAAAGGGCTTCCTTTGCGGCGCGGACGACATCTGCGTACTGCTCGGGCTCTTCGGGGGCCTGCATCTCGCCGAGACGGTACAGACTGAAGAACGCGCCTTCCTTATCAAGCGCGGGATCCCAGGAGAAGCCCTTGTTCACTAGGCGATATCGAGGACGCGGATGCCCGACAAACCGCGCTTCCGTCTTGCTGTGATAGCCCACGGACTTGGTAACGACTGCTCCGGCTCCGCCCTTCTCCGCCTTTAACAGGTCAGAGACGTTCCACGTTTCCGAGGCGGACGCCGCGATGATTGGATTCTTTAGTTCGAGACCGACGAACGACACCATGCTGTCTCCCTTCCCTATTAGGCGAACGGAACCCCGCGTCACGCGGGCCAACCCCTGCACCGAAGGAGAGTGATTAGGTGGAGTGGACGAACGAGGATAGGAGGAGGCTGTCGGTGCGGTCTCTGCTGACTTGAGATCTTCCACCTCCTGCTCGACCGACGGGGAGCGTGGCTCCCCGTTCCTGTATACCGGTATGCCGGCATACCGATAGACCAAAATACAGTTATCGCCCCCCTCTGTCTAGGGAGAGCACCTGGGGGAATAGAACGACAGTTCACCAAACTGACGGGCGGGCGGAGAGAATGGAAGATCCTTTGCCGCGTGCGTGCATGGAACATGCTTGGAGGCGCTGATCGATACCCTCGCGAGCCCGCGCAATGGCCCGACGAGCGGTTGGAGTCACAGTGCAAGAGGATCGCGGGCAAGCAAGCGCATGTAGGGCGAGCCCTGCACTTGGCGGTGTCGGCTTGCCGGGCAGGGACCGGCAAACCGTTCTCTCTCTAGGGGCGGAAGTCGGCTGATACGCGCCGGGTGTAGGCCTCCAATCCCGCGTTCAACACGGCGGCCGCTCGCGCCAGCTCGGTCTCGTTGAGGACGTAGGCGATTCTCGCCTCATTCCTCCCCAGTCCAGGCGTAGCGTAGAAGTCCGCCCCGGGGGCCAGCATTACGGTCTCCCCGTCCAGTTCGAAGTCTGTGAGGAGGTACTTCGCGAACTCTTCGGCGTCCGCAATGTCGGAGAATCGAACGAACATGTAGAACGCACCCTCGGGCTTGGAGCAAACGACGCCCGGGATCGCTTGGAGAGCCGCGAACATGATGTCGCGCCGAGAGCGGAACGTGTCGACGATACTCCGCATCTCACGCTGGTGATCGGGGTCGCGGAGGAACGCAATCAGGCCGTACTGCTCGAGGGTCGGCGGCGCGACTCGGGTGCCGCAGAGCCGGTATGCAGCCTTCATGACCTCCTGGTTCCGGCTAGCAAGGCAGCCGATCCGCGCGCCACACGCAGGGAGGCGCTTGGAGATCGAGTCGAGGAGGATCGCGTGCCGCTCGAGTCCCGGGAGGGCCAGGACGCTGACCGGTTCTGTGTCGTACGTCATCTCGCGGTATGGCTCATCGGCGACCAAGTAGACATCGCGTCTCAGAGCTAGCTCGGCCAGTGCCGCCAACTCGCCACGCGAGTAGCTGGCGCCCGTTGGATTACCGGGGTTGGAGAAGAGAATCGCTCTCGTTCGGCGCGTGACTCGGCGCTCGATCTCGGAGATCGGCGGAAGATGGAACGCGCGATCGAGAGTCGTGGTGATGGGGACGACGCGAAGCCCACACGCGATCGCTTGGGCGATGTAGTTCGGATAGAGCGGCTCGGGGACGAGGATCTCGTCGCCAGGATTAGCCACAGTCTGGAGAGCGAAACTGATCGCTTCGCTTCCGCCGATTGTGACGCAAAGGTCCTCTGGAGCGAGGTGGATCCCCAGCTCTTCGTAGAAGTGCACCAGGGCGCCGATGGTTTCGGGCATGCCAGCGGCGGGCGTGTACGACAGAACCCCTACCGGAGCATTGCGCACTCCGTCCATGAACGACGCAGGAACCGGGATGTCCGGCTGCCCAATGTTCAAGTGGTGAACGTGGATTCCCCGCTCCTTCGCTGCGTTGGCCCACGGAGTCAGTCGCCGTATGGGAGAGTCTTTGAGCGAGGACACGCGACTCGAAACACCCAACACCATAGCTCTGCTCACCCCCGGAAGGGTCCACCGGCCGAACGGCGCGGTTGGGCCCTTGCCAGGCATTATCAGGGGGGAACCGGACGTCGTCCACTTTTTTGAAGGCGGACCGTCCGGCGGCGGAGAATGCGGCTCTCAGTAGTCTCGATTCGTGAGATCCGTCCGGCGGGCTTCGGTGAGAGCATGCGCGTGGCGGTTCTGCGCTCCGGGGCAAGGCGGCGCGTCCGGGAGGTGGATGCCCGTTGCTTCGGCTGGTTTGGTTCCAGGGCAGCCGAGATTTCTTCCGAGGCGTTCCCGAGTGTGCCGGGGTTGACAAGGTCTCTGGTGACCGGCATACTGGCATACCAGTATGAGCGACCGAGGGTCCAACGCAACCAGCGGCATGGCGTCTCATCCCTCATTCTTGCGCCCCGAAGCTCCAATCGGGGAGGCCAAGAAGAGCGTCACAGCCTTTACGTACATCATCGAGCTGCTCGCATCTGCGAATCCGAACGCGAAACTCCCGTCCGAGAGGGACATCGCCGACTCGCTCGGGATGACGCGATCCCCCGTCCACGAGGCCCTCGTGGCCCTGCGGATGGCGGGGAGGATTCGGATTGTGCCGGGAGTCGGCGCGTACCCGGTGGCGGCCGAGGAGAAGAAGGCGGAGGAGGGGTCTGGGCTCCTCCTTCTCGCCGAGTCGGAGAGCCCACACGAGCTCTTTCAGCTTCGCGTGGTGGTGGAGGAAGTGGTCCTGCGGACGCTCGTCCCGGAGCTGACTCCGGGCAAGGCGGCGCAGATCGATCTCGCGTTTCGGCGCCTGGCCGACGCGATGAACCGCGGTGGCATTGAGGCCTACCTTGAGGCGAATCGCGTCTTCCACATGTCGCTCGCTGTGGCGACCGGGAACACGCTCCTTGCGAAGCTCGAGTACTGGATGCTCTACCAGGTCATGACCGAGCGCCTCTGGAGCGTGGTTCGGGACAGCCGTTTGCGGGAGATGGGGGACGACATGGCCCGGGTCGTGCAGTGGCTGATTGAGGAGCACCACCAGATTCTGCTGGCCATCCGTTCACAGGACACGGAGAGAGCAGTCCGTTTGATGCTTCAGCACGTCGGGCGGATCGAGGCGGACGTCGAGGCACCGGAAACCAAGAGGATCAGAGAGGAGTGAGAAACGTGTCACTGAAAGTCGAGTACTGCGGCGTCAAGATGCGGAACCCGATCATCGCGGCGTCGGCGACGCCGACGATCGGGCCGATGAACCTGCGTCGTCTGGACAAGGCGGGAGCCGGCAGCGCAGTGATCAAGTCCGTGGTCTTCCCGGTGTCGAAGCCGGGAGAGCCAATCCAACGGTACGGGAAGAACCCACGGCCGCGGTTTGCGGTCATCAACAAGGCAGGGACGGGCTACGATCCCGCCCTGACCGCAAAGGACGGCTACTTCACCGTATTCCGATACGGGGAGCGCTACCCCACGCCGGACGAGTACGCGGAAGGCATTCGGCAGCTCAAGAAAGAGATCGAGATGCCAATCATTGCCAGCATCTGCGCCGCCCCGTACAAGTACGACGACTGGAAAAAACTGGCCGAGATCATGCAGGATGCGGGCTCAGACGCCATTGAGCTGAACATGCACTGCCTTCCGAAGATCAAGCACAACCAGACGGACCCTGGGATCGTGTCGGCGGTCAAGAGCGTGGCGAAGGTCCCGGTGATCTGCAAGCTCATGGCGGATTGGGAGGACCCCGCCGAAGTCGGCCCGAAGGTTGTCGAAGCGGGGGCCGACGCGATCACGGCGATCGGAACGTTTGGTCGGCCCGTCCTCGAGATCGACGCCGAGAAGGAGGAGTTCCTGCTCCAACCGGCCTTCGGGGGCATGGGTGGCACGTGGAACCGGCCGGTGGGACTGGCGTGGATCGCGCGCCTCTCGCGCGCTGTCAACGTCCCGCTCTCGGGCGTGTCCGGTGTGTCAGACTGGCGGGACGTTGTGAAGTACATCCTCGTCGGCGCGACGACGGTGCAGGTGTGCGGCGCTCTCTACGCCAAGGGGTATGGCCTCATCGGCGAGATGACGAACGGGATCGAGGGGTACATGGAGCGCCACGGGTACGAGAGCCTCGAGGACTTCCGCGGGAAGCTCCTGAAGGACCTCAAGTCCGAGGCGCAGCTTGTACAGGACCCACCGGTGAAGGCATCCATCGACAAGGCGAAGTGCGTCGGGTGCGGGAAGTGCGTCGACTCGTGCTTCTTCACGGCGATCTCGATGAAGAGCAAGAAGGCGGTCGTTGACCAGAACGCCTGCGACGGGTGCGGGATCTGCACGTGGATCTGCCCGGTCCAGGCTCCCAAGATGACCCAGGTTGGGTAGGGGGGAGCGAGCATGGAGACGCGAATCGCCGTCGCTCAGTCAGCGCTCGGAAGCGACAAGAAGCGCAACCTGAAGGGAGCCGTGACGCTCATCGAACGGGCGGCCGCCGGCGGCGCGAGGGTTGTGTGCTTCCCCGACTACTTCCTGACGGGCGTCCCGACCTCGGACGACGTCGGCAAGCTGACGCGGATCGCGGAGCCCGTCCCGGACGGACCGAGCGTCCGAGCGCTTGCCGCGGCGGCCGCGGAACATGAGATCTACGTCATCGCCGGAACCCTTGTGGAGTCCGGCGACGACGGGCGGCTCTACTCGACGTGCGCGTTCCTCGGTCCGAATGGCTCCCTGCTGGGAAGAATCCGCAAGTCCCACCCGGAGAACGCCCCGGCCAAACATGAGTTGGGGTGCGGCATCACCCCGGTCGACCCGGAGTACCGAGTGTTTGACACGGAGTTCGGCAAGGTCGGGATCATGCTGGACATGGAGGGAATCGCGGTTGAGGTCCCGCGCATTCTGGAGGTCAAGGGGGCCGAGATCATCTTCTGGCCTCTGAACTTCAGCGCTCGCTTTCCGGGCGTGGGGACTGAAGTGGCGTGCTACTCGGGGTTCACGCACGCCTACGTGGCTGCGGCCTGCGGTGTCGGCTGGGCGAAGAATGTGCCGGTCCATCCGGAGGCGTTCTACGGCGAGCCTCGGGCCGACCTCTTCTACCCCGGTGGCAGCGCGATCGCTTTCTGCGGGGAGATCATCGCCAGGGTACCGAGCTTCTCGGAAGGGATTGCGTACGGGTTCGTGGATCCGGCGAGGGTCCAGGCCGTGCGGGCGTCGCGGCGCAAGCACATCCCCCTGGAACGGCGGCCGGAAACGTACGCCGATCTCGTGAAACCTATTCCACAAGCGTAAAGGGGCGATTCCCAAGATGAAGAGAGTGGAGATCACATTCGAACGCGGGGGCAAGTTCATCGTCGAGCTTCTGGAGAAGGACGCTCCCAAGACGTGTGCGGCGCTCTTGAAGGCGCTGCCCTTGGTGGGACTGGAGGTTCGGCACGCGAAGTCCTCGGGGGACGAGGTGTACGTCCAGGCGATGTCGATGGACGTCCCCGAGGAGAACAACGTTGTCCCCGCGCAGGGAGACGTCGCGTTCAACGTGATGCCGAACTGGCGCGCCATCTGTATCTACTACGGCCCGAAGATCACGAACAAGTACAACTTCAACCTGTTCGGGCGCGTGACGAAGGACCTGAAGACACTGGAAGAGGTCGGCAATCGGGTGTGGTTGCGCGGCACGGAGAAGGCCGACATCAGACTAGTCAAGGACTAGGCGGGGCGGGAGGTGGTGCGGTCTCGGAAGGCCGACGACGGTCCAGTGCCGCGGAAGAACGGAATCCTGGAAGGACAGTCGCGTAGGAATGGGAAGGGAGGAAGGCTCATGAAGCGTAGTGTAAGGATGGCCCTAGTGCTTCTCTTGGGCGTGACGACGGCGCTTGCGTTCGTCGCAGCGGCGTACGCGACCGATCTCGTGTACGCGCGGCCGTCGCTCGGAACGAAGTTCCTCGACCCGCATCAGGGCGGGAACTCGGGGCGGTACCAGAATCTGAACCTCGTCTATGACACGCTCGTCTTCTCCGACGACGGCGGTACGCTGTATCCGCTTCTTGCGGAGTGGTGGGAGGCCTCAGAGGACTACACGCAGTGGACGTTCCAGCTGAGGTCCGGGATCGTCTTCCACGACGGAACGCCGCTCAATGCGGCCGCGGTGAAGTTCAGCTTCGACCGCATCGTCGGGATCGGGAACCACACCGTTGCGCAGTGGCGGTACATGGGAAAGGACTCGACGATCGAGGTCGTCGACGACCTGACGGTGCGATTCAAGCTGTCGAAGCCGTATCCGCTTTTCCTGACGGAGCTTGTGTACGCGTGCTACGGGATCATATCGCCGACCGCAGTACAGCAGCATGCGACGGCGGCGGACCCGTGGGCGACTGAGTACTTCAGCAGCAACGAGTGCGGTTCGGGCCCGTTCCAGTTCGCCGAGTACGTCCCAGGCGAGCGCCTGATCCTCGCGAAGAACACGAAGTACTGGGGCGGTGTCGAGGGCGTGAAGTGCGCGGCCAAGGTCGACCGCCTCGTGATGCGGATCGTACCGGACGCGACGACGCGCGCGATCATGCTCCAGAGCGGCGAGGTCGACATTGCGGAGCAGCTCCCCGTGGACCTGCTCGGGCAGCTCGCGACGGCGCCGGGCATCAAAGTTGAGTACTACCCTCTCCAGGCCTTCGCCGAGATTCAGTTCAACGGCGGCAAGGCACCGTTCAACAACGAGAAGGTGCGGCAGGCGATCAGCCACGCGATCGACGTCGACTCGATCATCAACGGGGTCGAGAGGGGGCACGTCCTTCCGATGTACGGGGTTGCGACGCAGGGAATGATCGGCTACGACCCGACGCGCCAGCGACCAACCTACGATGTGGCGCTCGCGAAGCAGCTCTTGGCCGAGGCCGGGTATCCGAACGGCTTCGATGCAACGCTGATCTGGGCGACCGAGCGGCGAGCCGAGTTCGACCTGGAGGCCGTGCTCATCCAGGAGTACTTGGGCCAGATCGGGATCCGGCTGACCCTGCAGTCCCTCGCGTGGTCTGCGGAGCTTGAGAAGCAGCTGAACGCCGACTTCGACATGTCCCTGATGACGATGACCTCGGGCACGGGCGACCCGTCGTCGATCTTCGACAAGTACCTCGCGCCCCCGCATCCGGCCGCAGTCGGCCAGTACAGCTTCCGTTGGGTCGACGCGCCACCGATTGTTGCGGAACTGGTGGAATACGGTACGACGATCTGGGATCCGGCCACGCGCCAGCACCTCTACGCCTTCCTCGATGCCGTCGGGACGGCGGCGGCGGTGAACATTCCGCTGTACCAGATCCCAGTGGCGTTCGCGATGCGCAGCAACGTGCACGGATTCGTCTACGACACGTTGAGGCGCGCCTGCTTCTACTTCGTGAGCAAGGACTAGGAGGAAGCGAAGCACCTAGGGAGAGGGGAGTCCGGGCCTCTTCCCGCAAGGAAGAGGCCCGTCTCAGCCCCGTCGAGCGGCTGTGGGAGAGAACACGTGGGGAGTGACGGGCACTGAGAGCTGGGGCGTGAGGGACCCTGGAGGGACCGCCCCAGCCCTCCTCTAGGCGAGGGATCGGGAAGGACCTGTCATGATCGCGTACATCGTTCGTAGGCTGCTCTTCCTTATCCCCACGCTGTTTGCGGGCGTGCTCCTGGTGTTTGGCATCATGCACCTGGCGCCCGGCGATCCGGTTCTCCTTCTAGCGGGTCCGGAGGCCGATCCGCGCATCTACGACGAGCTGCGGCAGCAGTGGGGTCTCGACAAGCCGGTGTACATCCAGTGTCTTATGTACCTCGGAAACCTGGTGCGCGGCGACTTGGGCACGTCCCTCGTGACGGGGCGTCCGGTGATCGCCGACATCGGCGCGTATCTGCCGGCGACGGTGGAACTGACCATCTTCGCGCTTTTCTTGTCGGTGGTGGTCGGCGTGCTCCTCGGGGTTGTGTCCGCCGTGCGTCCAAACACGCTCCTCGACCACGCCACACGAACGGTGTCCCTGCTCGGCGTGGCGACCCCGGTCTTCTGGCTTGGGTTGCTCCTCATCATCCTGTTCCACCTCAGGTTGAGCTGGTTGCCGGGAGGGGGACGGATTGGTGTGAACATCAGTCCTCCCCGCTCGATCACGGGGTCCTACCTGATTGACAGCCTCGTGACGGGGAACTGGGCCGCGTTGGGCAGCAGCGCTCTCCACATCCTCATGCCTGGGTTCGTTCTTGCCTTTGCGCAGATCGCGCGAGTCGCCCGGATCACGCGTGCGAGCATGCTCGGAATCGTCGGGTTGGACTACGTCAAGGCGGCGAAGGCCAAGGGCCTCAAGGAATCGAAGGTCGTGAGCCGCTACATCCTGCGGAACGCGTGGATCCCGATCTTGACGATGGTTGGAGAAGTCGCAGGGACACTGCTCGGCGGTGCGGTAGTGACCGAGGTCGTGTTCTCCTGGCCGGGGATGGGGCGTTACGCCGTCGACTCGATCATGGCTCTCGACTACAAGGCCATCGTCGCGTTCGCCATCATCTCAACGGCGCTCTACGCCTTCATCAACCTCATCGTCGACGTGATGTATGTCTGGGTAGATCCACGCATCAGCTACAGCTGAGCAGACGGGATGGGGACGGGATGAGGACGAAACCGATGCAAGGCTGGAGGCGGCAGGTCCGCCGGATCTGGAGGAAGCCACTGCTCGTCGTCGGGATTCTGATCGTTCTCGGCGTCCTGGTCATGGCTGTCTTCCCTGGCCAGCTGGCGCCCTACGACCCGTTCAAGAGCAACTTGGCGCATCGCCTGGAACCACCGTCGAAGGGACACTGGTTCGGGACGGACCCGTTGGGACGAGATCTCCTAAGCCGCGTGATTTACGGCAGCCGAGTGTCGGTGATCACTGGGTTCGTCGTCGTGTTCCTCGCGGCGGCCATTGGGAGTTTCGCGGGCGCCCTGGCGGGGTTCTACGGTGGCGCGCTCGACCAGATCGTCATGCGAATCGTCGACGTGCTCATCGCGTTCCCGTACATGATCCTGGCCATGGCGTTGGCCGCGGCGCTCGGGCCGAGCCTCATCAACACGATGATCGCACTCAGCATCGTGTGGGTACCGCGGTACGCGCGCATGATGCGGGGCCAGGTCTTGCAGGCGATGGGCAGCGAGTACATCGAGAGCGCCAAGGCGCTCGGAGTCGGCCGACTGCGCATCCTCGTCCGGCATCTGCTACCGAACTGCTTCGAGCCGGTGCTGATCAAGGGAACCCTCGACGTGGGAACCACCATCATGTACGCGGCGGCTCTCGGGTTCATCGGCTTGGGCGCCCAGCCGCCGAGCCCCGAGTGGGGCGCGATGATCAGCCAATCGAGGTCGTACATCCTCTACTCCTGGTGGTACACGACGTTCCCTGGGTTCGCCATCCTCGTGGCCTGCCTGGGCTTCAACCTCATTGGGGACGGGATCCGGGATCTAGTCGATCCCCGGACGGCTAAGACGTAGACGCAAGGAAGGGTGGATATGGCGGGGAAGAAACCGGTGCTCCTGAAGCCGTACAGCAACGCTGAGCGAGAGCAGCGGACGTTCTCGAGTGTGGCCGAGGTGCGGAACCCCCAGTGCCGGAACGAGACGGAACTGGCGGCGGCCGTTGCCGACGCCGACGTCCTGATCGCGGACGTCGACATTCAGATTACGCGCTCGGTGCTTGCGGGCGCGCGTTGGCTGCGCGGGATCATGGCCTGCAGCATCGGCGTTGATTACGTCGATCTCCAGGCCGCGACCGAGTTCGGCATCTATGTGGCGAACCTGCCCGACTACTGCATCAACGCGGTCGCGGAGTTCGCGATCGGCCTTGCCTTCTCGCTGTCGCGGCACATCCCGCAAGGCGCCGACTGCGTGCGATCCGAGAACTGGAACGGGAGACGACTGCTGAAGGGGATTGAGTTGCGAGGGAGGCGGCTGGGACTGGTCGGGTTCGGGAAGATCGGCCAACTCGTGGGGCAGAAGGGCCTTGGGCTCGGGATGGCTGTATCGTATTTCGACCCCCTTGTCGGAGCGAAGAGTCCCGTCGCCGGCTGCGCGGCGAGCGCGACCCTGGGCGAGCTCCTGGCGGGGTCGGACGTCGTGTCCATCCACGTGCCTCTCTCCGAGAAAACGCGTGGCCTGATTTCCTACGACTCGCTGGCGCGGATGAAGCCGAGCGCGTTGCTCATCAACGTTTCGCGCGGAGGGATCGTCGACGAAGCAGGTCTCTACCGCGCCCTGAAGGAGAAGAAGATCGCGGGGGCGGCACTCGATGTACTGGCCGTAGAGCCGATCGAGCCCAAGCACCCGCTCACGACGCTCGACAACGTCCTGATCACGCCGCACATGGCGTGGAATACGGAGGAGTCCAAGGCGAACTCCGAGGGCTCGATCGTCGAGCAGGTGAACCAGCTGTTGGAGGGACATGCGCCGACGCACCTGGTCAATCGAGGCGTCGTCCCGCACGGACGGACCCGGTAGGGGAAAGGAGAAGGGATGGACGAACGGAAGATGCTGATCGAGATTGCCGGGGAGAAGGCGCTCGTGAGGCTGCTGTGGGACGAGGCTCCGCAGATCTGCAAGGCGCTGTGGGAGAGCATGCCGCTCGAGTCGACGGTGCACCACGCCAAGCTGTGCAATCACGAGTTCATGGCGCAGCTTGAGCTGGAGGCACCGGCGGAGAACTTCGCGCCGGTGCGGGTGGGAGACCTTGGGTGGTGGGCGCGTATGCAGACCCTGAACCTGTGGTATGACACCCCGGGTCCGAACGGTCCGTTGGGACCGACGTGCCGGTTTGGGGTTGTGGAGACGAACATGGAGGGTAGGAGGCGTAAGGTGGCGACGAAGACCTACGCAGAGGCGAAGGGCCTGCTCGAGAAAGAGATCAACGCGATGTGGCTGAAGAAGCCGCGCGACGTCTCGAACCTGTCGAAGGTGTTGGGGGCGTTTGAGCAGAGCGGGTCCGTGAAGATCTACGCGGACGCCGAAGTCCGCGGTGTCTCCGACGCGCTCACTCGGCTTCGGGTGATCCACCAGAGCGGAGCGGTGGACACGGTGACGATGTCGAAGGTGGCGGGCGGGGTTCTGGCGGCGTACGCGGAGCAGTGGCCGCGCTACTACCGGTTCGAGGACTCGTCGAAGGTGATCGGCGAAGTGGCGGAGTGTCTGAAGACGCCGCTCAAGAGCGCGGCCGAGCTCGACGAGATCCTGAAGCTCGCGATCCGCTACGTGTACCGGCTGTGCTTCTGGATCGACACCGAGATTCCGTGGAAGGCCGTCACCGACCTGTTCCGCTAGGGCGGCGCGGGCATGCGGGCGCTCCTGCGGGAGCGCCCGGAGACGAAGAGAGTTGGGTGAGGGGAATGGATCGTCGGGAACGCCCGAGGTGTCGGAGTGGCATGGCGAGGCGCAGGACGTTGGCGGGATTCGCTGCCCTCGTCCTCCTGCTCCTCGGGGTGCGACTCGTAGAGACCGCGTCCGTGCCACGCGACCGGCGCTCCGGGTGAGGAGAAGAGATGAAGACGGAGACGAAGAAGAGGGTTCTCCTCGTACAACCGATCGCCGAGGAGGGCATGCAACTCCTGCGGGATGCAGGTATGGAACTGGTGTCCGCTCCGGACACCAAGGAAGAGACGCTCGTACGCATGGTGGCAGACTGCGACGGACTTGTCGTGCGCACGGCGAAGATCTCCGATGCCGTCGTGCGGGCCGGGAAGCACCTCAAGGTCATCGCACGTCACGGGGTCGGCGTCGACCGCATTGCAATGAACACGGCGACCGAACTCGGTATTCCGGTGGTCAACGGGCCGTACTCGAACCTTGAGCCGCTGGCGGAGCATGCCATCGCCTTCATGCTCATGCTTGCGAAGAAACTCGTGCCGTCGGATCGCGCGGCGCGCGAGGGGCGGTTCTCGGTACGCAACGAGTACATCGGGACGGAGCTCTGGCAGAAGACCCTCGGGATTGTCGGAGTCGGCCGGATCGGGCGTGAGGTGGCACGGAAGGCGCGAGCCGCCTTCTCGATGCGGGTCCTCGGGTTCGATCCGTACCTGAAGCCCGAGAACGCTCCGGAGGGTGTTGAGTTGGTCGGCGACCTTGAGGCGTTCCTCCGAGCGTGCGACTTCATCAGCCTTCACTGCCAACTTACGGAGGAGACGCGAGCGATGGTCGGCGAGCGCGAACTCGGGTGGATGAAGCCGACGGCCTTCCTCGTCAACCTGGCGAGGGGCGAGGTCGTGGACGAGCCTGCGCTCGTGAGAGCGCTTGAGACGGGGCGGATCGCCGGACTGGGGACCGACGTGTATGCGGTCGAACCGCCGCCGGCGGATCACCCGTTCTTCCGCATGGACAACGTCGTTCTGACCCCGCATATGTCCGCGCACACGCATGAGGCGATGGTGCGCATGGCGGTGGACGCCGCGGCGGGCCTCCTCGACGTCTTGGCCGGGAGGCGGCCTCAATACTTGGTGAACCCAGAGGTGTGGTCGACGTGAAAGAAGTGAGGATCCATGGGCGGGGCGGGCAGGGCGGGTTGACCGCCGCCCGCATCGTGGCAAATGCCATGCTGAAGGACGGGAAGAACGCGCAGGCGTTTCCGGAGTTCGGGCCGGAACGACGCGGCGCCCCCGTTCGTTCGTACCTGCGAATCGATGATCGTCCCATTCTGCTCCGAACTCCCGTGACGGCCCCGGACGCGGTCGTCGTGATGGATGCGACGCTCCTGGAACGGCGCGACACGGTCCTCGGGATCAAGCCGGGTGGACTGCTCGTCGTCAATGCGCGCGAGTGTCCGAAGGTTGCCGTGAGCGTGGCCGTGCGGATCGCATGGGTCGACGCCATGGGAATCTCCGCGAGTTTGTTCGGGAGGCAGATTCCGAACACGGCCATGCTGGGTGCGTGGTGCCGTGTCGATGGGATTGTCGGTCAAGCGGCGATGGAGACGGCGATTCGCGAGTGGTTCCCTGCGAAGCACGCGGAGAAGAACGTTGAGGCCGCGAGGCGCGCGTGGGACTCGGTCCAAGTCGCCGACTTGGCTGCATCCGCAACGGCCGAGGCGGCCAAGGGTGAGACTGCGTTTGCCTACCTCGACGATTACCCGATTGTTGCCACGGCGTACCCGGGCGAGGGAGGGGCCGGGCGCACGGGAAGCTGGCGCGTTACCGACCCCGTAGTCGATTCGGAGCGGTGCGTGCGCTGCGGGCGCTGCGTGACTGCCTGCCCGGAAGGTGTGGTTGTGCTGACCGAGGACGGGGTGACGATCGACCTGATGTACTGCAAGGGGTGCGGGATCTGCGCCCTGGAATGTCCGGTCAAGGCGATTCGGAGTGGTGAGGTGGGAGCATGACGTCGGGTCGCAACATGACGGCTACGTCGGCGGTGGCCTACGCCGCGCGGCTGGCGCAGGTGGACGTGGTGGCGGCGTATCCCATCACACCGCAGACGAGGATCATTGAAGCCATTGCGAAGTTCGTCGCCGACGGGGAGATGAAGGCCCAGTTCGTCCAAGTGGAGTCCGAGCACAGCGCACTGGCAGCGACGATCGCCGCAAGCTCGAACGGCGTGCGGGCCTTCACGGCTACGTCGTCGCAAGGGCTCCTGTACATGCACGAGATGATGCACTGGGCGGCCTCGGCGCGGGTCCCCATCGTCATGGCGAACGTGAACCGCGCCGTGGCGCCCCCGTGGAACATCTACGGGGACCATCAGGATGCGATCTCGCAGCGCGACACCGGGTGGCTGCAGCTGTTCGCAGAGACGAACCAGCACGCGCTGGACATGACGCTGCAGGCCTTCCGGATCGCCGAGGATCCGCGGGTTCAGCTGCCGGTCATGGTGAACCTGGATGGGTTCACTCTGTCGCACACGTACGAACCGGTTGTCGTACCGGAGCCCGAGGTCGTCAACCGATTCCTGGCACCGCGCCCGGCCGTGGACTGGCTCGACGTTGAGCACCCAAAGACGATCAACGGCGTCGTGTCCCCCGAGCACTACATTCAGTTCCGCGCGCTGCAGAAGGACGCCGCGCGCCGGGCGCTCGTCGTGATCGAGGAGGTTGGCGAAGCGTTCGCCGAGCAGTTCTGTCGAGACTCCGGAGGTCTCCTCTCGCTCGAGCAGGTGAGTGACGCGGAGATCGTCTTCGTGGCCCTTGGCTCGGCGGCATCGACGATCCGGAGCATGGTCCGGGCCTGGCGTTCCGTTGGGAGGAAGGTGGGCGTGATCTCGGTTCGCAGCTATCGGCCGTTCCCCGACGCGAAAATGGCCGAGGCTCTCGCGGGGGCCCGCGTGGCCGTTGTGTGGGATCGGGCGTACTCGTTCGGCTGCGGCGGCCCGTTGGCGGGAGAGGTGAAGGGAGCGCTGTACGGTCGGGAGAGTCGTCCCGTCGTCCTGAGCGCCGTCGGCGGATTCGGCGGCGCGCCGGTCGGGCCGACGGAGTTGGAGAAGGCGCTCGAGTGGGCGGATGCCTCGATGCAGGGCCGTCCGGTCCCTCTCGAGACCTGGTTTGGGGTGAAGGCGTATCGAGACGGGAGGACCCCTGATGGCAAGGAATGAGACCCCGCTTGTGATGCCGGGCAACTCCTCGTGCGCGGGGTGCGGCGCGGTGCTGATCGCACGGCTTGTCACGGAGGCGATCGGCCCTAATCAGATCATGGTTATCCCCGCGTGCTGCATGGGCGCCGTGGCGACGAGCTTCCCAAAGGCCACGTTCAACGTGCCGGTCTTGAGAACGGCGTTCGCCAGCACGGCGTCGTTCCTCACCGGTCTGGAAGCGAGCGCGAAAGCGAAAGGACAAGAGGTCACGCTAGTTGGATTCGCAGGGGACGGAGCGACCGTGGACATCGGACTGGCGGCGCTGTCGGGGGCCATCGAGCGAGGACACTCCTTCGTTTACATTTGCTACGACAACGAGGGGTACATGAACACCGGCTTCCAGCGCAGCGGATCCACTCCCCGCGGAGCACAGACGAGCACGACGCCCGGAGGCGCCCTCGGCCGGTACAAGGCCGAGCCTCGCAAGGATATCGCGAAGATCGTCGCCGCCCACGGGATTCCGTACCTGGCGACGGCGAGTCCGGCATACCCGGCGGATCTCACGCGGAAGGTGGAGCGGGCCGTCGCGGTCAAGGGCCCCACGTTCCTGCACATCATGAGCCCGTGCCCGCTCGGGTGGGGATTCCCGTCGGCGAACTCGGTCGAGCTGGCTCGGACCGCGGTCGAGAGTGGGCTGTGGAAGCTGTATGAGCTGGACCACGGGGTGCTGCGGCTGTCGCTCTCTCCGAAGAAGCGAAAGCCGGTGAAGGAGTTCTTCGCGCCGCAGTCCCGGTTTGCACACCTGTCCGACGACGTGTACGAAGAGTTGCAGAGGGCGGTGGATGAGGAATGGACGACGATCGAGAAGGAGGGATTCAGCCTTCGCTGTGAAACTTCACGAGCATGAGGGGAAACGGCTCTTCGCCGAGTGCGGCATCGCGGTCCCGGCAGGGAAGGTCGTGACATCGGCCGCCGAGGCAGAGTCGGCGGCACGGGACCTCGGCTACCCGGTGATGCTGAAGGCGCAGGTCCTGGGGGGTGGACGAGGAAAGGCCGGCGGAGTCGCGCAGGCGGGGGATGACGCGGCGGTGCAGAAGGAGGCCCGACGCCTCCTCGGGTCGTCGCTTCGAGATCTTCGCATCGAGGCCCTGCTTGTGGAACGCCGCGTGCCGGCGAGGGGCGAGCTCTACATCTCGTACTTCCTCGATTACGCGTCCGAGCAGCTGTGGCTCCTTTTCAGTTCGAGCGGGGGAATGGAGGTCGAAGCCCTACCGGCGGACAAGGTGCTGCGCCTGCCGGTGGCCGTCCGGCGCGGCCCGGACCTCGCCGCGTTGCGGTCGTTCCTCGAGAAGCAAGGCCTGACCAAGCTCGGCCGTGCGATCGGCCAGCTTGCCGAGTCGCTCTACGCCTGCGTTCGGAAGAACGACCTTCTCTTGGCGGAGATCAATCCCGTCCTCATCGCGAGCGATGGGAGTCTGGTGGCGGCCGACGCCCGGGTGGAGGTGGACGACAACGCGCTCTACCGGCACGAGGGGATCGCCGCGGCGAAGGCGTCCCGACGCGACAAGAGCGATCGCGAGGCCCGCGCCGAAGCGTTGGGTCTGAATGGGTTCGTCGAACTGGACGGCGAGGTCGGCATCCTCGCCAGTGGTGCCGGACTCGGCATGGCAAGCATGGACCTTCTCCAAGCGGCGGGGCTTCGGCCGGCCAACTTTCTCGAGACGGGCGGCCGGATCACGGCGGATCTCGTACAGGGAGCCCTCGACCTGGTGCTCGATCAGCCGGGGTTGCGCGGCGTGCTCGTCAACCTCTACGGGGGGATCAACCCGATGGTCGAGGCGGCGCGGGGCCTTGTCGCCGCGGTTCGTACCCGAGACATGGGGATTCCCGTGGTGGTGAAGCTGTTCGGCAACGAGCAGGAGGAGGCGTGGGGCCTCCTCGAGGCGGCCGGGATTCCGACGGTGCGTGGCATTGAGACCGAAGAGGCAGTCGAGAAGCTGGCGCGTCTTCTGGGGGTGAGATCGTGAGTATTCTTCTGACCTCAAGCACGCGGGCCATCGTTCAGGGAGGGACCGGCCGCATCGGTGCGCGGCAGACCGAGTGGATGCTGAAGGCGGGTACCTGCCTCGTCGGCGCCGTCACTCCGGGGAAGGGGGGCGCCGACCTCCACGGCCTTCCCGTCTTCGACTCCGTCGGTGAGGCCGTCGAGCGGGTTCAGGCGAACGCTTCCGTGTCGTTCGTCCCTGGGCCCCACGTGAGGGCGGCGGCCCTGGAGGCTGTTGAGGCGGGGCTGCGCCTCATTGTCGTGATCGCGGAGCACGTTCCGGTGTACGACACGCTCGAGATCCGAGAGGCCTGCCGCGAATCCGGAGCCGTGATGATCGGGCCGAACACGCCCGGCATCATCTCTCCGGGATTCGGAAAGCTCGGCATCATGCCGGTCAACGTCTTCTCGCCCGGGCGCCTCGGAATGCTCTCGCGAAGCGGCACGCTCGCGTACGAAGTGGCGGGGATCCTGCAGGCTGCGGGAATGGGCGTCACCACCATGGTGGGCGTCGGCGGAGACCCGATCATCGGGACGGACATGGCGGAGTTCGTGCCTTGGTTCGCGGCCGACCCCGACACGAAGGGACTGGTCGTGGTCGGCGAGATCGGTGGAACCCAGGAGGAACGGCTTGCCGCCGCGCTTGCGGACTACGACCTGCCTGCTTGTGCGTACATCGCAGGACGGACGGCGCCTGCCGGGAAGAGGATGGGCCACGCCGGCGCCCTGATGAGCGCGAAACAGGGATCCGTGGCGCAGAAGACCGAGATCCTCGAACGCGCCGGAATCCGGGTCGCTGCATCCCCGCGGCTGCTGCCGGCAACGATCCGTGAGGGTCTGGTATGACGCAAAGGGAGCACCGCGCGGCGAGGCAGGACGTGCGAGGCGGGTCGCTCCCGGAGGACCGCCGATGATGAAAGGCGTGTTCGGTCGTTACTTGGACGTCGACCTGTCTTCCGGACGTCTGAGCGATGTGACGCCTCCCGAGGAGTGGTACGCCCTCCACCTTGGCGGCCGCGGGATGGGGGCGCGCCTGATTCTCGATTCGGCGCGGCCGGGGACGTCGAACCCTGAGGAGCCCTCGCTCGTGTTCGCCACCGGGCCATTCCAGGGGACGGGGCTTGCGGGGGCAGGGCGGCACGCTGTGGTGGGGCGGTCTCCAAAGAGCGGCACCATCATGGATGCGTCGGCCGGCGGGTTCGTGGGGCACGAGCTCGGTCGAAGCGGATACGACGGAATCCTTCTGCGTGGAGCCTCTGCGGAGCCGTGCTACCTGCTTCTCGCCGACGGGCGCGCGGAACTGCGCCAGGCTCAGGACCTGTGGGGAATGGAGACGGGGCCGGCCACGGAGATCCTCTCGGCGCGCCATCCGGGGGCCCGTGTGGCGGTCATCGGCCCGGCGGGCGAGCGGCGTGTGCAGATGGCGTGCATCATCCACGACAAGTCGCGGGCCATCGGGCGGCCCGGGTTCGGGGCCGTGATGGGGGCAGCCCGTCTGAAGGCCATTGTCGTGAAGGGAAGCACTGAGAAGCCCCTTCACGACAAGGCGGCGTACGCCACGGCGCGCGCCGCTTTCGTTAGGGCGCTCGCCGAGGATCCCGGGCTCAAAAGCCTCGGGACGCACGGAACGTCTCGAGGGGTCCTCGGGCTGAACGAGACGGGGATCCTGCCCACGAAGAACTTCCAGCGAGGAACCTTCGAGGGCGCGGCGGCCATCTGCGGCCAAGCCATGGTTGACACCATCCTCGTCGGGCGCGAGACGTGCTTCGGCTGTCCGATTCGGTGCAAGCGGGTCGTTCGAGCGTCGTACGAGGGCGAGGCCGTGGATCCGGAGTACGGCGGCCCGGAGTACGAGACCCTGGCGGCGTTCGGCTCGCTCTGCCTGTGCGACAACCTGCCGGCGATCGCCCTTGCGAACCAGCTGTGCAACGCTCTAGGGATCGACACGATCTCTTGCGGTGTAGCGATTGCGGCGCTGATGGAGGCGTCGGAGCGGGGCCTGATCGAGGAAGACGTGCGCTGGGGTGACCCGGCGGCGGTCGTGCGATGGGTCCGCCGCATTGCGCTTCGGGAGGGAATGGGGGACGAGATTGCCGATGGACCGGTCGAGTGGGCGCGTTCGATCGGCGATCCGTCTTTGGTTCAGGCGATCAAGGGCGTGGAGCTTCCGATGCACGACCCGCGAGGCAAGCCCGGGTTCGGGCTCTCGTACGCGGCGAGTCCCCGGGGGGCAACGCACATGGAGGGGATGCACGATCCGATGATCGAGATGGCCGACCCGACGCCCGAACTTGGGGTCAAGGGATCCCTCGATCGGCGACGGCTCGAGGGGAAGGCGGGGGCCGCCGTGGTTTACGAGAACGTTCGATCGTTTACGAACTCGCTCGTGATGTGCGCGTTCACGAACCAGATGGTCGGCGCGCGGTACAACTACCCCGAGATCCGTCGGCTGCTCGAGCACGCAACGGGGCTCGAGGTCTCGGTCGATGAGATGCTCGCGATCGGGGCGAGGAACTTCGACCTCTTGCGACTTGGCTCGGGGCTGGCCGGGTACCGCCGCCGTCACGATGACCTGCCGTCGCGGTTCTACGAGCCGCTGCCGGAAGGAGCCTCTGCGGGGGCGTCGTTCGACCGGCGGGCGTTCCAGGCGGAGCTGGACGTGTACTACGACATCCGAGGGTGGAACGATCGAGGTCCGAGTGACGAACGGCTGCGAAAGGCCGGTCTATCGCCGTTCTGCGGCTGGCTGGCTTCATCCGAGGTCGTAGGACCCGAAGGAAGGGAGGAGACGTGAGCTACGCAGGGAAACCGGCTGGTAGGATCTCCGCGACGTCGTCGCAGATCGCCGATGTGGCATGGGCCGCGGCCAACACGAGAAGGTTCCTGGCGTCGAGCAACTTCCCGGCCGAGGAAGCGGACGGGTGCGTCCCCGCGAGGCCCGAGCGTCGATGACATCCTCTGCGCTTCTGGAGATACGGAATCTCGAAGTGCAATTCGGGACGGAGGATGGGATCGTCCGTGCGGTGGACGGGGTGACGTACACGATCGAGCGGGAGAAGACGCTCGGGGTGGTGGGGGAGAGCGGGTGTGGGAAGACGGTGACGGCTCTCGCCATCATGGGGCTCGTGCAGTCGCCTCCTGGGAAGATCGCGAACGGGGAGATTCTGTACCACCGTGGGGAGAAGACGACGGACCTGGCGAAGCTGCCGCCGAAGGGGCGGGCGATGCGAGCGATCCGCGGGAACGAGATCGCGATGATCTTCCAGGAGCCGATGACGTCCTTGAACCCGGTGTTCACGATCGGGTACCAGATTATGGAAGCGATCATTCTGCACCAGCGGCTGAGGAAGAAGGAAGCGCGGAAGCAGGCGATCCGGATGCTTCACGAAGTGGGGATTCCGTTGCCCGAGCAGCGGGTGGACGAGTACCCGCATCAGCTGTCGGGCGGGATGAGGCAGCGGGCGATGATCGCGATGGCACTGTCGTGCAACCCGCAGCTGTTGATTGCCGACGAGCCGACGACGGCGCTCGACGTGACGATCCAGGCGCAGGTGTTGGAGCTGATGAACGCGCTGCGCAAGGAGTTCAAGGCGGCGATTCAGTTCATCACCCACGACCTGGGCGTGATCGCTGGGATGGCGGACGACGTGGCGGTGATGTACCTAGGGCGGATTGTCGAAGCGGCGCCTGTGCGGGAGATCTTCCACGCGCCGCAGCACCCGTACACGCAGGGGTTGATGCACTCGATCCCGTCGCTCAAGCGGCGCAAGGAGCGTCTGGTGCCGATCGAAGGCGTCGTGCCCGACCCGAGCGACGCGCCGCCGGGGTGTGGATTCGAGCCACGGTGTCCGCAGCGAATGGAGATCTGCAAGACGCAGATGCCCCCGCTCGAGGAAGTGGCGGCGGGGCATACGGCGGCGTGCTGGCTCTACGAGGGGAAGAGGTGATGGCGGTGGCACAGAGCGACACGGTGCTGTTGGATGTCAAGGGACTGGTGAAGCACTTCCCCGTACGCAAGGGCTCGTTCCGACGAGTGAAGGCGGCGGTGAAAGCGGTTGACGGGATCGACCTGTTCATCCGCGAGGGGGAGACGCTGGGCCTCGTGGGGGAAAGCGGGTGCGGCAAGACGACGGCCGGCCGGTCGATTCTTCGTCTCGTGGAACCGACGAAGGGCGAGATCGTGTTCCGCAGCCGGAGGATGGCCGGAGGGACGGCGGGCGAAGCGAGGCTCGTCGACGTCGTCAAGGCGTCGCGCAGCGAGCTGAAGGCACTGCGGCGCGACATGCAGATCATCTTCCAGGATCCGTACTCGTCGTTGAACCCGCGGATGACGGTGGGGGGGATCGTCGGTGAGCCGCTCTTGGTGCATCGGATCGCGCGCGGCGAAGAGCGGAAGAAGCGGGTGCAAGATGTGCTCGGGGCGGTGGGGCTGAAGCCGGAGCACATGAAGCGGTACCCGCACGAGTTCTCGGGTGGGCAGCGGCAGCGGATTGGGATTGCACGGGCGTTGGTGCTCGACCCACAGCTTGTGGTGTGCGACGAGCCGGTGTCGGCGCTCGACGTGTCCATCCAGGCGCAGGTGCTCAACCTGCTCGAAGACCTGCAGCGGGAGTTCGGTCTGACGTATTTGTTCGTCGCGCACAACCTGTCGGTCGTGAAGCACATCAGCAGCCGCGTGGCGGTGATGTACCTCGGGAGGATCGTCGAGTTGGCGTCGACGGAGCGGCTGTTCGCCGACCCGAAGCACCCGTATACCGAGGCGTTGGTGTCGGCGGTGCCGGTGCCGGACCCGGACTACTCCGTGGACCGCATCATCCTCCAGGGAGACGTGCCGAGCCCGGTGTCGCCGCCGCCGGGGTGTCACTTCCACCCGCGGTGCCGCTACGCGGTCGACGTGTGCGCGAAGGACGCGCCGTTGTACCGCGACTTGGGGAACGAACACTTCGTTGCCTGCCACCGCGCCGACGAGCTCCATCTCCAGCCGATTCACGACCAAACGTCAGGTCAGCCAGGAGGCGCCGCGGCTTGAGCGGTCTTCTGCG
>JAPLGD010000058.1 GCA_026390345.1 Candidatus Bipolaricaulota bacterium | reverse complement strand
TTCGGAGAAGAGACGTACGAGCTCCGTATCGCGGAAGAGGGGACCACACTCACCTCGCGCGGGCGCTTCTGGTTCAAGGTCGTCCTCGCCACCGTCCGGGTCACCTTCGAGCAGACCCTGGAGGCGGACTCCAACCTCCGGCCCACCCTCTACGTCGCGCAGTTTCACGCGCCTTTGGGTATGGATCGCAGCATTCGTGCGGCCGGCGCCGGCGACCGGTTCCTCGTCGAGCGGTCGGGAAAGGAGGAGGAGATCGAAATCGATCGAGACCGGGTTATCACTCTAGGCACGTTCAGCACGTACGCCCTCTTGCCCCTCCTGTTCGCGCTGCGCCAGAGCGCCGGCTCAGCATCGTTCGAGGTCATCATGCTCGGCGGCCCCCCGAGCCAAGAGGCGAGCGCCGCCGCAGTCGCCCTTCCCGTCATGACCGTGCAGTACGCCGGCTCGGCGCAGCTCGCCGCTGGGGAATCCGTCCTCGACGTCGACCGCTATCGCGTCTCGAGCACGCTAGGAGAAAGCGACCTGTACGCTCGCGGAAACGAGTTCCTCGCGCTTCACGCTGGCGACGAAGACAACTCGCTGTGGGTCTACCGGGCCGACTTCTTCCCGGACGGCGTGGAGGTCGTAGGCGAGGCGGCCCCGGACGCAGGGGAGTCCGAGTCATGATCGCTACCTCCCTCCGCAGGAGGGAGAATGCATGCAGAGTGCGCCCAGCGCAACCACACCTTGGCGAGCCGTGCTCCGGCCGCTCCATGCGCAGTGCGGCCGATACGCTCCGCAGCCCCTCTGCTTGGTGTATCCAGCTCGAGGGGGGCATGCCCTCCGTCTAGAACTCCGCAATCTCCAGCGGTGCGCCGCTCTGCGCCATCCGCCAGACGATCGACGTCCCCTTCGCGAGCCGGAAGGAGGAGAATATCTCGTACCCATGCTGCGCGACGACCGGCTTCAGAAACGTGAACACCTCGTCGAGGATCCGCTTCGTCACCGCAGCGTCGGCCACGCGCTCCATCTCGCCGCGCACGCGCACCTGGACGTCCTTCTTCGCGTCCCAGTACGCGAGCTCGACCGAGCCCCCCGCCACCAGTTGCTGGTGTACATCCTTCTGAACGCCCGTGCAGAACACGAGCCCCGTCGGCTCGACGAGCGCCGTCTGCATCGCGCGCACGCGGGGCCTCCCGCGCTCCACCGTCGCCATGAACGCCACCGGATTCGCCTTCACAAACGCAAGAACCTCATCTCTGGTCATAGCGGCATCCTACGCACCGCCCGGCCCGAGGGCAATCCCTCGCGCAGGAACGCGTCCGTCAGCTCCCTGGCGTCGCAGGGAACATGTACCCCAATCTCAGGCGCGAGCCTGCCGCGCTTGGAGCCAGAGAGCCGTGTCACCCGCCAGCTTCCGCGCTTCTTCGACGGCCTCTTCCGCCTGAGCCTCACTGATGCGGGCGCTCCCGGTGTAGATGTCCTTGTTCCGCAGATCGCGCAGCGTCTGGAAGTAGTCGACGCGGTCGGACGCAACACCGACAGTTCGCACAAGGGACTCGATTGCCACGACGTGGTGGCCGGGGCGGTCCGCAACGCGCAAGCCGTGTGCGCGGAGCCCGATCATCGCACACCCGAGGATAGCATGGTACGCCTGCTCGAGTCGCGTTTCGGGATGCAACGATGCGTGCGCGGCGTCTTCAAGACGGCGGCTCACAGCGTCAAGGAGGCGATCGACCTCGCCCCGCGCAAGCTTCTCCCGAACGACCTCACCCCGAAGCAGGAGCTCCTCAAGACTCATCGCGAGCCTCCCAGGAGGTCAATGCGGGCGCCTCGATGCGCTCGGGACACGAACGAGTCCCTGTCCGCGAGCTCTCGCCGGTAGTCCTCCGGTGTGTAGAGCGTGGGGTTCACCGTGCGCCGCAGCGACCGCCCTGCCGCCCGCACCGGAGAGCTCAGCTCCCGAAGCGAGACTGACCCGACCACCATCAGGTCAACATCGCTGTCGGCCCGTTCCTTGCCTCGCGCAAAGCTTCCATACACGTACGCCTGCTCGATGCGATCGCCAACCGGCTTGAGGGCTGTCTGGAGCACGCCGGCAAGTCCTACCGTCTTGCGGATGATCGAGCGAAGCTCTTCGGCAATCGGGCAATGCGGGTTGAGGCGGTAGATGACCTGACGTCCGACGTCCCGCGAGACCAGGACTCCAGCGTCCCGCAACGCGTGGAGCTCGCGCATGACCGTCTTCGAGTTCAGGTTCGTTCTCCGCGCGACCTCGCGCAGGTGAAGCCCCTCGTCACCAGCCGTGTCGACTGCCGCGAGAATCGCAGCACGGCTCTCCGGGAACAGCGCCTGAGCGAGGCGACTTGTAGGCATCATGCCTACAATTGTAGGCTGCCCGCCTACAATGTCAAGACCACCGCAGCCGTGGTCAGGGCGTCCGCCTCGCCCTCACTTCCCTGCGCTTCCCGGCCACACCTCGAGGACGTCGGGCCACTGCATCGTCGCAAGCAGGGCGTCGAACTGGGCCGAGCGGGCGATTGGCGTCGCCGACAGCGGCCCGAACCACTTGTCGTAGACTGCGTCGAAGACGCTCCACTCCCCGTCTCGACAAGCGCTCATAATCCCGAGTTCGTCCAGGAGGAAGACCTCCTCCGCGCACGAGACCTCGAGGGTCCAGATGAGGAAGTTGTCGACGAAGTCGCGCCAATCCGAATCGTCCTCCGGGAGGATCCACCCGTACGGCTCCGTGTGGATCGACTCCTGCACGACCACGAAGTCGGCAGGCTTCGGCCAGGATGCCCTGAGCGATTGAAGGAGCACCGTGTCGGTGAAGTAGGCGTCGACCTTCCCGTCGCGCAGCCACTTCACTCCCTGCTCGTGGGAGTCCGCAACCTCGATCAGTGACGCCGGCACCCGCCCGTCGGCCACTGCCGCCTCGAGCGCCGGCAGGTTCGAGGTCCCACGCGCCGCGCAGACGGTCTTCCCCGCAAGATCGGCGAGGCTAACGATCCCGCCGCTCGCACGAACCATGAACGACGTCTCGGAGAGGAAGTAGGGCAGGCTGAAGTCGACGACCACGTCGCGCGTCGCATTGTGGGTGGACGCGCCCATCTCGATCATCGCCTCGCCGCTTGCCACCTTGTCCAGGCGGTTCGTCGACGTGATCGGCACGACCTGCATCTCCACCGGTCGCCCCGCGTACTCCGAGAGCTTTGCCGTGAGCAGGAGCGCCATGTCCACGCAGAACCCCGCCGGCCGGCCCAACTCGTCCACGTAGGCGAACGGCCGCACGTCGCTGCGCAGACCCACTCGGAAGACCCCGGTGCTCGCGATCTCCCCGAGCACCCCACCCCCCGTCGCTGCGAACGCTGTACCCGCGAGCATCCCGACGACTAGAAGATCGAGCACAAACCACCGCACGAGCCTCAACCGCGCCATCCCCATCAACCCCCAGGATCGAAGATTCCTCTGCCCACTCTACCCCCTCCGAGCTGGGCGAAGAAGGCCGCGCGGCCTTCGCAAGTGAAGGCAAGGCATGACATCCGTCACGATCGCTAGACATGCGTCACGTGACGCGTTACACTTCCTCCGTGATCAAGACGTTCGCGGACCGGCACACTCACGAGCTCTTCGCGACGGGACGTTCGCATCGACTGTCGGCGGAGATCACACGGCGCGCGAGGCGGAAGGTCGAATACGTCGATCTGGCAGGACGTCTGGACGACCTGCGCGTTCCTCCCGGCAACCGCCTTCACAAGTTGTCTGGAGATCGGAAGGGGCAGTACGCCATCGCGATCAACGACCAGTGGCGCATCTGCTTCCGATTCGAGGACGGCGATGCGTTCGACGTCGAGATCACGGACTGCCACTGAAGCGAGGTGGGCGATGAGCATCGCGAACACGAGGAAGAAAGAGGTGCGGCCGATCCATCCGGGCGAGATGATTCGGGAGGACTTCCTGCCGGACTTCGGACTCACCGTGGCCAGCCTGGCGGAGGCGCTCGGCGTGTCGCGGCAGACCGTCAATGAGCTCCTGCGTGAGCGCCGAGCCGTGAGCCCGGAGATGGCGCTGCGGCTGTCCCGCCTGTTCCGCAACTCCCCCGAGTTCTGGCTCAACGCCCAGCGTGCCGTCGATCTCTGGGAAGCCGAACAGGCGATCCGCGACGACATCAAATCCATCAAGCCGCTGACCGTCGCGTAGGCGCTTGGGAACTGGCCCCAACTCCGCGATGCCTCCCCGCGGGGCGATGAGGTTGGCGTCCGTTGCTTTTGTACGTAGCCCTTGGCAGTCGCACCCTTGTTGGGTACAATCGTACTCCTTATGAGTGCGATGATCCCGCCCTCCTCTCTGGGAGCGCTTCTCCTCGGCCGCACACGCCTCACCATCCTGGCGCTTCTTCTGGACCATCCCGAGCGTCGGCTCTATCTGCGCCAGATCGTCCGTCTCTCCGGGGCAGCCCAAGGCGGCGTCCAACGTGAGCTCAGTTTCCTTGTCGGTGCAGGCATCCTCCTGAAGACCCGGGAGGGGAACCTCGCCTACTTCCAGGCCAATCGCGCAGCCCCCGTCTTCGAGGAGCTGCGCGGGCTCGTGCGCAAGACGGCAGGCATTCCGGAACTGCTGCGCACGGCCCTCGCCCCCCTCTCTCCTTCCATCGAGCGAGCGTTCATCTACGGCTCCGTGGCCCGCGGCGAAGAGACGGCTTCAAGCGACATCGATCTCATGGTCATCGGCGACGCTTCCTTCTCTGACGTGGTCGCCGCGGTGTCGCCTTTGCAGGAGACGGTCGGACGCGAAGTCAACCCCACCGTCTTCGATTCCGCCGAGTACACCCGAAGGCTCAAAGCCAAGGACTCCTTCTTGACTCGCGTCAAGAAGCAGCCGAGGATCGATCTCATCGGAGGGGATGATGTC
>JAPLGD010000074.1 GCA_026390345.1 Candidatus Bipolaricaulota bacterium | reverse complement strand
TGCGGATCGAAGTCGGGCCGTGAGTTCGACAAGATGAGCGCCGCGGGGCTCGTCGCTCTTCCGGGGCGAAGCGTTGACACGCCGGTGGTTGCCGGCTGCGTCCTCTACTACGAGTGTCGCATCGTCGCGCGCACCCAACAGGAGCTTCCCGACTTCGAGTCCGGAGACGTCGTCGAGCGGTTCTACACGAAAGGGGATCCCCACCTCGTCGTCTGCGGCGAGATCCTGTCGGCCTACGTCGTCGATAGGGCGTAGATCGCCCTCGCGTGTTCGCCCCGGCCGTCCCACCTAGCCCCCATCGGGCGTGCGAATCCTCCCCTCAACCTGAGGCGAGACCGGGGACTCGGCCGTGAGGTACTCGGCCAGAGCGTCGGACAGGAGCCATCCCGTGTCGTACCGGTCCGTTCCGTTGACGAACGCCGCGTACCCATCGCCGCCGTCGGCGAGGTACGTGTTGGTCGCGATGCGGTACGTCTTGTCCGCCAAGGCCGCGGTGTAGCCTCGCGCGTCTCGGTCCCATACCTCTACGGCCTTCACGCGCGTGCCGACCGCCGCGTCCGGGTCAAACGTGAAGCGGGCCCCTGCGATCTGGGGGAACCGCCCTCCTCCGTCCGCAACCTGGCTGACCCCGTTCTCAAGCGCCACCCGGAGAGCCGCTCCGGTCAGCGTGAGAACGCTGATCTCGTTTCCGAACGGAAGGACCTGCAACACGTCGCCCATCGTGACTTCACCGGCGGGAATGGAGGTCCGGATTCCGCCTCCGTTCTGGATGGCGACCTGGGTTCCCAGTGCCGCCGTCTTCCACAGCATGGCGTCGCAGACCAGGTCCCCGAGGTTCGTCTCGCGGTCACGGACGGCCGCGCGCTCTCCGTCAAGATCTACGGCCGTGCTTCCCACGGCGGTCTCCATGAGGAGGGCAATGCCATTTCCGTACGGCGCGAGGATGGCGGCCACCTTCGGGTCTTCGGGGACTGAGTTTCCGACCGGTATGGTCTGCCCTTCGGCGGCGAGGACTACGCCGTGGGAGTCAAAGGTGACATCGATGCGGCCCAGGACGCGTCCCCATTCCTCGGCGGTCACCACGACGACCGGTTCGCCCACCGGGGACTCGACGATCGTCGGGTATGGGCCGGCGGCGGCGTCCGAAGCGCCGAGTGTCGTGTGGCTGTGGCCCCCGACGATGACGTCGATCCCGGGCACCGACTTCGCGAGGTCCAGATCGCGATCGTAGCCGAGATGAGTGAGGGCGATGATCTTGTTAATCCCCTGGCGTTCAATGTGCTCGACGACGGACGCTGCGGCGCGCTCGGCCGGTGAGAAGGTCACGTTCGGTCCCGGACTTGAGGCCGTCAACGTGGTCTCCGTGGTGAGACCGAACACGGCGATGGTCTCTCCGTCGACGAGAAAGACATCGAAGGGGGGGACCTTTCCGGCGAGCGCAGGCTCGTCGAGCGCTTCAAGATTGGCGGAGAGGATGGGGAACTTCGTCGACTCAACCAGACGAGCAAGCTCCTGGGGACCTCGATCGAATTCGTGGTTCCCAATTACCATGTCGTCGTAGCCGACGGCGTTCATGATCTTCGCGACCGCATCAGCGCCTCCGACGTAGAAGTAGAGGGATCCTTGGAACTGGTCGCCGGCATCGAGCAGGACGACGTGTTTGGTCTCAGCCCTGACCGCGCTGGCCAGGGATGCGATCCGAGCGGCGCCGCCCGCGGTCTCCGTGCCCCCCGTCGAGAAGGGGACGTAGTGGGCGTGTACGTCGTTCGTGTGCAGGATCGTCAGTTCGAGAGGTTTGTCGGCGGGACGTCCCCATGGGAGACCCACTCCGAGGCAAAACAGGATCGTGATCCCGATCAGGATAAGCTTCCAGTTCATGTCCTCCCCTTCCCCGGTGTCCGTGGGTGTCACGTATCTTGAGGCGTCCGGCGGGACGGTTCAAACGACCTCGTCCGCGCGGCGTTGTCCTGAGCCTCAAGGCGACGGGGAGCCTGCCTAGGCAGGCTCCCCGTCTGTTCGTTCAGGGTCGTAGCACCTTCCACGCCTAGGCCGACTTGTCAAGCTCCTTGTAGATCGAGTCCAACATCGCTCGGTGTTTGCTGCCCGGTTTCGCGAACCCCTCGATCTTCGGGCAGGGATACTCCTCGCAGTGAGCGCAGTTCTCAACGAGGTTTTCGACGCCACACGCCCGGATCGTGCACTGCGCGCAGTACCCAATCTGCCGCCCCGTCGTGGCCAGGCAGCCGTCGCACATGGCGTCGTCGACCGTCATCGGGATTCCGAACTCCTTCGACGCCCGTTGCGCCATTTGCTCGAGGGCCTCGCGATCTCCGGCCTGCGTCGCAACGAACGCGTCGCACTCGGTGCAGACGATGCCGCAGTACGCCACCATTCGCTTCTTGTCCATCCATCCTCCTCTCTCACCCGGAACCCGCCCATTCCGGAGGCACCTTCGTAGCCGCTCAGTCGCCGGAAGTCAACTCCGACCTGCAGGGCCTGCACTGAGCTCGCCGTGAACCGCTCGTGGGTCGACTAGGCATCTCCTCCGCTCGCTTGGCACGGTTGGGCTCTTCACGGTTCCGACACGCCCCCGTCACGCGGACTCCAACTACAGAGGGTTGACTCTTGGCAGAGAGGAAGGAGGGAGATTTCTATGTCCCATGCGTACTACGTCTACGGCCTGTGGCCGATGCTGGTTATCGCGGTTCTCTTCTGGGGAAGCGTCGTCGCGCTGATCGTGTGGGCGATCCGTCGGCTCACGAGTCACGGGGCGACCGACTCGACGACTCCGCCGAGGCGGACGCCAATGGACTACCTGAAGGAACGCTATGCCAAGGGGGAGATCACGAAGGAGCAGTTCGACCAGATGAAGCGCGACCTTCTCGACGGAGCGAACGGGGGATGATTCGGCTGGTTCAGCGGATCCAGGTCAGCCGCGAGGCCTTCAGGCGCAGGGCGATGGAGGCGAGGCGGGCGTCGTCGCTCGACATGAGCTCCGCGTAGATGAGGGCCGGGTGGGCGATCTTGATCTCGAGGCCCGTCGACGGGCGCCCGAGGTCGCCGGCGAACGCCTCGCAGAGGAGAACGCTTCCCTCTTGGGGAGACGGCGCGAGCTGGAACGCCCGCTGCACACGGCCCCTTTCCTCCTCCGGAACATACAGCCGCACGGACCCCGCTCGCAGGTGGCCGACCAGCAATTCCGCTGCGTATTCGCCGCCGAGCGTGATGTGCTCGATGTCCATTTCGTCGCGTGCCGCTTCGATCATCGCGTCGAACCCGCCGCGCATCGTAAGGCGATACCGGCCCAGAACGATCTTCGGCTCCAGCTTCGCCGCGAACGCCGACAGCCACATCTCCAAGAGACGAGCACCCTCGACGATCTCGTAGGTTCCTCGTCCCGATCGCCGAAGCGAGCCGTCCTTGACCCAGGACGAGACGAGCTTCGAGATCAGTCCGAGAGACACGCCGGTGGACTCTTCGATGTCGCGGTAGGTCGCTTCGACGAGGGGGCCACAGGCCAGAAGCTCATACAGGACCTTGGCGCCCTGCTCCGTCATCCAGTGTGCGGCGCTCGGTTGGGATCGGGACGGGCGGCGACCAACGACGTAGACGAGGAAACTCTGCGGCACCTCGACGTAGGCGTTTCCCGCCGCGTCGACGAACCAGATCCCGCGTCGGCGTAGTTTCTGCGCCAGCGACTCGGAGACGTGCGATGCAACGAGCAGGACGGCGGCACACCCGGTCTGCTCCCGCCACCAGCTTACCTGGGCTTCGACCGAGGGGAGGAGGGCGGGACGGAGAGCCGCCTTGATGCCGACACAGACGTCGATCGGCTCACCCCCCGTTGGGGTCAGGCGATAGACAGCATCCGGACCCTCTGCCTCTTCTCGTCGCCGAACCTTCGCAAGGGACGCCTGACGACTGAGATGACCTCGCAGCTTGACGAGGCACTCGTTCAGCAGGGCATCATGTTGACTTATGTTCACGGTATCCGTCCGTTCACGTCTCGTGAACATACGATATCCGTGAACAAACAGATTGTCAATCCCGACAGGAAGGGGAAAGAGGCATGGCGCGCCCCGCCCGCCAAGTCGCTGGATCGCCGGTATGCTGTCCACGACAGCGCGGAACGCTCTTTGTTCGCGGCGTTGCGTGAAGCTGTGGGCCCTGGAAGAGGTAGCCAAACGGGCAGCCCAGGCAGTAGACACGGCGCCGCGAGGTGCCTTTCTGGGTCGAGGGTTGTTGAGCCTCGGCTATCCCGGGGAACAGCGGGCGCGGAGAGCGAGCGTCGTTCCCGCCAGGGTGCCCCCGAGAATCGTGCCAGTCCCGCCGATGGACAGGGACGTCGCTCCTTGTTCGAGAGTCCCGCGAAGGACGAGGCCGTACGTATTGCGGTCCGAGCACGGTCGCGCCTTGTACGCGGAGATCAGAGACGAGGATGTGCACGTAGAGGAGGAAGTCGCCGGTCGCGAGGCGGATGCCGCCGTGAGTCCAGCGGATATCTGTGGCGGTCAGCGACACCGCGTCGAGCAGCAAGCGCTCCGCAAGGCCGTCGCCGTTGAGATCGACGAACACGGGGAGTCCCGAGATCGTCGCCTCGAAGTCCGCCACGAGGAGTCGCGCGTAACCCGGATAGAGCTCTTCTCCCACAGCGAGCGACAGCAAGCCGCGGAAGCTCGTGCTGATCGCTGTGCCGTCCGGATACATGGCCTGGAGAAAGCCCAGATCGCAGGACAGGCGGGCTGCTGGCTGCGCTTCGGACGGAAGTTGCGCCGCACAGGAGAGCGGCGCGGAGAGGACGAGGACAAAGAGGACGACCAAGCCTCTCGAGTTCATGGGAATCGCCTCCTGCACGAGTCACCGTAATCCCGAGGAGGTGGTGCGGACAAGAGAGGCCCTAGCGCGAGCGCGTGGGGTCTGTTCAAGCGGGGACTCGTGGACGTCTACCACCCCGTACCGGCTGAGTACCTAGAGGAGTGCCTAGCCGAGTTCGCGTTCCGTGGATCACACAGGGACGAGCGGGAGGCGGTGGTTGGGCTTGTGCCAGCGTGCTGTTAGGGGAAGTTGTCCGCGTTGTCGCTGCTCCGCTATCCTCCGAGTCGAGGAGGCCGCGAATGACTGCGCAACGTGAGAAGTACTCCTATGACGGCAAGGCAACTCTGCAACGCGTGACCAACGACACCAACCAGCCGACGATAGAAGGGCGAGCATTCGTGAGCGGCATGATTCACAGAAGCGTCACAGGGGTGGATGGAGCGCGGCCCGTTCCCGGGATGATCGCCGCGATCTCCCTCAGCGGGGACTTCTCCACCGCCGACCCCATTGCAGAGGAGTTCATTCCCCGCGCGGCGGGGCTTTGCGTCGACAACGGGTATCGGCTCTCTCTCACTGAAGACAAACGGCTCCGTCCCGCCCTGCTGTGCACAGTAGAACGAGCGAAGGGCGAAAGGCGCATCAGAATCATCCACGCTGGCTACTGACACAGTATGTGCAGGACTCCCTGGACGAGTTCGCTGTCCGTGGATCGCACCGAAGCGAGCGAGAGGCTATGGTGAACTTGGTTCTGGCTTGCTGCTGGGCGGCGTGTACACAGTCTCTCGCACAGCAGTGAAGCCGCCCTTCCACCTAATCAAGACCATGTTCCCATTCACTTGGGGAACAGGCCGCTTTGCCTCACGTTCGGCTACGATGGAGATCGCTTCCCTAATGGACGGCAGGAGCCGGGCATCGCTGCACAGGATGATGTTGAGCTGTTGCGTGATATCCTCTGGCGTATCGGTCGGCGTGAATATGTGGCGCTGCATCCTGTTTTCGAGGTAGTCGGCCTTCGGATTCCACTCGTTCTTCGAGTGCCAGATACAGAGCTTAGCCTTCCCTTTGTCTCTGCCTCCCATCACGATCACGAGGTCTCTGTCCTTCTCATCGATGTCCTTCCACTCGGCGACGACAGCTCGAACGCAGTTGCCAATCTCGCTCCGCAGCGATTTCCATGTAGCGTCGGGCAATGGGTTTCTCTCGTTGTGGAGCCGCTCCAGAAACCTGTCATCCAAGGGCCAATCTTCCTTCTTGAAGGCGCGGCGCAAGGCCATCAACGCCATGGTCGCGTTCCCGGAGGCACCAACAGCTATGTTCTGGGTTACTCGCGCGACTTTCTGCTCGTGCTCGCATAGAACCTTCGTGCCCCCATCTGTCGCCTGACCGTCAGCCGCCAAGATCACGTCGCCCCTATCTAGGGCCGCAATGAGAATCGTCATCTCGCCGGCCAGGCTACAGCAGCCGGCACGATGCGCCAAACGGAGCCGGAGCTGCTCACCTGCCCTCCGCTGCTATGGAGGGTTGGACGTTCGCCTGCTAACGTCTATCCCGCGACCGCAGCAGAATGCTGGGCGGCCCGGCAGGACGGACAGGAGCAGAACAATGGAGCGATGCGGAATCAGAGAACCTGACAAGTCGGCCACCTATGCTCTGTCGATGGCCCTTCTGCTCTTTGCAGACGGGCGACCAACGACTGAGGACAACCACCACGCCGATGGCAAGGTGGTGCTGTTGCTGGATGGCAGGCCGATCTTCACTCTCGTAACCCCTGACGAGATTGAGCGCCTGGACGATGCAATACTCTATCTCGCCGATGGCCTGTTCGAGGCCGCTGAGTACCTAGAGCAAGTCGTCCTTGACAAACCTCTCGGCTGCTGCCAGTAGGTCGATTGCTTTCAGCACGCCCAGCCAGGAAAAGGAGAACTCCTTTCCTTCCATGTCGGACGTGATCCTGATGCCGTTCCACTCTACCGGGAGAAGGCGGGAGTCTGTCCTTGGATCAAAGCAGAATCGCAAATCGTGGGCGAGGCAATTGCGGAGCAGTCTGTAGAAGTGAAACCACGGCTGCCGTTTCAGTTTCTCCAACTGCTTCGTGCCCTTGGAGTACGCCAACAGGCACGAGTATGTCTGCGTCAGCGTCGCAGAGAACACCATACGCACAAGCGGAGTGATCCCTGCATATCTGTCCTCCTCTAGCAGCTCACGGATCATGGACAGGTCAACAGTCACGCCCATTGCGTCGGTAGGCTTCATCTTCAGGGTTAGGGGCCTCGCAGTGAGTTCCGACAAGTCCTTCTGCGTGACGAGCAACTTGCATCCAGCCAGCGCGGTCATGAACGCGGCTGTAAGCATATTGAACGTGACAAGCACGTCTGCCCTTGATGTGGAACCCATGACCGCCACCGTACAACGACAGCGGCAGGGAGGCAATCCATGCCTTTGGCAGAGACGGGCCCCCTAGTTCTTGCTGTACTTCTTCAACTCCCTAGCCAGGGCCTCCCGCACGATATCGGACTCGGACTTGCCCGTCTTGCGCGCGGCCTGCTTCAACTGCTCCTTGAGGCTGAGTTGAAGTGAAATCTGCTTCGGCACTAGCGGGTCGTTCTCAAACATCGGCTTTCTAGGCATGGGTTCATTCTACAAGCAATCAACCGGCTTGCCAAGGGCTTGACCTCTCGATATATTCATTATATAATGAACGTATCAAGGAGACAGACGTGGACAAGATCACAAGCCTGGTCAAAGCGCGGGAGGAGTTCGTAACGCAAGAGAAGTGCGAGCGGCACCTACGGGACATGCGCTGGCCGGATGGTGTGACTTGTCCGCGCTGTGGCTCGAAGCGCGTCACATACATGGAATCCCGCCGCAAGTGGCAGCGCGAGTGCCGCTACCAGTTCTCTGTCACCGCAGGTACGATCTTCCACAAGACCTACGTCGACCTCCCGCGCTGCCTCATGGCGATTTGGCTTGTCTGCCACTCCCCGAAGGGCATTTCCTCGGCGCAGCTACAGCGTGAGCTTGGCGTGACCTACAAACGGCCTGGTACATGACGACGCGGATTCGACGTGCGCTTAGGAGCTCAACCCTCGGCGTGAAGCTCGAGGGCATCGTTGAGGCCGACATCGGCGTCATCAAGACGGATGGCGGGCAAGTGACACGCGCTGGACGTATCGCCCCTAGCACGAACGTCCTTGGCATGGTCTCACGCGACAGCGGAGCCATGCAGATGCAGGTTCTACAGTCACTCGACACCTACGAAATCGTCCGCGTCTGTCAGAAGAACCTCGGGGAGGTGCGCCGGATCTACACGGACGCCGCGCGGTCCTTCAACCGGCTGTGGATGGTCGGGAATCAGATGCCGGTCAACCACTCCCGCGAGTGGGTCAACGGCGAGGCGCATACGAACCACGTCGAGAGCACGTGGAGCCTGTTCAAGCGTGGTCTCATGGGCGTCTACCACCATGTATCGGCCAAGTACCTACAGGACTACCTAGACGAGTTCGCTTTCCGCGGATCACACCGCGGAGAGCGCGAGGCTATGGTGGATCTGGTGCTGGCGTGCTGCTAAAGCGTGCCTTCCTCGCGCACGAATCCAGCTGAGAACCGGCGTAGTATGTAGCTCCGATTCACCGTTTCGTACCTGCCTGCGCAGAAGCCGATTGCGGCCTTCATCTTGTCCAGATATGAGAAGCCAGGAATCGTAATGGCATTGGTGAACTCGCGCACGGTCACCTCATCCCGTCTGTCAATCGGAGTCATGAACGCATCGCAACGGCTCGGCTTCGCCTTCCACCCCGTCCATTCTCCCAGCGAGCACAGAATCGGCCTTTCCCCGTCGAATGAACCAGCGACCACGAGACCAACGCCAATCCCCGGCGGTGCATTGGAGAAGGACACGATGCCGGCCAGTTCCGTATCGAGGAAATCCAGCACGTCGGACAACTCCAAGTCGAAGTCCATCTCCTGTTGCGCAAGGACGCCCATCAAGTCCGTATCCTGTTGGGGACAAGGGGTGTCAAGCATGATCGACAGAATAGCGTTCGTAAGTGGGATTGCGCCTACTGTTCCGACGGCGACATTAGAGCCAAGTCGCAATGTCTTCACCGCGTCTTCGATTGCGTCAACACCAAGGCCATTGTGCGGCGTCGACCTTCTGTCAGCCATCAACGCCACATCACGATAGTCACCGCTCAGAGATCCAGCTAAGACAGTCAACGTGGTGACAAGAGTACAGCACCCAGTGGATATGAAGCTACACCTGCTACCTGCGTCTAGCCACGTCTTTGTCCAGTCAATCTGCGGCAGAGGTTTCATCACTTCACTCTGCCCCGGCTGCTGCTATAGAGGGATGGACGTTCGCCTCTTGACATCAGCCAGTGGCATAGTATACTAAGACACTATGACGATCGAACGCACGTGGCCAATCGACATGAACGCGGGCCCGATCTTCGTTCAGATCGCGAACCATGTCCGGCAGATGCTCGCGCGGGGGGAGATCGTTCCAGGGGACAAGCTCCCCAGCGCCCGCGACCTGGCTGCGGGGCTTGGCGTGAATCCGAACACGGTTGTGCACGCGTTCGCCCAACTGGAAAGGACGAGTGTGATCGAAACAAGACGAGGACTGGGGACGTTTGTTCGCGGGGACGCGCCGGTGGCGGCGATGCGCCGCGACATGCTGCGGACGGCGGCGGCGGCGTTCGCCGTCGAGGCTGCGGCACTCGGTGTGTCGACCCCCGAGGCGCTCGCTGCCCTGAAGGAGGCACTGAATGCTGGCTAGTCTCAATCGCGCGACCAAGCAGTACGGTCGAACGGAGGGGGTGCGCGACCTTACGGTGGAGTTTCCTCCGGGCGAGGTGGTCGGCGTGCTTGGGCTGAACGGCTCGGGGAAGTCGACGGTGCTCAAGCTCCTCGCCGGGCTCCTCTTCCCGACCTCGGGGGACGTGGCGGTCTTCGACGGGCCGGCCCGTGCCCAACGAGGACGCGTCGTGTACCTCGGCGAAACCGACGCTTTGTGGAGCTGGATGACCCCCGACGACGCGGCGACGTTCATGGCGGGGCTCTACGACGACTTCGACGTGAAGCGCTACCGCGAGCTGCTCGCGAGTCTTGCAGTCCCGCGGCGGAGGACGAAGGCGATGTCCAAAGGGGAACGTGGGCGGTTGCGCCTTGCCATGGCACTTGCCCGCGACGCGAAGCTGTACCTACTCGACGAGCCGCTTGGCGGAATCGATCTCCTGTCGCGAGAGAAGATCCTTCAGTCGATCGTCCGCGAGTGGCATACCGACGAGACGATTCTGCTTTCGACGCATGAGGTCGCGGAGGCGGAAGGGCTGTTTGAGCGCGTCATCTACCTGCGCGAAGGCCGGATTGCCCTCGACGCGACGGCCGAAACGCTCCGAGAGCATGGGAAGAGCGTCGTGCAAACGTACCGGGAGGTGCTCGGATGAAGGGGTTCAGGACTCTTCTCTGGCTCGAGTTCCGGCGCAGCGGCGTCTGGGCCGCGATTCTGATCGGGTCGCTCGCGTTCTGGGCGTGGGG
>JAPLGD010000054.1 GCA_026390345.1 Candidatus Bipolaricaulota bacterium | reverse complement strand
CGACGAACGAGCTCGGCCGAGAGGTCGAGGCGAATGGGGTTGGCGTTGATCTCGAGCGCGGTGCCGGTCTTGGCGGCCGCGGCGAAGACGGCGTCCCAGTCGGCGTCGTAGGGTGGGCGCTCGCCGATCTTGCGGCCGGTGGGGTGTGCAAGGATGTCGACGTGCTCGTTCTCGCAAGCTCGCTGCAAGCGAGCCGTCATCTCGTCCTTGGTCAAACGGAAGTGAGAGTGGACGGCGGCCACGACGACGTCAAGTGCGGCAAGGATCTCGTCGGGGAGATCGAGCGAGCCGTCGGGCTGGATGTTGACCTCAATGCCTGTCAGAACGTGGAATCCGCGCAAGGTCTTGTTCAGCTTGGCGATGGCGTCGATCTGGGCCGCGACGCCGTCGACGTTGAGGCCGCCGATGATCTCAGCGAATCGGGTGTGATCGGTGATCGCGATGTACTTGAGCCCGCGAGCCCGCGCCGCGGCGACCATGTCGGCAATCGGCGCCAGTCCGTCCGAGGCGTCGGTGTGGACGTGGAGGTCGCCCTGTAGGTCGGCCAGCTCGACGAGCTTAGGCAAGCGGCCACGTTTGCGTCCGCGACCTTTGCTAGCTGCCGCCCCAGCGGCAGCCTCGATCTCGCCTGCATCCTCGCGCAGCTCGGGAGGGATCAGCTCGAGGCCGAGTGCGCGGTAGACGCCGGCCTCGTCCTTGCCTGCCAGCGGCTTGTCGTCGGCGTCGTAGAGCCCGTACTCATTCAGCTTCCAACCACGCGCCACCGCAAGCGTCCGGAGCGCGATGTTGTGCGCCTTGGACCCGGTGAAGTACTGGAGCGCCGCGCCGAACGACTCGGCGGGGACGATGCGGAGGTCGATCTGCGTTCCATTTCCGAGCCGCACCGACGCCTTGGTGTCCCCGCGCGACAGGATCTCGACGACCTCGGGCAACGTGAGGAACGCGGCAACCGCGGACGCGGGATCCGCGCTCACGGCAAGGATGTCGAGGTCCCCGATCGTCTCTCTGCCGCGACGCACCGACCCGGCGTACTCGACCCGCTCGAACAGGCCGGTGGACCGCAGCTCGGCCACGAGCTCCTCGGCGAGCGGAAGCGCCGCGCCGAGCAGCATCCGCCCCTCGACGCCCCGCGTCTCGGCAAGCCCGCGCAGGATCTTCGCCTCCGTCTTCTCCCCGAGCCCCTTCACGGTCTGGATCCTCCCTGCACGCGCCGCCTGTTCGAGGTCGTCGAGGGTTCTCACACCGAGCACGTCGTAGAGGAGCTTGGCCGTCTTGGGCCCGACGCCGTCGACGCGGGTGAGTGCGTGAAGGTCGATGGGGAGCTTCGCCTTGAGCTCATCGTGGTATCGTAAGTGCCCCGTCTCGACGATCTCGGCAATCTTCTTCGCGATCGCCTCGCCGATGCCGGGAAGGTCGGCGTGCATTCCGTCCGCGACAAGGTCCTCAATCGGCTCGGCAAGTGCCTCGACGACGTCGGCGGCGCGGCGGTACGCGCGGGGTTTGAACTGCACCCCTTCGAGGTCGAGGAGGTCGGCGATCTCGTACAGGATTCGGGCGACAAGCTCGTTCTTCATCGCTTCACCTCCCGCTCCTCGAACTCCGCGGCTTCCTGTGGCAACTCGTTCGCTCACCCAACGTACAGCCTCACGCCCCAGAGCGGCGGAACCATGCCCAAGAGTCGCGACGCGATGTTCTCACCAAACGCACGCCGAGGTTCCAAGGCCTCGGCGCCCAACAGCCCAGGCGACGGGCGCGTCGCAAGCCGAGACGGTGGACCATAGCTTCATTCTCTACGGGTCACTGCCTCCAGCCAAGCCCCACCTTGCCCAAAGCCCGATCGTCGTCTACCGTAGCCGCATGCCGGAACGTGAGCGCTATGGCAGGCGGGCGGCCGGCGTCTACGGCGCCCTGATCGATCCGGTCCTCCGTTCGCTCCGTTCGAAGGTCGCGCGGATCTGCCAAGAGGAGGATGTCGCTCGTGTCCTCGACGTCGCCTGCGGCACGGGGGCGCAATGTCGCCGACTTGCTCGCGTGGGGATCCGAGTGACAGGCGTCGACCTGTCGGAGGCGATGATCGCTGCGGCCCGCCGGAGACATAGGGCTGGAGCCGAGTACGTCCTCGGATCGGCCTTTGATCTCCCGTTTCTCGATGCGTCGTTTGACGCGGCGATCCTGTCCCTCGCGCTTCACGAGCATGCGGAGAACGAGAGGACGGCGATGTGTTGCCAGGCGCTGCGCGTTCTCCGGCCAGGCGGTGTCCTCGTTGTCGCCGACTACGCGTGCCCGGATCGTACGTCTCTCAACGTGCCGTGGATGATCGTCCGGTTCGTCGAGACCACCGCGGGCCCCGAGCATTGCGCGGGCTTCGCCGATTTCGTTCGACGTGGCTCGCTTGGGGGACCCCTCGCTCGGCACGGCCTCACGAGCTTTCGAGCGACGCGAGCTGTCTTCGGGACAGTCGGCATTGACGTCGTTCGCTGGCCCAGCGGAACCCTCGCGCAGTCCGGTCCCAATTGACGCCGCAGCATCGAACGTGCTAGACCTGTAGGCTCGAGGCCGAGCGAAGGACGGTCGGCCTCTCGGAGCGAGTATGAGAAGGAGGAACGGATGGAGCGCATCCTTCGGGTCAACATGACCAGCCGGACGGCGGCATTTGAGCCGATGCCGGAAGCGTACCGAAACCGGGCGGGGCGATGGTTGACATCGAGCATCGTCCACGACGAGGTCCCACCGACCTGTCACCCCCTGGGCCCGAACAACAAAGTCGTCTTCTCGCCGGGGATCGTGACGGGTACGGCGTCCCCCACGTCGTCCCGGATTTCGGTGGGTGGAAAGTCGCCTCTGACCGGGGGCATCAAGGAGTCGAACGCCGGGACGGGGTGGGGTCGCCGCCTTGCACGCCTTGGAATTCGAGCGATCGTCGTCGAGGGGCAGCCGAAGGAGAAGGGATTCTGGCTCCTGAAGGTGAACGCGAGGGGAGCGGAGCTCGAGCCCGCCGACGCGTGGACCGGAAAGCGCTTGTCCGAGATCTACCCCGCGCTTCTCACCCGCTTTGGTGGTAAGGAGAAGGTCAATGTCTGCGCGATCGGGGTCGCCGGCGAGTTCCGCATGGCAGCCGCCGGGATCTGCTTCAACGACCAGGAAGGACGCCCAAGCCGCTACGCCGGTCGCGGAGGGCTCGGCGCGGTTCTCGGCAGCAAGGGCTTGAAGGCGATCGTCGTCGACGATTCAGGCGCCAAAGAGATCCCGCTTGCCGATAAGGCACAGTTTGATCAGGGGCGGAAGAAGCTCGGCGCGGCGCTCGGCGCGCATGCGATCACGAAACCCAAGGGAGCGCTCAACAGCTACGGTACCGCTGTGCTCGTCAACATTCTGAACGAGGCGGGCGGGCTGCCAACGCACAACTTCCGCGAGGGTCGGTTCGAGGGTGCGGCGAAGATCGCTGGGGAGGCCATCTTCGCCGGGAACAAGGAGCGCACGGGGGCGGAGGTCTACAACCACGCCTGCTCGCCCGGCTGCGTAATCCGCTGCTCGAACACGTGGCACCGTTCGAACGGCAGCGAGCACACCTCGTGCATCGAGTACGAATCCGACTGGGCGTTCGGCGCGAATTGCGGAATCGATGACCTCGATCAGATCGCTGAGCTAAACCTTCTCTGCAACGACTACGGGCTCGACACCATTGAGACCGGCGGCACGTTGGCCGTGGCGGCGGACGGCGGCCTGTGGCGGTTCGGCGACGGCAAGCGGGCGATCGAGCTCCTCCACGAGATCGGACAGGGCACGCCGCTGGGTCGAATTCTCGGGAACGGCGCCGTCGTCACCGGTCGCGCGTTCGGCGTGACCCGCGTGCCGCACGTGAAGGGCCAGAACATGCCGGCCTACGAGCCGCGGGCGGTGAAGGGGATCGGAATGACGTACGCCGTCTCAACCATGGGCGCCGACCACACTTCGGGGTACACGATCGCTCCCGAGATCCTCGGCGTCTCCGGGAAGCTCGACCCTCTCAACCCCGACAAGGCCGATCTGGCGCGGAACTTCCAGTACGCCACGGCGTTTATCGACTCCACCGGCCACTGCCTGTTCATCGCGTTCGCGATTCTCGATATCGCCTCGGGATTCGAGGGGACTGTCGAGGAGTGCAACGGCGTCCTCGGGACGAAGTGGACGATGGACGACGTGGCCCGCATCGGGAAAGAGGTCCTCGACCTCGAGCGCGACTTCAACCGGAAGGCCGGATTCACGGCGCTTGACGATCGGCTGCCGGAGTTCATGCGAACCGAGCCGCTCCCGCCCCACGACACGGTGTGGGACATTGCGGATCGCGAGATCGATCGCGTGTTCGCCTCCTAGAGGAGATCGGGAGGCCGTGTCTGACGGAGCGGCCTCCCTTCAACATGATCGACGTCCACCTCTACGGGAAGCTCCGTCGGTTCGCTCAGGATGGAAGCCCGAACTCCGACTCCGTAGTCTCGGTGCCGCATCGGGAGGGAGACACGGTCGGCTCGGTGGTCGAACGCCTTGGCATTCCGGAGGCAGATCTCGGCGCGAATCTGTTCGTCGACGGTCACTACGCGGATCTGCAGTCTCCGGTCCCCGACGGGGCGCGCCTCGGCCTCTTCCCAGACGACATGCAGCTCCTCTACAAGTGGTACTTCCGACCCAAGGAGAAGGACTCGTGAACATCGAAGTGCGGCTTCACGGGACCCTGATCGCCGCACGACCGGGGCTTCGCGCCGGCGATCCGTTCACCGTTACAATCCGTGACGGGGCTTCCGTCGCGTCCCTCGCGGCGGAGCTGTCTCTGGCGCCCGCGGACATCCACCTCGCCATCGTGAACGGACGCGTCGTCTACGACCGTGACGTGCCCCTCGCCACAGGCGACCGGGTCGGCCTGTTCCCCCCTGTCGGAGGCGGATAACGCCTCCGGGGAAGGTTTGAGTAAAATGGTGCGGGGCAGCGGAGGCGTGATGAAGATCGCCATCGTCGGAGCGGGAGGACACGGGGGAGCTGTTTTCGATTGCCTTTCCGTGATCCACGGAAGCGCGCTCGAGCCCTCGTTCTACGACGACGCTCCCGAGCGCCGATTCGTCTTCGGCATTCCCATCGCGGGTCCCGTATCCCTTCTTCTCGCGGACGACTCGACGGAGCTTGTCTTCGTCGCCATCGGAGACAACCGGCGCCGGCAGGAGGTCACCAGACTTCTGCGGAAGGCGGGCAAGTCGCTCGTCACCATCGTGCATCCGTTCACAGCCATCTCCCCACGCGCCCACATCGGAACCGGAACGATCGCGGTCGCCGGAACGGTGGCGAACGCCGGGGCCCGCGTCGGCGACGGCGTGATTCTCAACACCCACTGCTCCGTGGGCCATGACTGCGTCGTCGAGGACTTCGCCCAGGTCGCTCCGGGAGTGAATCTCGGAGGCGGCGCGATCCTCGAGGAAGGCGCCTTCCTCGGAATCGGCACCAAGGTGTCTCCGCTGGTTTCCGTCGGCGCGTGGTCTGTGGTCGGAGCGGGGTCCGTCGTCCTTGAGGACCTGCCCCCCGGCTGTTTCGCGTATGGCGCTCCGGCCAGGGTCGTCCGCTCGATGGAAACCCAGCCGCCCGGCTGACGCGGCCGTTCGGCTCTCGGGAGGGGGACGGTGCGAGGACTGGAACGAGCGAGGTCGTTCGGCTTTGGAGCCCTGGACCGTCTCCGCGGGTCACCGGTCCGCCGTCAGATCGCCGAGCTGGACGCGGTCGACCGCATGGCGCCGGCCGAGAGACTTCGCTGGCAGCGGGAGCGCCTTGCGGTGATCCTCGCGCACGCGCGCGACACGACTCCCTTCTATCGGGATCGGATCCCACCCCACGTCGACGCGGACACCGCACCCGGGGTGCTCGTCGGGCTTCCGATCGTCGACAAGCACCTGATCAAGGATCGATTCGACGAGTTCGTTTCCGCCGCGTTCTCGCGCAGCGCGCTCGTGGGAGGACATACGAACGGATCGACCGGCGCGCCGTTCCCGTTCTTCATGGACCGAAGGCGCCGGGACCGCGTGCGCGCCGAGACCTTCTTCTTCGGCCGATGGGCCGGCTACCACATCGGCGAACCTCACGTCTTCCTGCGACTCCTCTTCTGGCATCCGAAGCCTGCCATCGTGCAACTCCTCGAGAACCAGCTCGTCCTCGAGCCCCGCGCCCTCGGGAGCGCTGAGATCGACCGACTTCTTGACCGGATCCGACGGTCCAAGGCCGTGACGCTCATCGGATATCCGTCCATCCTCGACCTCCTAGCACGGCGGCGGCTCGAGACGAGGAGGCCGGCGTCGTTCCCGATGAGGTCGGCGATCTCCATCGGCGAGGTCCTCTTGCCCGGGGCTCGAGAGACGATCGAGCGCGGCTTCGGATGCCCCGTCTTCGAGCGGTACAGCGCGACCGAGGTCGGATACATCGCTCACGACTGCGAGAAGCACAGGCTCCACCAGAACGTCGGGAGCCTGTGGATCGAGCTGCTTCCCCCGGACTCGTGCACGGTCGGGACAGGGACTGACGAGTGGAGGATCGTGATCACCGACCTCTTCAACCGCGGGATGCCGTTCCTCCGCTACGAGCTGGCCGACCGGGTGATCCCGGACGACCGCATTTGCTCGTGTGGTCGGACGTCACCGCTTCTTCGCTCCGTCCTGGGGCGCGTCTCGGACCGGATCACCCTGCCGGACGGGCGGGACATCGAAGCCACAGGCCTCGGCGGGATCTTCTACGACCTCACCGAGATCCGGCAGTTCCAGCTCGTCCAGACCGCGTCCGATCGGTACGCCATCGTCGTCGTCCCCGAGCCGACGTTCGGCGACGAGACCCGACGCGCGATTCTCCGCCGCGCCCAGTCACTCCTGGGCGACCGGGCGGCCGTCGAGCTCTCCCTCGTGGAGCGCATCGAGCCTCTGCCCGCCGGGAAGCACGCCTACATCCTGTCAACCGTCGATCGACCCGGCGAGGGCTTCTCGTCGTGAGCCTCCCGGCACTCGGCGGGGAGCGGAGCGCGGCGAGTGAACCGGAAGGGCTTGGACATCCACTCATAGTCAGACAACCCAACAGGAGGGGTCGAATGGAGTGCGCGGCGTGAAGACGGACGAAGCGTTGCTGCGCGCCGTCGCTCGCGGAGATCGAGTCGCGTTCCGCGAGCTGTACGACCGCCACGCCGACCGGATCTTCCGATTCGCGCTCTCCCTTCTGCGAGCCCCCCATCTGGCGGAGGAGGTGCTCCAAGAGACGCTGGTCGCTGTCTGGAAGAACGCGGACAGGTTCAGGGGTGCGTCGAAGGCGACGACGTGGATCCTCGGGATCGCAAAGAATCAGGCCTACGCCCTCCTGCGCCGGGAGAAGCGTGGGGAGCGAACCCCCGAAGACCCGACCGCTGAGCCGGACCCGGCCGAGACCACCGAGCTCTGCGTCCGGGTCGAGGATGCCGTGGCGACCCTCCCGCCTCATCTGCGCGAGGTACTGCACCTCGTCTTTTACGAGGAGATGACCCTCGGCGAAGCGGCGGCTGTGCTTGGGATCCCCGAGGGGACGGTCAAGTCGCGGATGTTCCACGCGAGGAAGGCGCTCGCGAAGGTGCTGACATGAAGACCTGCGAATGGGTTCTCGAAACCCTTCCCTGGTATGCGGTGGGGAAGCTCGGTCCGGACGATGCCGCGGCGGTCGCCGAGCACCTGAGAGGCTGCGACGTGTGCCGCATCGAACTCGCGGAAGTCCTCCGCCTGCGGCACGGCATGACGGGCGATGCCGGCCTGTCCGAACCCGTGCGCGACCGAGTGTGGAGGCACGTGCAGCTCGAAGCGGGGATCCGCGACGTGGCGCGCATCGACGTGGGGTCCCTCGCCATCGGATTCCGGCTCGGACTCAACGCTCGGCGATCCGCACCGGTCCGCGCCAGCCTCCGCGTGATGGGACAAGAGATACGCATCGTGGGGCGCAAGCGCGGCAGCGCACCCACGCCGGAGGAGAATCCGTGACGGCCAAGCAGGTTGCTTCGGCCCGCACGATCAGGCCGACGCGGTCGTCTCGTTCGTTGACCGAGCGACGGAGCGGGGAATGGAGCCGCAGCGCGTGTCCGAGGCCGCGGAGTCCATCCTCACAGCGCGCGAGCGTGCGGACGCCCGTCGACCGGCACCCGTCGGCCTTCCTGAACCTACGCCGATTCGTGAAGCCATGAAAGAGAGGAGGAGCATGTCCGATCAAGAGAAGCGGAACGGAACGGAGCGAGAGCGCGAGAAGCTTGAGCGCGAGCGCGAGCACCTCGAACGAGAGAGGGAGAAGGTTGAGCGGCTTCAGGAGGAAATGGAGGCACGCATCGAGCACGAGCAGGAACGACTCGAGGAGCTGGAAGACGAGCTCGAGGCCCGCGAGGAGGAGCTGGACGAGCGGGAGGAGGAACTCGAGGGGCTAGAAGTCGAGGGCGCGGAGGGGATGCGGGAGATGCTCGACGTCGTCTCCGAGCGGATTCCGAACCTGATGCGCGGCATCCAAGACACCGTCTACTCGCCGGAGAACCTGAAGAAGACGTCCGACGCTCTCGTAGGGTTCTTCAAGAGTCTCGTCGACGCGGGAATGGACCCCGACGAGGCCGCCGAGATGACGAAGCTTCAGATGATCCACATGCAGAACCAGGGGATGCTGACGGCGGGACCATTCGTCCGCGCCCCTCGCGTTCGTCGCGTTCGGCCCGCTCGCCCATCGCGCCCTCCACGACCAGCTGACATCACAGACCCGGCCGAGCCTGCGGAGCCCGCAGAGGAGGGCGAAGGGTAGACGACGCAGACTGAGAAGGCCCACCGCGTAGAGGACCCGATCCGCGCCCTCGCCTTACGGGGACGCGGATTCGCCTTCTCGTGAGCCCCGCGCAGACGTGCGAAACGCGCCCCGCGCCACGACCGCGCCGAGGGACACGAGGGCGGCTCCGCCGATCAGCTCCCACTTCCACGCGACGCTGAGGACTGCGATGGCGAAGCCGGCCGAAACGACGGGGATGACGTTCGAGAGCGCGGCGAGAGCGGGGACGTCGCCGTCGCGCATCGCGAGGTCCCACAGCCAGTAGGCGAGCGACGTGGGAAGAAGAGCCATGTAGACGATCACGAGGATCGTCGTCAGGTCAAAGTGGACGGCCGTCCAGTGGGTGCCGCCGAGCGCGGCCATGATCAGACCCGCGGCCAAGAGTAGGAGCCCGAGGGCGCCGCTCGGGACGGCCTGCCGATGCACGCGCACGAGGACGGAGTACAGCCCCCACGCGACCCCCGCGACGAGACCCAGCACCAGGGAGATTGACGGAGCCCGGAGGACTTCGGCCAGTTCTCGCAGCCCGCCGGCGTTCGTCGACGCCGCCAGGACGATCCCGCAGAGCGCAAGGACGCATCCCGCTGTCAACGCCGCCCCGCGCGGTTTCTCATGCAAGATCAGCACCGCAAACACGAGGATCATCGTCGGCCAGAGGTAGTTCGCGAGGCCGGCGGCAATCGCCTCGACGCGCGTCGTCGCGAGTCCCACGGCGCAGTACATGGCCACCATGTAGAGGACGAAGAGCGGCCCCGCGTACGCGAGGTGCCGGGTGGAGAGCCGGCGCACCCACCCGAATCCCCGGTAGCGGATGCTGGCCGCGATGAGGAGGAGCACGCCGCCGGCCAGAAGCACCACGGCCGCCCCCGGAAAGGCGCCAAGCCGCTCCATCACGACGCGCGACGCTCCGACCGTCGTCGACCAGATCAGCATCGCCAGGAGCCCAAGACCGGTCGCTCTCCGAACGCTCCCCACAGCACGCATGTCGCATTCTAGCCGCTCGTGGCGCTCGCTCCCCACGCCACCGCGACTCGGGTATCCTGAGGGGCCATGAGAAACGGCGCTGCCGACGTGTTGGACCGCATACGCGCCGCCTGCCGCGATGTCGCAGGAGCGGCGCGCCTTGTCCGCATCGACGAGACCGCCCTCGCCCGCTATGTTGAAGAGCTCGACGCCTCGCGACTCCCATCCCCCGAATACGATCGCGACGCGCACTTCCTCGGGCGCCCGGACGAAACCGTCGCCTACGTCGCGACCCTCGACGCCGTCAACTTCGGTTCAGGCTACTTCCCGCACCTTGCGAAGCGCCCGGGCCGGTCGGGGTACTTCACCATCGCGATGGCTCTCACCGACCGGTTCCGCCGCATCGGCCCGTTGAGGGCCGAAGAGCTCGCCGGCGCAACCGGACAGGCGTGCGCCGCCCTGTTCGGACAGGACCGGCGAGACCCCGTGGTCGCCGAGCTGATGGACCTCTTCGCCCAAGCGTGGAGTGACCTCGGACGCGACCTCGTCGAGCGGTTCGCCGGATCCTTCACCCGACTCGTCGAAGCCGCCGACGGCTCCGCGGCGCGCCTGGTCGGTATTCTCGACGCACAGCCGTTCTTCCGCGACGTGGCGTCGTACGATGGTCGCGACGTTCCGTTCTACAAGCGGGCCCAGATCCTCGCCTCGGACCTCGACCTCGCCCTGCACGGCAAAGGGTGGGGGCGGTTCGACGACCTCGATCGGCTCACGATCTTCGCCGACAACCTTGTCCCCCACGTCTTGCGCGTCGACGGCGTTCTGTCGTTCGACCCGGGTCTCGTCGCGCGGATCGAGCACGAAGAGCTTCTCCAAGCCGGTTCGAAGGAGGAGGTCGAGATTCGGGCGTGTGCCGTTCACGCCGTCGAACGACTCGTCGAGGAACTCCGCGCACGAGGACACGCGGCCACGGCGCGCAACCTCGACGTCTACCTCTGGACGCGAGGACAGGCCGCTTCGTACAAGGCGACCGCGCGCCGCCATCGAACCCGCTCCGTCTACTACTGACGCGGTTCCTCCGGGGCGTCGCCCACGGTCGCGAGGTCGCGGATTCGTTCGATCACGCTCGGCCCGATCCCCGTCACGGCGTCGAGGTCCTCGATCCGCGCGAACGGGCCGTGCAGCTCACGGTACGCGATGATCCTCGCCGCCAGCGCTTCCCCAATTCCGGGCAGGGTCGCAAGCTCGTCCACACTCGCCACGTTGACGTTCACCTTCGACGCGTCGCGAATCACGGGCGCAATGACGCGGACGTCGGAGAAGACGAACGCCGTGCCCGAAGCTGGCGCGCGAGCCGTAGGCTCCGGCCGAAGAACGAGGGCTCCCGCGGCGAGAAGACCTATCCCAACAAGGAGAACGACTCCCCGCTGCCGCTCGCGTGTCCCAGGATCCATGCGTCGCTCTTTCACGTCTTTCCTCTTCTTATATCTGCTTCCATGCTCGAAGGACAACCAAGAGAGCCATCCGGGCAGCTGACACGAAGGATTGCACGACGAAGGCCTAGCTAGCTCTTCAGATCGAGGCGCTCTTCCCAGTGCTTGAGTTTCTCAAGGAGGGAGTACTCGGTCATGTCGAGGTGGATCGGCGTGATCGAGACGTACCCCGCGGCCGTCGCGCCGAGGTCCGTTCCGTCCTCCTCGCCGACGGTGAGCGGGTCTCCGGTGACCCAGTAGTACTCGCGGCCGTGCGGGTCCTTCCCCGTCACCAGGTAGTTCGAGTACGCCTCACCGCCGAGACGAGTCATCTTGACTCGGAGCGCCCGCCCGGCGGGCGCGTACGGCACGTTGACGTTCAGGAGGATCCCCGGCGGAAGAGGCTCCCCTTCAAGCAGGTATGCGGCAAGTCGCTTCACGAACTCCGCCGCGCGGCCGTAGTCGAGGTCGTCGCTCGGAGCTCGCACGGTGTCGTAGGAAACCGCGACGGATGGGATTCCCATACGCACGCCCTCCATCGCCGCGGCCACCGTGCCCGAGTACGAGACGTCGCGGCCGAGGTTGAGGCCCGCGTTGATTCCGGAAACGATCAAGTTCGGCTTCTTGTCGAGGAGGCCGAGGAGCGCCAGGGAAACACAGTCCGACGGCGTCCCGCTCGTGGCGTACCCGACGCTCCCGTCGAGAAGTGGCACACGGTCGACGCGCAGCGGCTTGTGAAACGTCCGCGTGCGACTCGCCGCGGACCAGTTCCGATCGGGAGCGAAAACCTCGACGCGCCCGAGCGGCGCGAGCGCCTTCCGGAGAGCGACCAGCCCCGGGGCAGCAATGCCGTCGTCATTCGTGATCAGGATGGTGGCGACGGGCTCGGGGCTCATGACGATGAACCCTCCTCTTGCGGCACGCCCGAACTCAAGCGGTAGAAGAGAAGCTGGTTGTCGCCGTATCGGCGCCGATCTACAAGCTCGAGACACCCGAAGCGCGAAGCGAGTGACTCGAGTTCGTGGATCTCCGTGATCACGACCGGGTCGTCCGCCAGAAGTCGCCCGTCGGCAAGTCGGTCGAGCGTCTTCGGGGCGAGCCCTTGGTGGTACGGCGGACCGACGAAGGCGAGGTCGAACCTCCGGCCGACGCGGGCCAGTCGGTCGAGGACCTCGAGGCACTCACCCTCGACCACCTCGCCCGCGGAGAGGAAGTCGAGCGCGTCGAGATTCCTGCGGGCGATGCCGCACGCCTCGGGGGATCGATCCACGAACGTGCACGACCGCGCACCGCGCGACAAGGCCTCCAGGCCGACGCTCCCGGTTCCGCAGTACAGGTCGAGAAACGCTGCATCTGGAATGAAGTCGGACATGATATTGAACAGGGCGCCGCGGACGAAGTCGCGCATCGGTCGGATCCCGGGGTTGTCCCATTCGACCAGTCGCCGACCCCCTTTGACCCCTCCGATGATGCGCATCTGTCCTCCTCCCGGCCTACGAGTTGCGTAAGCTAGGATCCGTTCGCGCGTTTGGCCGCGGGACAGGAAGAAGCATAAGAGAGGGGACACGACCGATCAACTCATGCGAGCCTGTGACGCCACCCACATCGCCTTCGACCTCGACTTCACACTTTCTACGTACCCGCTGACAACGGCGCAGGTCATCGCCGAGGTCTTCGTTCGCTGCGGACTCGACGCCAAGGCCTTCGGCTCGGCAGAGGATCTGGCGCCTGACTACGACAGGCTCTGGCGCAAGCTCGAGATTGGAGCCACATCCGCGGACGAGCTGCGTCGGATGATTTGGACCCGCCTCGTCCACGGCCGGAACCTTAGTACGACGCTCGCCGCACCCATCGCACGCGCGTACGGCGATGTCCGACGCGAGAGCGGCGTTCGATTCGTCGAGGGAGCCCCCGAGGCGCTCGAGGCTCTCCGTCGTCGCGGCTACCGCCTCGGACTCCTGACCAACGGCCTCTCCGAGGTGCAATGGGACAAGATCCGCGTTCTCGATCTTCCGCGGCGCTTGGACGCCATCGTGGTCGGAGGAGACATCGGGTGCTACAAGCCGGACGAGCGCGCGTTCGCCGCGCTGCTCGCTCGCCTCGGCGCCCGCCCCGCGGAGGTCCTCTTCGTCGGCGACTCCTACGACGCGGACGTGATCGGGGCTCACAACGTTGGGATGCAGACAGCGTGGGTCTCCGCCGACGGCGCGGACCGTCCCGGCACCGTCATTCCGGACTACGTCCTGGCCTCCGCCGCGGAGGTCGTGGAGATCCTGCCGTGACCCACAAGCAGCCGATCGTCCTCGGAGTCCTCCTCGCAGTCGTCCTCACCACCGCCGTCCTCTCCGCCTCCGGCGCGCAGCCGGCCGAGCTTCCGCGCGTCATGCCGTCGTTCAACCAGGCATACACCGTGGGTCCCGACGCCTGGGGTCGTGCCCCGCTCGGCACCGGGGCCTGCCCCGACCAGATCGCCACCACCGGGTGCCTCGTCTCCGCCTTCGCCTGCGTCCTCGCCTACTACGGCATCCCCGTCGAGGTGCCGGCCATCGACTCCTGGACGGGACGCGCCGAGGTCGGCATGAACCCGGGGATCCTCAACGACTGGCTGAGGACACACAACGGATACGGACAGTGCTCCGAGGACCCCGTTGGGAACTGCTGCCTCGAGTGGGACTTCCTGCCCGAGGGAGTCGAAGTCACGTTCCACACGAACCACAGCGAGGCCGGAGTCAGCTCCGTCGCCGCCGTGGTGATCGACCACGCCCTCCGCGAAGGCCACCCCGTCATCGCCGGCGTCCACTGGGGACTCACGTGCCGCGGCGCCGCCCCGCAGAACGAGGACTGCCACTGGGTCGTGCTGACCGAGAAGGTGGGGTCCACGTACGCGATCGTCGATCCGTACAACCCGAAGGCGACTAGCTCTTCCGGAGTTCGGACGACCCTGGCCGCCGGAGTCAAGGGCGCCTACGTCATCGACCGCTTCGTAGTCGTCACCCCGGCCGCCCCGAAACCCGCCCCGATCGCGGCACCGCCGGTGGAAGCGAAGAAACCCTCCGAGTCGTCCTCGCCGGGTGCCGTCTCGTCCATCCTTGTTCTGCTCACCGCCATCGCCATCATCGTCGTCGCCGTTTTCGCAGCCGGAGCCGACCACTAGACGGCTCCCTACACGCCGCCCCAGGCGACGGCCGCGGCGCCGACGAGGATCGAGTAGATGCCGAAGACCCAGAACTGTCTGCGTGCTACGACGCCGAGCAGAAGGCGAGCCGCGCCAAGTCCCACAAGGAAGGCGGCCGCCGCGCCGAGAACGACGCCTAGCCAGTCGACTTGAGCGAATCCTCCGGACCTCCACGCCCGGGCAAGGTTCAGAACGGCCGCGCCGACGAGGGCGGGAATCGAGAGAAGGAACGAGAACCGCACCGCCTTCCCGGATTCGATCCCGCGCAGAACGCCGGCGCTGATCGTCACTCCGCTGCGCGAGAACCCCGGCAAGAGCGAAGCAACCTGCGCGACGCCGATGACGACGGCGTCGATGAACGCAAGCGTTCCGCGCCGTGCGCGACGCGACGCGCGGTCGACGAGGAGAAGCAGAAGGCCGACCACGAGCCACCCGACCCCGATGAGACGAAGCGACGCGAACGCCTCGTCGATCCGTCCGCGCGCGAGGAATCCGACGACAACGATCGGAATCGTGGCGACGATGAGGAATCCGATCTCCTTTCGGCGCTCGAGGGTCCCGCGACGGGAGAGAGCGCGGAAGAGATCGGCAATGTCGCTTCGGAAGACGACGATCACCGCGGCCACCGTGCCCAGGTGCAGGCACGCCTCGAGGAGGACCCCCGGCGGGTCGAAGCCTAGAACCCACTGGACGAGGGCGAGGTGCCCCGAACTCGAGACGGGGAGGAATTCCGTCAATCCCTGGACCACGCCGAGGAGGAGGTACTGAATCACGGTCGCCTCCGGGGGCTGCAGTGCAATGTCAACGAATCGAGCGAGCATGCGTCTACGCACGCGCCGCACTTGATGCAGTTGTGATCGTCATGCTCGCGGTGAGGCTCGATCCCCATGGGACAAACCTTCGTGCACGCGCCGCACTCCGTGCACTTCGCCGGCTCCCAACGAAGGTGAAGGAGGCTCACCCGGTTGAAGAGCGAGAGGATCCCGCCCATCGGGCAGAGGTAGCGGCACCAGAAGCGGGCGACAAGGACCATTCCCACCAACGTCGCCCCGAGCGTCGCCATGTGTACGAGGAACGGCCGGTTGACTCGCGCGACGCCGAGAAAAAGGTAGGGGATCGACGATTCGAGGGATGCGGCCGGGCACAGCTTGCAGAAGGCGGTGTCCGCGAGCGCCCACGCGCCGACCAGGGTGCCGACGAGCACGACGTACTTTCCGTACGAGGCGGTCCTCCTGATCCGGCGCTTGCGGAACGCGAGGAGATCGTTGATCGTCCCAAACGGGCAGAACCAACCGCAGAACCCGCGCCCCGCCGCGAGGCCGTAGGCGAGAATCGCCCCCAGCCCGAAGAACGGGAATATCCCGAAGATGATCGTGTTCTGGAGCAGTCCGATGGGGCACACCGTGATCGCCCACGGGCAGGCGTAGCAGTGGAGGCCCGGGAATAGGATGTGGGTCATTCCGATCCCGGTGGCCCCAAACAGGCTGAGGAGAACACCGCCGCCCTGGGTGACGCGCCGCCAAGTGGACAACCTCATGCGCCCTCCTCGAGCAGGAGAACCAGTCGGCTCTCCAAGTTCTCCACCCCGAACAGGACACGGTCTACGCCGAGACGAACGATCGCGGGAACCACGGTTCGGCCCGACTGAATCACCCCGTACTGTCTCGCACGCTCCGGCTCGCGGTCGACGTCGATGAACCGGTAGCCGACCCGAGCGTTCAGCGCTCCAACCTGCTCGACCAGGGCCTCGGCGAACGGGCAGGATCGACACCAGGGGGCGCGGAACACAAGGAGATCGACGGGTCCCGAGATCGCCCGGATGCGGGCGATCTCCTGCGCGGAGAGCTGCGGCGCACGCGCGGTGACCTCTTCGATTCCGACGCACGACGTGCACAATACCGCGGCGATGCTCCGAGCCTGCTCGTGCTGCCCGAGGACCACGCCATACGCAAGCGCGGCGCCAGCCGCGAGCAAGAGCACCGTGTACAGCGGCCAGCGCGCACCCGACGACCGCATGACCTGAGCCGTAGCGAGGACAAGGAAGGTGAGACACGCTGCGACGGCGTACGGAATCCAGGCGCGGGCCGCTGGCTGACTGGAGGCCGAGACTGCCCCAGAGGGCAGGGCCTGCCCGAGGGGCAGGACAGTCGTGCCCGTCGGCCCGACGGCGGCACGCGCCCTGACGAGGAGCGCCACATCGCGGGACTCGAAGATCTGGAAGCAGAGGTCGCCGATGCAGTACGTGTAGGCAAACTCAAGGCTCCCCGCGACCGACCCCAGCGGAGCGTCCTCGGGGACAAGGATCCACACCGCAAGGTCGGTAGAATCGAACGGGCCAAGAACGGCGGTCTCCTGCGGGGCAGGGTCCAGCACAAACCCTCCCGGTCCGGTCCACGTCACGACGATGTCGTCGGCCTCTCGAACGCTCGCGTTCTCGATCCGCACCGTGACCGTCGCCCGCTCTCCCGCAGCCACCTCAACCGACGCCGGCTCGACCGCGAACGTGAGGATCTTCTCCTGCGCAGCGGCAGGCAACGCGGCGGCTGCGATTGCCAGAAGGACGAGGATTGCGGCGGCATCCCGCCAACCGCTCACGATTCGGGCTCCTCGCCGAGCAGCGCCTCGATCGCCGCGACGAGGGCACCCCCACGCAGACCTCGCGCGCGGATGACGCCGTCGCGGCCGATGAGGTAGGTCATCGGGATTCCGCCGATCCGGTAGAGAGAGGAGATCGGTCCGTCGGATCCATCGTAGATCTGCACGTAGGGAAGAGCGAGCCGCGCGAGGGCGTCGCGGAACGCGGTGTCGGACCGATCGAGGTTGACGCCGAGGACCACCACACCCTGGTCGCTCAGGGCCTCGTGGATGCTGGCAATCGTAGGCAGCTCCTCAAGACACGGAGCACACCAGGCGGCCCAGAAGTCGAGAAGCACGATCTTCCCGCGGAGCGAGGCAACATCGACCGGGCTCCCCTGCGCATCCAGCGCCGTGAACCCAGGAGCGGGGAAGCCATCGAGAAGCGGAGGCTTCGGCAAGGCGGGCACAGTCGCTGTCTCGATCTCGGCCCAGGAGCCGTCGGCCGCCACGGACGTGGCGACGTACGTCGTTCCATCAATGACGAAGGGCTCGTAGAGGCCAAACCGCTCGTGGGAGTCGGCGTCCGTCAGGAGCTGGCCGTCTCCGTCGACGTCCACGAACAGCGTTCCGGCGTCATCGTCGAACCTCCCGTTGGTGTCGTCGTCGACGACGGCAAGAGCGACGGTTCGTCCTGCGGTCTCGAGCGCTCCCGACCGGTAGTTGTCGCGGCAGTACGTGACGACCACCGGGAGAAACGGAGACCACATGAGAAACGTGCGGTAGGATGCCGTCTGGCTTTCGGTGCCGGCGAGGATGAACTCCGGAGACGCGATGAGCGTTCCGTCCGCGAAGGCTTGGTCCCATTCGACAAGCGTCGTCGTCCCGTCCCCGGCGAGGTCGACGGCGAGCGTCGCTCCGTCTGTCGGGGAAGCGATGCGCACGACGCGCCGCTCGCCCGCCAGGGTCAGGATTCCGGAGAGCGCTCCGCTGTCCGTCCCGTCGGGCGAGACCTTGATCATGTGCAGCGCGCAGGACGTTGTGAGGAGGGTGATGTCGCCCACGTACTCAAGAGGAACCGTCGTCGCGGCCGCGGCGCAGGCCACGAGAAGCAAGGCGCAGACAGCGGCAGCCGCTCTCATCCGCGGGTCCCCCCGGCGTACGCGCGAAGACGATCCACGGTGATCGACGGGCCGACGGCCGACAGAATCTCGAACAGCCCCGGTCCGACCTTCCGTCCGGTGACGGCGATCCGGCAGGCTTGTGCGACGTCCTTCAGGGTCGCGCCTTCTCGACCGAGGACATCGCGGAACGCCTCTTCGACCTTCTCCGCCGTCCACGGATCGAGCGACTCGACTCCGTCGGCGAGGGCTGCCATGAGGTGGGCTTGCGCTGGCGTGACTCCGGCTTGATCCTCGCGCTCGAGCGGGACCGGGAAGAGCATCTCCA
>JAPLGD010000056.1 GCA_026390345.1 Candidatus Bipolaricaulota bacterium | reverse complement strand
CAAGTCATCATGTCCCTTATGCCTGGGGCGACACACATGCTACAATGGGGGGTACAAAGGGTTGCAATCCCGTAAGGGGGAGCTAATCTCAAAAAACCCTTCTCAGTTCGGATTGAGGTCTGCAACTCGACCTCATGAAGCCGGAATCGCTAGTAATCGCGGGTCAGCCACACCGCGGTGAATACGTACTCAGGGATTGTACACACCGCCCGTCACACCAACCGAGTGGGGGGTACCTGAAGTCGTCCTTCTTAGGGCGCCTAGGGTAACTTCCGCGAGAGGGGTGAAGTCGTAACAAGGTAGCCGTACGAGAACGTGCGGCTGGATCACCTCCTTTCTAGGGAGCAAATTGTAGGACCTCGGCATCGGTGTCAGGACCACGCTATCCCTTTTCATCCCATTCCTCGCCGCAGTTCCTCTTCTTATGGGACGCTTGTACCGTCTGGCGAGCGAGAATCTTCCCCTTCTCTACCGTAGGTTTCCTCATCGAAGCACCGGTCGCGAGCTAGCCTCTTCATGCTGGACAAGGGAGGGCGGATGCTATCGACTGCCAATGACAAAGTGAGCTTCGCGCGGATGCTGGCGGAGCTTGGAGACCTACTCCACGCCGACCGCGGGGAGACGATCTACCATCCCGGCACTCCGAGCACATCGGTCTTCCTCATAGAGACGGGGCGTGTGAAGCTGGCGTACCTCGACGAGAGCGGGAAGAAGCTGACCCTCTCAATCCTGAACGAGGGCGAGATCTTCGGTGAGATGTGCCTCGTCGGGGAGAAGTTCCGCCGGCATCTGGCGACGGCCATCGAGGACACCGTACTGCGCTGCGTCTCCAAGAAGGCGTTCTCCGATGCCGTCGCGGAAGACATGGCGGCGCTGCAGCATCTGCTGAGGCACTTCGCCCACCGCTTGAAGGAGTACGAGGAGACGCTGGAAGACCTCGCGTTCCGCGACATCCAAGCGCGGCTGTCGCGTCAGCTCCTGAAACTCTCCGACGAGTACGGCGTTGCGACGACCGAGGGGATCCTCATCGGCTTCCCGGTGACGCACAAAGAGCTCGCCGACATGATCGGCTCGGCGCGGGAGAACACGACGCTTGCGCTCAACCGCTTCGAGCGCGAGGGGATCCTCGACAAGAGTCGCTATCGAATCGTCATCAAGAACGAGGCTGGCCTGCGGCTGAAGATGCAGGAGCCAAGCTAGTTACCCTTCTGACGTCAACTAGCTAGCGAGAAAGGGCGCCGCCGATGGGGGCGCCCTTTCTCTTCGCAGGCGCCCTTGCCCTCGCCGCCTCGAGGGCTGCTTCGATGATGCTGAAGCAGCTCGGGAGAACGCCCGGGCTTGGGATGCACCGTTCTCCTTTTCATCGTGGTCGGAAGAGGTTCCTTGTTCGCTTTGCCGGATCTGCAGCAGCTCATGTGCCGGCTCTCCGTCGCTTCGGTAAACTCCATCCGCAGCGGGGAGGCCGCCCGCACGCGCGCGACCTCGCGTTCAGAAAGGAGTCAGGATGCGGACGAACAGGATAACGCTGCAGTTGACAGTGACGCTTGGCCTATTGGCGGCAGGTAGCATCGGCGGGTTCTCCCTGCCGTGCCCGTGCGCCGACTCGCCTCCCACCTTGCAGCCGATTACGATCGAGAACGCCGGCCAGGTCCGTCTCCTCCGAACACTGGAGATCCCCGACTACAAGCGAGGTGCGCTCAGCCAGTGCAGCGTCGCGTTCAGTCCCGACGGCCGCCTCCTTGTTGCGGCAAGCGGGAAGAACCCCGTGCCAATCTGGGACGTCGAGAGTGGCTCCGTCGTCCGTCGGCTCTACGAGGAGTCTCCCACGCAGATCGTCGCCTGTGCCTTCTCCCCAGACGGTGCGGCGCTCGCCTGCGGCGGCTTCGACAAAACGATCACGCTGTGGAACCCGGCCACGGGCGAGCGCATCGGCGGCTGGGCGGCCCACTCGGCGCAGATCTGGGAGCTTGCCTTCAGCCCGGACGGCGCGACGCTGGCCTCGTGCAGTCTGTCCTCCGACATCCGCCTCTGGAAGGTCCCGACCGGCGAAGAGCTCTGGGGCTACGTCGGGATGCGCGGGTATCTCTCCGTCGCCTTCGATCCGGCGGGGACGGCGCTCGCCTACGGTGGCCGCTGGGACGGGGCCGGCGTGCTCGACGCAGGGAGCGGGAAGGTGGCCGCAAAGCTGTCTCAGCCGCAGAACCCGGTCGGCGACGTCGCGTACAGTTCACTCGGCGATCTGCTCGCCGCGGGGACCGACGACAACGCCATCTACCTCTGGAAGACGGCCGACTACTCGGTGGTTGCCGCGCTCGGCGGACACTTCGGCTACGTCAACGGGATCGCATTCAGCCACGACGGAACCCTTCTTGCCTCGGGCAGCCACGACAAGACCGTCGGCATCTGGGACGTCGCCGGGCAGCGCCGCGTGGCGACGCTCGAGGGGCACACGGCTGAAGTCCTTCGCGTTGCCTTCAGCCCCGACGGGACGTTGATCGCCTCCACGAGTTGGGACGGCACCGTACGTCTGTGGGGCGTGCCGCAGGAGTAGCGGGGCTAGGTGCGTTCCGCAGCTCAACGCCCGATTGCCTCCCCTCACGTGGATAGGGCGGTCTGCGAGCCGCAGAGGTGCGAGACGCGGCCGAAACGCGAGTTCCTCCATCCTCGCTGTGGTTGGCGTTGGGCGGGCGGCCTACTCGACCGGAAGGCGAAGGCCGCCTAGAAGGAGGGCGGCGAAGTGAGTGAGAAGCCGGGCAAACTCTCGACCAAGGTCTATGTCTGCGAGAAGCGGCAACAGCTCGAGGAGACCGAGGCACTCCTCGGCGCCGTCTACCAGGGTCTTTGCGAGAACATCCACCAACACTGCGGGCCGATCGAGCTCGGACGAGTGATCCGGGTCTTCCTCGAGGATGACTCCGGGAAGGTTCTTGGCGGGGTCGACGGATTCCTCTTCGGTGGGTGGCTCTACATCAAGCTCCTGTGGGTTGATACGACCGTGCGGAGCCAGGGCCACGGCGGCCGGCTCCTCACGCAGCTTGAGAACGAGGCTGCCCGCTCCGGGTGCCGGTACGCGCACGTCGACACGTATGACTTCGAGGCGCGCCCGTTCTACGAGAAGCACGGCTACGAGGTGTTCGCCACGCTTGACGACTACCCGCCTGGCTACCAGAAGCATTTCTTCAAGAAGCGGCTCGTTTGACGCTGCGCCGGCGGGCGTCGAGCCGGGAGACTGCGCTTGTCGAGGGGCGGAAAGCTCCGCAGTGTGGTAGCATTGTTGTGTTGGGTACGGAGGGCAAGCAATGCGGTTTGATCTGGAGGATCTCAATCTCGATGTGCGGGCGGCGGCAGTTGCCGACGTCCCGCTTCTGATGTCGTTCATTCGCTCGATGGCTGAGTTCGAGAACCTCGACCTCACCGCGACGGAAGAGAACCTGCGCGACGCGCTGTTCGGGAAGAGCCCTGCGGCGAAAGCGTTGCTCGCGTTTGTCGGCCAGAAGCCAGCGGCGTACGTCGTCTACTTCCCGACGTTCGCCACGATGACCGGGCGACGCGGGTTGTGGCTTGACGACATCTACGTGAAGCCGGAGTACCGCGGCAAAGGGATTGCCAAGGCGCTCCTGACCTACCTTGCCGACCTCGCGGTGCGGGAAGGCTGCGGGCGCTTCGAGTGGATCGTCCTCGACTGGAACCGGAACGCCATCGAGTTGTACGAAGGCCTTGGGGCGACGGTGTTCGACGAGTGGCGCCTCTGCCGACTCTCGGGCGAGAGCCTCGAGAGCCTCGCGCGGCAGCGCCCGGATGTAGAGGACGGCGCGCAGCCTTAGATGCTGCCCAGAATGGAAGTTGGAGGGGGTCGTCACCCCCTCCCCCTCCGTCGAGCTACTTCCCCATGTCCTTCAGGTGCTCTTCGACGCCGGTTAGTTCCTTCTTGAGCTCCTCGCGATACGCTTCCAGCGACTCGCGCCGCTCTTCCTTCGTCATGAACTGACGGGTCATGCCGCAGCACCCGCCGGCTTCTCCGTGAACCGAGGTGCAGCAGTTGGCCTCTTGGCCGTCGCCGCAACCCTGCTCGATGCGCACGATCTTCATCGGTCTGTCACCTCCTTCATGGTTCTCTCGTCGACGGACACCGTTTCGGTGTTCATCACTTGCGCAACTACTTACCAGCTTGGACAAAAAAACTAACCCTCCTCCCCACGCAGCGTCGCGAGCTCCTTCTCAACTCGCTCCAGCTCGTGCAGCAGCGCCTCCCGCTCGCGCACGAGCGCAGCGCTCTCGGTCTCCCTGCCCGCGGGGTCGGCGGTATCACCGTGAGCCGGGCACGCGCAGACGCGGACCATCATCCCGCAGCAATCAGAGAGCGCATGGGCGTCGACGGAGTAGGGAACGAAGTAGCCTTGGCGTTCCGACTGGACGAGACCCGCTTGCCGCAGAACCTTCAGGTGCTGAGAAACCGCCGGGGAGGTCATGTCGAGCGTCTCGGCGATCGTCTTCACCGGCATCGGCCCGCTCGACTTCAAGAGCAGGAGGATCTGCATCCGACTCGGAACGCTGAGTGCTCTGAAGATCTCCGCCGCGTGGTTCTCGTTCACCCTGCCCTCCCGTGTGATTAAGTACATACTTAATAAGGCATCGAGAAGCCTTTGTCAAGACTGCTGTCGCCAGTGAGCCGCACTCGTGGGGATCTGCCCTAGGGCGTCGCTGGCGAGGTGCGAACGCAGGCCGTCCGAAGGATGCGCGTCGGCGCCGTCCGATTCGGGCTCGAGGGACGAGGCCGGGAGCGGTCGATCACACAATCACTCGAGCCCACCGGAAAATCATGAGCAGCAGGCCGAGAGCCGTGAGGGTGCCAAAGAAGCGAAACGTGTAGCGCGTCAGTTGCTCAGGGAGGAGCGTATCGAAAGCGTATCCCTTCTCGGCTCCGTAGCGTACGGCCAGTGCCGTCAGAGGACACTTCATTCCATTGCCGACGAGGACAACGCTCTCGACGGCGAGGAGCCCCAACGAAACCCAAAGCCACACGCCGGCGCGTCCTGTGAAGCCGGCGATGAGCAGGACGATGATGGCCGCGACCATCACGACGTAGATCAGCGTGTGGACCCAGCGAACAAGCAACAGACCTCGGGCCTTGTCCAATCGCATCTGTTTTCATCGTCGGACGGACGCCACTCGAGCCGCGGCATTGGGAGGCGAGTGCGTTGCGGCATCGTACTGCTCTCAGGCGGGTCGCTCCAGCGCACGGGCACGCCGGAGCGGTGAACACCAAGACCGTGCCGATCTGCGCGTGACTGCAAGGATCGTGGAACGCGAAGATCTAGGTGGAATCAGCGTTCCCGGGGTTCGCGATGGCGATGCACACGCGGTCGCGGCCTTCGGCTTTGGCCTGGTAGAGTGCGGCGTCGGCGGCGCGGAGGAGGCCGTCGTCCGACTGGGCGTGGGCCGGGAATGCGGCGACGCCGGCGGACAGGGTCGGCGGAGACTCGAACCCCTCGACGCGGAGGCGCGCGGAGTACTCCGCGCGCAGGGTGTTCATTCTGTCCCTCGCAACCTCGGGCGCCGCGCCGGGAAGGATGAGCAGGAACTCCTCGCCTCCGTAGCGACAGGCAGCGTCCCCCGGGCGGGTTCCGCCGTGCAGCACCTGTCCGAGAAGCGACAGGAGCCGGTCGCCCTCGCGATGGCCACGCGTGTCGTTCGTCTCCTTGAAGTGGTCGATGTCGATCATGACGACGGAGAGGACTCCGCCCTCGTGGGCGGCCCGTCCGAGTTCGCGGGGCAAGATCTCGTCCAAGTATCGGCGGTTGAACAAGCCGGTGAGGCTGTCGCGGATGGTCTGGTCGCGCAGTTCGCCCTGCAGCGCCTCGATCTCCCGCACGTGTCTCTTGAGCTGATCGTTCGCGTGCTGAAGCGTGACCTCGTTCTGGTAGCGCTCGGTGATGTCGCGCAAGACGACGAAGCAGCCGGCCTGCCGGCCCTGGGGCTGGCGCAGCGGAGTCACGTGAATGTCCACGTGCAGCAAGGGGTCCTCGCGCAGGGTCAGTTCGATGCGGTCCGTCTGTTCTGTGAGGCACGCGGACCGGAGTTTCGGCCACGTCGCGAAGACCGCGGCGATGCACCGCCCCACGAGAGGCGAGTCGCCGCCGAGCCAGTGCACGGCGGTCGGGTTGGCGTCGACGACGAGGCCGTCTGCGTCGGCGACGAGGACGGCATCGCCTGTCTGCTCGATGAGGGCGTTGCGGGCGGCGGAGACGAGGTCGAACACCCGGAAGAGCCCGATTCCGACCAGGAACACGAGGCCCGTCATGAGGAAGGAGACGGGGATGAGGTCGAGTCCCGGAACCACGTTGACGTCGGCGACGTAGAGCAGCCCGGCTGTGAGCGGAAACGCCGACGCGAGGAGGATCGTGATCGCCTGCCGGCGGCGAGCACCGGAGTGGCGGAACGCCGACCGCGCGACGAGAACGCACCCGACGAGGACGAATGCGTAGACCTCTGCGGCGATTCCGTAGTAGGCGGGTCCGTGAACGTAGATGATTGCGTTGGAGCCCTGGGGGCCCGGCAAGTAGTCCGCCCACAGCCAGCGGTGTTGGTTGTTCGTCGCGGCGACGGCGATGGTGGCGAGGGCGGGAAGCCAGAGCGCGGCTCGCCGGGTCGGGCGGCACAACCAGCGGTCGTAGCCGGAGTGGCGTGCGGCGAAGATGAGGAACAGGATCGGAGTCGCTGCCATTCCGACGTACTCCAGCTGCGACATGAGGACCTTGACCGAGACATACGTCGATGCCGCTTCGAGACCGGAGAAGAGCGCCCACTCCGCTACGGCGAGCATCAGGTAGGGAAACACGCGGCTGCCGGGGAATGCCTCGTGCCGCAGCACGATCCAGACGACGACGAGCGCGAGGATCGCCGTCGACCAGAGAACCACTGCGGCGGGTGTCAGAACCCACGTCATGTCGTAATTCTACCTAGAGATCGGGGGACATATACCACAACTCGTCCGGGAGATGAGGTATGTGTTCCCCGATCCTTTGAACGGGGAGAGACGCTGTGCAACCAAAGAGAAGGGGGCGCTCGCAGCGCCCCCTTCTCATCCACCGGGATTCGCTCAGCTCCTACCGGTCATCACGCTACGCGGCTAGTTTCTTGTACGCCTCGTAGCGCTCTTTGTACTCGGGAACTCAAGCCTCGGACTTGAGTTCCTAGGAGAGACGAGAGGCCATCGCCCGCGGCGGCCTCTCGTCTCTACCTCTCGCAAGATGGCCGAAAGCTGCTAGGCAGCTTCCGCCATCTTCTTGTACGCCGCATACCGTTCTTTGTATTCGGCCTCCAACTGCGCGTGGAGCCGCTTCGCTTCCTCCGGGAAGCTCTGCACGAGGCTGGCATAGCGAACCTCGCCCATGAGGAAGTCGCGGAAATCGCCCGTCGGCTCCTTGGAGTCGAGCTGGAATGGGTTCTTGCCCTCGGCGATGAGCCGCGGGTCGAACCGGTAGAGGGGCCAGTAGCCCGTCTCAACGGCGAGCTTCTCCTCTTCCTGGCTCTTTCCCATGCCCTTCTTTAGTCCCTGGTTGATGCACGGGGCGTAGGCGATGACGACGCTCGGGCCGGGGAAGCTCTCGGCCTCGAGGAACGCCTTCAAGCACTGCTGCTTGTTCGCTCCCATGGCGACCGAGGCGACGTACACGTAGCCGTACGTCATGAGCATCCGGCCGAGGTCCTTCTTCTTCGTCTTCTTGCCCGACTCGGCGAACTTGGCGACCGAGCCGGTCGGCGTTGCCTTCGAGGACTGCCCGCCGGTGTTCGAGTAGACCTCGGTGTCGAGGATGAGGACGTTGATGTCCTGGTTCATCGCCACGACGTGGTCAAGGCCGCCGTAACCGATGTCGTACGCCCAGCCGTCGCCGCCGATGGCCCACACGGACTTCTTCGTGTAGAGGTCGCGCATCGAGAGGATCTCGGCGAGTTTCTTGTCGCCCTTGGCGACGTTCTCGAGGAGCTCCGCCATACGGGCGCCGGTCTCGCGGGAGGCCGTCGCGTCGTCCATACTCGCGAGCCATGCGGCCATCGCGACCTTCATCTCCGGTGCTACGCCGGTCTCGGCAGCCTCGGCGACGAGGCGCGCCAAGCGCGCTCGGCGGGCGCGCAGCGCGAGGGTCATGCCGAACCCGTACTCGGCGTTGTCCTCAAACAGCGAGTTGGCCCACGCCGGACCGTGGCCCTCGGCGTTGATGCAGTAGGGCACGGAGGGGGCAGATCCGCCGTAGATCGACGAGCAGCCGGTCGCATTCGCGACAAGCATGCGGTCGCCGTAGAGCTGAGTCACGAGCTTGACGTACGGGGTCTCGCCGCACCCGGCGCAGGCGCCCGAGTACTCGAACAGGGGCCGACGGAATTGGCTTCCCTTCACCGTGTCGGCGGCCATCAAGCTATCGTGTGCCGGGAGGGTGAGGGCGAAATCGTAGTGCGGCTGCTCGGCGAGCTGGGTGTCGAGCGGCTTCATCACGAGCGCCTTCTCGCCCTTCTTTCCCGGGCAGATGTCGGCGCAGTTGCCGCACCCTTGGCAGTCGAGCGGGTCGACTTGGATGCGGAACCCGTACCCTTCGAGGCCTTTGCCCATCGCGGGGATCGTCTCGAACCCCTTCGGGGCCTTGGCCTTCTCCGGTTCGCTCATGAGGAAGGGCCGGATCGTGGCGTGTGGGCAGACGAACGCGCACTGGTTGCACTGGATGCAGTTTGCGGGCACCCACTCCGGCACCTCGATCGCGACGCCGCGCTTCTCGTACTGCGTCGTCGCGACGGGGAACGAGCCGTCGGCTCCGGTCCAGGCGTACGATCCGTCGAGCTTGCCGGAGAACGCGCTCACGGGGAGCTTGTCGCCCTCCTGCTGCACCATCGGCCGCATGACCTCGAGCACCCACTTGGGCTGCTTCAGCTTCGATCCGGACGACGTCGCCGTCCGCCACGACGCCGGGACCTTCACCTCGACGAGGTTGCCGATCGCGGCGTCGACGCCGGCGTAGTTCATCTGCACGACCTTCTCGCCCTTCTTCCCGTACTCCTTCTGGATCGCCTTCTTGAGCTGAGCGATCGCGTCCTCGACCGGCAGGACGCCGGCAAGCTTGAAGAAGACGGTCTGCATGATCATGTTGATCCGGCCGCCGAGGCCCACCTCGCCGGCGATCTTGACGGCGTCGATCGTGTAGAACTTGAGTTCCTTCTCGGCGATCGTCCGCTTGAGCGATGCGGGAAGCTTTTCCTCCAACTCCTTGGCGTCCCACGGGCAGTTGAGGACGAACGTACCGCCCTTCTTCACGCCGGCCAGAAGGTCGTACTGATCGACGTACGCGCGGTTGTGACACGCGATGTAGTCGGCGTTCTCAACCAAGTACGGCGACTGGATCGGGCTCTTGCCGAAGCGAAGATGAGAGACGGAGATGCCGCCCGATTTCTTGGCGTCGTACGCGAAGTACCCCTGGGCGTACAGGTCGGTGTTGTCGCCAATGATCTTGATCGCGCTCTTGTTCGCGCCGACGGTTCCGTCCGAGCCGAGTCCCCAGAACTTGCACTGGATGGTGCCCTTGGGTGAGACGTCCAGCTCCTCCTGCACGGGGAGTGACGTGTGGGTCACGTCGTCCTCGATGCCGACGGTGAACCCGTTCTTCGGCTTCGCCGCGGCGAGGTTGTCAAACACGGCCTTGGCCATTGCGGGTGTGAAGTCCTTCGAGCCGAGGCCGTACCGTCCGCCGACGATGAGGAGGTTCTTGCCGGTCTGCTGGAACGTCGTGCAGACGTCGAGATAGAGCGGCTCACCCTGGCTCCCGGGCTCCTTGGTCCGATCGAGGACGGCGATCCGCTTCACGCTCTTCGGCAGCGCGGCGAGGAAGTGCTCGCTCGACCACGGCCGGTACAGGCGCACCTTGAGGAGCCCGGTCTTGGCTCCCTTGGCGCTCAGGTAGTTCTGCGTCTCCTCAAGGACGTCACACGACGAGCCCATGGCAATGACGACGTTCTCGGCGTCGGGGGCGCCGACGTAGTCGAAGAGCCCGTACTTTCTGCCGGTGAGCTCGCCGACCTGCCGCATGACCTCGGCGACGATCCCCGGCGTGGCGAGGTAGTAGGAGTTCCCGGCCTCACGTCCCTGGAAGTAGATGTCGGGCATCTGCGACGTGCCGCGCTGGTGCGGGTGCTCAGGGTTCATCGCTCGGCGACGGAACGCGTCGATCTCGCTCCACGGGGCGATCTTCGCCAGTTCTTCGCACGGGATGATGTCGACCTTCTGGATCTCGTGCGACGTCCGGAAGCCGTCGAAGAAGTGCAGGAACGGGACGTTGCTCTTGAGCGTCGCGATGTGGGCGACGAGGGCGAGGTCGACGACCTCCTGCACAGACGCTGAGGCGAGGAGAGCGAACCCCGTCTGTCGCGTGGCCATGACGTCGGAGTGATCGCCGTAGATGGACAGGGCATGAGCGGCGAGGGCGCGCGCCGAGACGTGGAACACCGCGGGCAGGAGCTCGCCCGAGATCTTGTACATGTTCGGGATCATCAGAAGCAGTCCCTGCGAGGCCGTGAACGTCGTCGTCAGGGCGCCAGCGACGAGCGCCCCGTGTACCGCGCCGGCGGCGCCGGCCTCGGACTGCATTTCGCTCACCTGCAGGACTAGCCCGAACAGGTTTCTCCGCCCGTGGGCCGCCCAAGCGTCGGCGATTTCGCCCATAGTCGAGCTGGGGGTGATGGGATAGATCGCGGCGACGTCGCTGAAGGCATACGCAACGTGCGTCGCCGCGGTATTCCCGTCGATGGACATCATCTGGCGCGTGCTCTGTGGCATGGCGCGTCCTCCTCAACGTGAAGCCGCTCGCCGCTACGGGAAGCATCGGCGAACGACGTAGGAATCCGCGCGGATTGTATCGGTGGGATCGGCTCCCCACAATCGCCCGACGGGAAACCGAGTTCCTGCGAGAGGGCAATGGCGCGACGATGCCGCGGACGCATGTCCTATAGCGCAGCAGGACAACACGGCGCCAACCCGCCCGGGGCGATTCCGTCTAAGGGCTCCGTTCGGGAGGCATAACCTGGGCATATACTGTTCGGCGAGTACGGACCCAAGGAGGTCGTACCAAGATGAAACGTTGGGTAGTCGTCGGCATCATCGTTGCTCTCTTCCTGACCGTGGCGGTGGGTGTCTCCGCCGATCCGATCCATGTGGGCGGCGGCCCGAAGGCGCTGAGCTCGCCGATTCACGTCGGAGGTGGCCCGAGCGCGCTGAGCTCGCCGATTCACGTCGGAGGCGGCCCCACGATTGAGTAGAGCGACGCTCGGGCACATGCCCGAGGCGTCCGAGCTAGGGAATGAGACGCGGTGAGCACAAGGGCTCACCGCGTCTGCTTGATGGGCAGGCTGAGCGCCCGCGGTGGATGGCGACGGTGGGAATCACGTAAAGTACCGCGTGCGGGTGCCTGTTCTTCTCTTCCGCAGTGTTCGGGGCGGACCATCTCTGGGCCCGCGAAGCGTGCGAGCCCGACGAAAGCGGGTAGGCGGCCGGGCGTGAGGGAGAAGCGGGCGGATGAAGGAGGGGGCTCCGTGGTTGACGGGCTAACCCTGGGCAAGTCCGAGGGCGACCGGCCGAAGGCGGAGAAGAAGTCGACGACGCTCGAGCTCCTGGTCCAACAGGGAGCGGTCGAGGTCACCCGTCATCGCATTGCCGCCGGCAAGCACTTCTTCCTCGACGAAGCGAAGGAGTGGTCCGGGTTCGAGTTCATCTACGTCCTCGGCGGGCTTCTGACCCTGACCGGTGAAGGGAAGGGCAACACCGTTCGCAGCGGCGACTACCTCTACCACCGCGGCCTCCCGGAGCGTGCCTACTTCCGAGTGGATGAGGACGTGGATCTCCTGATGGTGTCTTCGCCGCCGAGCTACCACCTGATCAAGGAGGAGATCCAGGAGATGATGGCCCTCGCCCGTTCCGTCGAAGAGAAGGACGAGGCGACGGAGGGCCACTGCCACCGTCTCGAGCGGCTGGCGATCCGCACCGGCGAGCGTATGGGACTCTCCGCGCAGCGGTTGATTGACCTGTCGTACGGTGCCTACCTCCACGACATCGGCAAAGTGCGGGTTCCCGATGGAATCCTCAACAAAGCGGGTCCGCTCACCGACGACGAGTGGGTCGAGATGCGCCGTCACCCGGAACACGGGGCCGAGATGCTGCGCGAGAAGGCGTTCCTCAAGGATGCCGCGAAGATCGTCCTGGCCCACCACGAGAACTACGATGGGTCCGGGTACCCGAGCGGAATCCGGGGCGAGGAGATCCCGATTGAGGCTCGGGTCGTCGGGGTCGTGGACGCGTACGACGCGATCACGTCCGAGCGCCCGTATCAGAAGGCCCTTGCGAAGCAGACCGCGGTTCTCGAACTGAAACTGAACGCAGGAACGCAATTCGACCCGCGTGTCGTCCGTGCGTTTCTGTCTGTGATTGGGGAGGACGATCTTGCTTAGTCGACTGGGGCGGTGGCGTCATCTGGCTGTGCTCCTGCCGCTTGGCGTGGCGGTCGGGGCCGCTGCCGGGTTTGGCTTTGACGACTTCGTGTTCGGACTCGAGATGGGTGCGGCGCTCGGCTTGGCGCTCGGTCTCCTGTTCGCCTGGCGCGCTCCGCACGCGTAGCCAAGAGAAAGCCCGCCGCGCGGCGTGCGCGACGGGCTCATGGCCTGTCTTCCAGGAATCGTCTCTACAGGTTCGGGAACTTCGCTGCGAGGGCCTGCTCGAGGTTTGGAAGCCCGATCTCCTGCAGCTCGTAGCGCACCCGCGTCGCCGGGACCTTGAACTTCAAGAGCCGGCCGAGGTCAATCGGTGTGCCGATGACGACGGCGTCGCACTCGACCTTGTCGACGGTCTTCTGTAGGTCGCGAATCTGCTTCTCGCCGTACCCCATCGCCGGAAGCAGGTGCCCGATCTTCGGGTACTTGCGGTACGTCGCCGAGATCGAGTCGACGGTGTAGGGGCGCGGGTCGATGATTTCCGAGGCTCCGAAGCGGCGCGCCGCAAGAACGCCGGCTCCGTACTCCATGCCGCCGTGCGTGAGCGTCGGGCCGTACTCGATGACCAGCACGCGCTTGTCGCGGATCAGCGCCGGGTTGTCCACCTGGATCGGCGACGCGGCCTCGATCACGGTCGCGTGCGGGTTCAGCTGCGTCACGTTGTCGCGCAGGAACTGAATGTCGTCGAGGGCGGCCGTGTCCACCTTGTTGATGACGATGACGTCGGCCATCCGGACGTTGACCGCGCTTGGGTAGTAGAGAAGCTCGTGGCCGGCTCGGTGCGGATCGACAACCACGATCGACAGGTCGGGCTTGTAGAACGAGAAGTCGTTGTTCCCGCCGTCCCAGATGATGACGTCGGCCTCCTTCTCCGCGGCTCGGAGGATCTTCTCGTAGTCGATGCCCGCGTAGACGATAGTCCCATTTTCGATGTGGGGCTCGTACTCCTCGCGCTCCTCAATCGTGCACTCGTGCTTGTCCAGGTCGGCGTACGTCTCGAACCGCTGGACTTCCTGCTTCACAAGGTCGCCGTACGGCATCGGGTGGCGGATGACGGCGAGCTTCTTCCCTCTGGCCTTGAGAATGTCGCAGACGCGTCGGGTCGTCTGGCTCTTGCCCGAGCCCGTGCGGACGGCGGTGATCGAGATCAGCGGTTTCTTGGGGAGGACCATGGTCGACCGGGGTCCGAGAAGCATGAAGTCTGCGCCCGCGGCGTTGACCAAAGCGGAGCGCTCCATGACGTACTGGTTGGACACGTCGCTGTAGCTGAACACGACGATGTCAACCTTGTGCTCCGCGATGAGCTGCGCGAGCTCGTCCTCGGGGTGGATCGGGATGCCCGTGGGGTACAGGCGTCCCGCGAGCTCCTTCGGGTATGTCCGCCCCGCAATGTCCGGGATCTGCGTCGCGGTGAACGCCACAACCTCGTAGTCCGTGTTGTCGCGGAAGTACACGTTGAAGTTATGGAAGTCGCGGCCGGCGGCTCCCATGATGATGACGCGTCGTTTCATGACTTGCCCTCCCCTTGCAGGATCCTCACCGGACCCGTGAAGGGTGGGATTATACCGAGCTTGGCGAAAGGGCTTCAAGGGTAGTTGTGAAGCAGGGAAGAGCGATCTATGATTCTCCGCGATCATGTCGCTCGCCAACGCCATCACGATCACGCGCGGCCTCGCCATCGTTCCGGTGGTCGTTCTCCTGGTCCTGGGCGAGCGATGGGCGGCGTGGTGGGTCTTCCTGGCCGCCTGCGCGACAGACCCGATCGACGGGCTCGTCGCACGGAAGCGGCACGAGGTGACTCGCCTCGGCAAGGTCCTCGATCCCCTTGTGGATAAGGCCTTGTACGTCTCCGTCCTGTTCACGCTCTACACGCTCGGCTTCTTGCCGACGCTGGCCGTCGTCCTGTTCCTCGCCCCTCAAGTCGGGATCGGGATCGGCGCCCTCGCACTCCGCATGCGCGGAAACCTCGTCCAGGCGGCGAGGATCCTCGGGAAGGTCGCGTCAGCGTCTGCCTTCGTCGCGATCGCGTTCGTCATGGCCGGATGGCCCGGGGGAGTGGAACTCTTCTACACAGCGACCGCGCTCACCTACGCGGCCGCGATCGACTACTACGTCGCCGCGAGGTCGCTCTCTCGCAGCGCTTCGTAGTCGAACGCCGGGAACTCGGGGGGCGGCGGAGCTTCGAACGTCATCATGTCTCCCGAGGATGGGTGGCGGATCGTCAGTCTCCACGAGTGCAGGCCGAGGCTGGAAGCCGCAGAGCCGTCGTAGATTCCGTCTCCGACGACCGGATGACCGATGTACTGGAAGTGCACGCGGACCTGGTGCGTCCTTCCCGTGAGCGGCCGCACGAGGAGGAAGGATCGGTTGCCTTCGTGGCGGAGGACGCGGAACAGAGTCTGCGCCGTTCGTCCTCCCGCCTGGATGCTCATGCGGCGGGGGATCGCGGGGTCCCGGCCGATCGGCGCGTCGATGCGACCTTCGTCCTCGGCGATGACGCCATCGACCAGCGCCAAGTACAGCTTCTCGACTGTGCGCGCCGCGAACTGCCCCTGAAGGGACGCGAGCGCCTCGGCCGTCTTCGCGACGACGAGGACGCCGCTCGTCTCCTTGTCGAGTCGATGGACGATACCGGGCCGAACGGGGTCGTCCGAAGCGGGGAGGTCGCGGCCGACGAGGAGGGCCTCGACGAGTGTGGTCTCCGTCGTTCCCGCGCCGGGGTGCACAACAAGACCTGCGGGCTTGTTGACGACGAGAAGCACGTCGTCCTCGTACAGGATCGGGATGGCGAGCTCCCGCGGAGTCAGGGTCTCCTGCGGTGCGACGTGCCAGACGATCTGCTCGCCGGCACGTAGGCGCCGGGACGGCTGGATGACGGCGATGGAGTCGACGAGAACGCGCCCGGCGCGAATCTGGCGCTGGATCTCCGCCCGGGCGAGCCCTCCGGCGACGGCGACGAGAGCACGGTCGAGGCGCTCACCCTCTTCTTCGGGTTCAACGATCCGGATGATGTCTTCCATTGGGTTGGGGACTCGTTTGTTCGCTCACGCGGACTCCCGTATAATGCCCAGAGCGCGTCCATCTGGGACGGACGGCAGGTCGCCACTTGTGCGACCGCGTTGTTTGTTAGGGAGAGAGTAAGAGGCTGGCGGTGAGAAGTCCACCGCGGTGAGGACACCCGGCGTCTCAGGCTGGCACGACAGGATAGGCGAACGATGAACATCGAGTTCATAGAAGCGCTGGAAGAGATGGCCAAAGAGAAAGGGATCCCGCGAGAGGATCTCTATGCGGCCATTCGCAAAGGCCTCGCGGCCGCCTACCAGGAGGAGCATGGCCTGGAGGAGGAGGTCGAGGTCGAGATTGACCAGCACTCCGGGGACATCCTCATCCGCGGTGAGCACATCGACCTCGCGGCGTTCGGCCGCATCGCCACGAAGAAGGCCGAGGAAACGATCCGCCAGGAGATCGTTCAGCGCCGGCGCGAGATCGTCTACAACCTCTATGTGACCCGCGTTGGGGAGATCATCAGCGGCTCGATCCATCGGTTCGAAGGGAAGAGCGTCTGGGTCAACTTGGGGGAGGCCGAAGCGATTCTGCCGGAGCCCGAGCGGATTCCGGGCGAGCGGTACCACGCGGGCCAGCGCCTTCGCTGCTACCTCGTCAGCGTCGAGCAGACCCAGGGCGATCCGCGCATCCTCCTCTCGCGAACTCGGAAGGAGTTCGTCGCGGAGTTGATGCGGCTCGAAGTCCCGGAGATCGACGAGGGGATCCTCGTCATTCGAGCGATCGCCCGCGAGCCGGGACGAAGGTCCAAGGTGGCCGTCGAGTCGCTCGACCGGAACGTCGACCCCGTCGGAACCTGCGTGGGCGCCGGCGGCGCCAGGGTGCGTGTCGTGACACGCGAGCTGTCGGGCGAGAAGATCGACCTCGTCCGGTGGAGCGAGGATCCAGTTCAGTTGCTCAAGAATGGCCTCGAGCCGGCGTCCGTCCTCTCCGTCGAGCTGGACAAGGAGAATCGGAAGGCCAAGGTCCTTGTGCCGGATGACGAGCTGTCACTCGCCATTGGCAAGGGTGGACAGAACGTTCGGCTGACCGCGAAGCTCCTCGGACTCGATATCGAAGTCACGAGCCCGTCGGAGGCCGCGGCGGCCGCCACCCCCTGATGCGGGCAAGCCGCCGCTCGCGCTCCGTCGTTCCGACAGGTCGCCTCGCATCCCCTCCCTCCCGTCCGTGGGTTCCTGCCTACCGCTCGTCCTGTCGGGGGCGGGAACAGGGTATAATCCTCCCTGCGGCCTCACGGAAAGGAAGGAACTGAGCTTGAGCCCGGTCTTGAACTACCTCGGGTTGGGATTGAGTCTGATCGCGGCCATTGGAATCGGCCTCTTGATCGGCAGTGTCCCACGCCGCCGCCGGGAGGGCGAGATCCTCAGAACGGCTCAGGACGAGGCCGAGCAGGCGAAGAAGGAACTGCTCCTGGAGGCCCGCCAGCAGGCCCAAGAGCTGCGCGACGAGGCCGAGGAGCGCGCCAAGCGGCGGGAAGAGGACGTCGCCCGCGCCGAGGAGCGGGTCGCCAAGCGCGAAGAGCGACTGGGAACGCGCGCCACGAACCTCGAAAAGATCGAGGACTCGCTTCGTGCCGACGAGGAAGAGCTCGTCAAGCTGAAGGACGAGGGGTCGAAGCTCCTCGAGCAAGGGAAGCACCAGCTGGAGCAGGTTGCCGGGTGGACCCAGGACCAGGCGAGGGAGCACCTCCTCAAGGTCGTCGAGAACGACTCCCAGCGGTACTTCTCACGCAAGATCGAGGAGATCGAGCGGCGGGCGAAGGAAGAGGCCAAGGAGCGGGCGGCTCACATCGTGGCGACCGCCGTCCAGCGCTATGCGCCGGAATACGTGGAGGAGAGCACCGTCAGCTCGGTGCCGCTCCCGTCGGAGGAGTTCAAGGGCAGGATCATCGGCAGGGAAGGCCGCAACATCAAGACGTTCGAAGCGCTCACCGGCGTGGAACTCCTGGTCGATGACACCCCCGAGATGGTCGTGCTTTCGTGCTTCCACCCGTTGCGCCGCGAGGTCGCGCGCATGGCCCTCACCCGCCTCATCGAGGATGGGCGCATTCACCCCGCACAGATCGAGGAGAAGGTCCAGCGCGCCAAGGCGCGGCTCGCCGAGCGGGTCAAGGAGGAGGGCCGCAAGGCCGCCTTCGACCTCGGGATCGACCTCCATCCGGAGCTCGCGGCGCTCCTGGGTCGGCTCCACTATCGGACGAGCTACGGGCAGAACCAGCTCGTGCACTCGATCGAAGTCAGTGTGATCGCGAAGATCCTCGCCGACGAGCTCGGGGTGAACTCCAAGAAGGCGAAGCGCGCCGGTCTGCTGCACGACATCGGCAAGGCCGTCGACCACGAAGTGGACGGTCCGCACGCCACGATCAGCGCCGACCTCGCCCGACGCTACGGCGAGGCCAAGGACGTCGTGCAGGCGATTGCGGCGCACCACGAGGACGTGGAGCCGACCGGGATCCTCGACATTCTGATCCAGGCCGCCGACACGCTGTCGGCGGCGCGCCCCGGCGCGCGGCAGGAGACGTACGAGCGGTACGTCCAGCGTTTGCACGATCTCGAGGAGCTGTGCCGATCGTTCCCCGCGGTCCAGGAGGCGTATGCCATTCAAGCTGGCCGCGAAGTGCGGGTCATGGTGCAGCCCGATCGGGCGAGCGACGACGCGGCGGCGAAGATCGCCTACGACATCGCGCGGGCCATCGAGCAGGAGCTGAGCTACCCCGGCGAGATCAAGGTCAACGTGATCCGGCAGACGCAGTTCAGCGAGAGCGCCAAGTAGAGCGGAGGGCGGGGATGAGCGTTCTAAGGGTGTCGACGAGCTCGGATCCCGGTGCGGCCGCGGGGGCGATCGCCAACGGCATTCGCGAGTGCGGATCGGCGGAGATCCACGTCATCGGACCGCGAGCGGTGAACCAGGCGGTGAAGGCCATCGCGATTGCGCGGGGGTACGTCGCTCCGAGCGGCCTGGATCTCTACTGCACGCCGAGCTTCTCCACCGTTCGAATCGCCGAAGGCGAAGATGAGAAGACGGCGATCCACCTGGACATTCGACCGCGGCACGATCCGCGCGCCAGCGTCGTGCGGGGTGGCGACGTCGTGTAGCCCGAGATTCGCGGGGTCCTTGTTGGGCGGGATCGAGGTCTGTACTATTCACGCGAGTCTGCAATTCTCACCAAGGGAGTGACGTACTGCAATGCCAACGTTCTTCAAGCGACATCAGCGCGCGGTCATCTGGGCCGTGGTTATCGCGTTCCTCGTGGGCGGCGTAGGGCTGTACACCGGCACTCGGTCCGGCGGGTTGTTTGGTGGATCGTCGGAACAGAACGGCAGCGAGGAAGCGCCGACCTACGCGGCGAGCGTCGGTGGAGAGAAGATCAGCCTGACGATGTTCCAAGAGCGGGCCTCGCAGCTCGTGACTCAGTACCAGAACATCTACACCCAGGCGGGGCAGGATGCCTCCGGGATCTTCTCCGGAGCAGCGGGCGCGATGCTCCAGTTGCGGCTCCAGGCCGGGGCGATGTCCGACCTGATCCGCCAGGCCATCTACGCCGAGGAGGCGAAGTCCCGAGGAATTCGCGTGACGAAGGAGACCGTCGACGCGTCCCTCGCTGAGCAGTACGCTCAACTCCTGGCGTCGTACAAGATCACCGAGGAGCAGCTCATCACGTACTTGAGCCAGACCGGTGAGACGCTCGAGTCGTTCAAGGGCCGGCTGCGCGCAAGCATCGAGACGCAGTACGTCGCCGACGCCGTCAACAAGCAAGTTGCCGGGACGATCGAACCCACCGAAGTCGAGGTCGGCACGTACTTCGAGAAGAACATCGCGAAGTACGACCAGCCCGAGCAGGTCCAAGCGTCGCACATCCTCGTCGACAGCCTCGAGACGGCCCAAGAGGTGCGGGCGAAGCTGGTAGCGGGCGGGGACTTCGCGGCGCTGGCCAAGCAGTACTCGCTCGACGCCGGCACGCGGGACAAGGGTGGGGAGCTCGGCTGGTTCGGCCGAGGGCAGATGGTGAAGGAGTTCGAAGAGGCTGCGTTCTCGCTCGCGAAGGGCGAGCTGAGCCAGCCGGTGAAGACCACGTACGGCTACCACATCATCCGCGTCACCGACCGCAAGGAAGCCCACACGCCGACGCTCGCCGAGATCCACGAGCAGGTGGCGAAGGACTACGTCAAGGACGAGACGGCAACGCGGGTCGACACGTGGTACCGCGAGGTGTACAAGACGAAGAACGTCGACGTGCAGCTCGACGTCGTGCGCGCGTTCCTCCTCCAGGAGGAGGACATCGACCTCGGCCTCGCTGAGTTTGAGCGATTGCAGAAAGCGGGGACGTCAAGCGACGAGTACGTCCCCTACTACATCGGACAGATCTACGAATCGAAGGCGTCGTCCTTTCAGACCGAGCTGACGGCGCTTGGCAAGGTCGCTGCCCCGACCGCCGAGCAGACGAAGAGGATCGACGAGCTGAAGGCACTCCAGAAGGAGGACCTGGACAGAGCGCTCGCGGCGTACCTGGCCGCGCTGGAGGACGTCGAAGCCGACGAGAACTTCCTGAACCACATCCTCGAGCTCAGTCCGGACAGCGTCACGGCGACGTTCCTTCTTGGGAAGCTGTACGCGGACCGCGACGACTTCGTCGAGGCGGAGCTTCGCTACGCCGAGGTGCTCGCCAAGGACCCGGCGAACGTGGCCGCGTACGTCGCGTCGGGAGACCTCGCGGTGAAGCAAGCGAACTACAGCCTCGCAAAGACGCGGTACGAAGGGGCCCTGCGCGTCCGGGCGAACGACGCGACGATCATGCTCAAGCTGGTCGGCGTCGACCTGGCCATGGGCCAGACTGATCAGGCCGCGGACTTGATCGCGGCGATTCGCCAAGTCGACCCGGCGAACGCGAAGCTCACAATTGCAGAGGGCGACGTCGCCTACGCGCGGCTCACGCGCGCCATCCGCGAGCGCGACGCGCTCACGAAGAAGGCATCGCGTACCGAGGCGGAGGAGACGGCCCTCACGACGTTCAAGCAACAGGCCGCAGACCTATACGCCAGCACCGTCGCCCGCTATGAAGAGGGGCTGAAGAGCGGCGGCGGACTCGACCTCGACGTCAAGCTCGGCAACGCTCACCTCGCGATGGGCAAGCTCGCCGACGCCGAGCGCGAGTACCATTCGGTGATCGTGCGCTCCCCGTATCGTGCCGACGCCTACGAAGGAATGGGCAGCGTCGACCTCGCCAAGGGCCAGACGGCCGACGCTCTCACGCAGTTCCGCACGGCGCTCGCGCGCTCGTTTGACACGCAGCAGCGGGAGCGACTGGCCATGCAGATCGTCGCCCTCGACCCCACGGACGCGGAGACGCTGTCCCGGCTGGCCAAGATCTACGCCGAGCAGTACAAGTGGAGCGCCGCGGTGCGGGAGTACGCGAAGCTGATCGACCTCAAGCCCACGTTGGAGGACGCCTACCTCGGCATCGCCGAGGCGTATCGCTGGCGGACCGAGTATGACTCGGCCATCGACTACCTCAACCGCGGTCTTGCCCGCGTCGACCGCGACGCGGCGAAGGTCAAGCTGTACGACTCGATCGTGACGACGGTGCAGGCCGAGGTCGGGCAGGGCAAGCCGCTGTCGTCGGCTGGACTCGACGCGCTGATCGCATCGGCCAAGATCCAGCTCGCCCGCGGGAACACGTCCGACGCGCTGGCTCGTCTTGAGAAGGTTCGCGCGGCGGACGCCAAGTACCGGGCGGACGAAGTCGGCGGGCTGATCGTCGAAGCCGGTGGCGCAGCGGGGAGCACGCCGTAGGATGACCGAGCGGCACGCCGAACGGCTCGCCCGCCTCGTCGACTTGATTGCCCGATTGCGCGATCCCGAGGGCGGGTGCCCCTGGGATCGCGCGCAGGATCACCGGACTCTTCGTCCTTACGTGGTCGAGGAAGCTCACGAGGTCGTCGCCGCCATCGACGGCAACGATCCGCAAGAGCTCAAGTCCGAGCTCGGCGACCTCCTTCTTCAGGTCCTCCTCCACAGTCGGATCGCCGAAGAGGCGGGGGAGTTCACGTTGGACGACGTGATGGGGTCGCTGGCCGACAAGCTCGAGCGCCGGCACCCGCACGTGTTTGGAGACGCGCCGTCCGACTTGCCTTCGATTCGAACACGCTGGGATGAGATCAAGGCGTCCGAAAAGGCCTCGGAGCCGGGGCGACGAGAGGTCGAGCTCCCTGCGCTTCTCGCAGCGCGCAAGCTCGTTTCCTCGCTTCCCAACGGCGTGTCCGTCGAGGACCCCCTTGACGCCGCCGACAACGAAGAGCGGGCAGGTCTCGAGCTTCTCGCCGCGGTGGCGCGCGCGTGGAGGAGCGGGGTGGATCCCGAGATCGCTCTGCGGAAGGTCGTTGACGCCGTGCGCGTCCGCTCGGGGGACCCGCGTGGCCGGTAGACGATTCTGTGGCGCCGTGGTCTACTGGATTGCGACCACCGAGGGCGAGCTCCATTTCGTCGACGCCATCCTGAGCGCGCACGACGGCCTTGCGAGCGTCCGGCGGGAGTTCAAGCTCCAGGACGGCTCTGCGATGTACAAGGTCTACGTTGCGGAGGGCATGGAGGACGAGTTTCTCGCGGTCACGGACCGCCTGAAGGCGCACGCCCAGATCGGCGCCGTGCTGCGGGGAGGCGAAGATGGGCCTGCTCCGAGCAGATGAAGTTGCGCACTCGATCTTCGACGTCGACTACCCCCGGCTCTGGGCGAGCGGGAAGCGGGCCGTGATCTTCGACCTCGACAACACCCTCGGCGAGCGGAGAGCCAGCAAGCTGAATCCCGAAGTGCGAAGACTCCTCGACGATCTCCGGTCGCGGGGCTTTCGCGTTGGGGTGCTGACGAATCGCCGCTGGCGAAGCGTGGAGTCCCTCGTCTCGGAGCTCGGACCCGAGTTTCCCCTCGTCCGGATGGCCCACAAGCCCTCGCGGCGGGGCTACGCCACACTCCTGGGTCGGCTTGAGGTCTCGGCCGTTGAGGCAGTCATGATCGGCGACCGCACGCTGACCGACGTCTTCGGCGCCAATCGTTGCGGGATCCATTCCATCCGCGTCTCGGGCTTCTCGGCCTAGGCCGTCCTTCCCACGTCGTGCAGGTTGGTGGCTCTTGCCGCGTCGGCTATCATCGCACCGTCCGGGGACGGTCCCGGAAGCCACGTCAGGATGCGCAGGAGGGTTGGCCGACGATGAACGTCCGTCACTTGATCTCGCTCGCAAGTCTCAGCTCGGAGGAGGTCTTCGAAATCCTCGAGACCGCCCGGAACCTCAAGCTCGAACACCGTGCCGGGATTCGCCACACGATGCTCGCGGGGAAGACCCTGGCGATGGTGTTCCAGAAGCCGTCTCTGCGGACCCGTGTCTCCTTCGAAGCCGGGATGGAGCAGCTCGGCGGCCACGCGATCTACCTTGGACCAAGCGACATCAAGCTCGGGGAGCGCGAGACGACCGAGGACATCGCCCTCAACCTGTCGCGATTCGTCGACGGGATCATGGCGCGCGTGTTCAAGCACGAGACGATTCTCGAGCTGGCCGAGCACTCGACGGTGCCGGTCATCAACGGCCTGTGCGACCTTCACCACCCGTGCCAGGGACTGGCCGACCTCCTCACCGTGTGGGAGAAGAAGCGCGGCTTCGAAGGCCTGACGCTGACGTTCGTCGGCGACGGAAACAACGTCGCCCACTCGCTTATCGAAGGATGTGCCAAGGTCGGCATGGCGTTCCGCATCGCCTGCCCGAAGGGGTACGAGCCGGACGGCAAGATCGTCGCCGCGGCGCGCGCGCTGGGTGCTTGCGTTGAGATCCTCCACGATCCGCGCGAGGCCGCGTCGGGAGCCGATGTCCTCTACACGGACGTCTGGGTGAGCATGGGACAGGAGACGGAGGCGAAGTCGAAGCAGAACGCGTTCGAGGGGTTCACGATCGATAAGTCGCTCTTGGGAGCGGCGAAGAAGGACGCGATCGTCATGCACTGCCTGCCGGCGCACTACGACGAGGAGATCACGTATGAAGCCTCGCGGGGCCCGGGAAGCGCGATCTTCGACCAGGCCGAGAACCGAATGCACGCGCAGAAAGCAGTTCTGGCTCTTCTGATGAAGTAGGGACGTGAGGCAAGGAGGGACGATGGAGGCGCGAGTCGGGTCGGATGCGAAAGCGGATTGCCTCGTTGTAGCCCGACAAGCGGAGCGGGCGTCCGTGGCGGTCGCCACGAAGAACCGGAACCTCCTCGAGAACGGGATTCGCGCCGTCGCCGAAGGGGTACTCGCCGCGCTCGGGAGGCCGGGCGTAGCGGTCGAGGTGCAGGACCAAGGAGCTCTCGACTACGTGCTTGCGGCACGGATTGAGACCGCCGTCCGGACGGTCCTCCCCGAAGCGAAGCTGACCCGCTCGGAGCGGGTCGAACGTGCGGCTTCGGACCCTGACAGACCGCGCCGAAGCCGGCTCTACGCGCCGGGCAACAACCCTCGACTTCTCGTGGGGATCGACATCCACGGCGCCGACTGCGTCCTCCTCGACCTCGAGGACTCCGTTCCGCCCGGGGACAAGGCCGCGGCGCGGACGCTCGTGCGGCGCCTCCTCGCCGCCGTCCCGTTCCCCGACGAAGTCTGGGTCCGCATCAATCCGCTCGACGCCGGCGGGCGTGAGGACGTGGCCGAGGTGCTCGAAGGTCGCCCGCACGGGGTGTGCCTGCCGAAGGCCGAGAGCGGCGAGGGCGTCCGCGAGCTTTCGAAGGAGCTCGGGAAGATCGAGCGGCGGCTCGGGTTCGACGTCGGCTCGACGCACATCATGCCGATCATTGAGACGGCGCGCGGCGTCCTTCGCTGTGAGGACGTGGCGGAGGCCGACGAGCGTGTGGTCGTCGTGGCATTCGGCGCCGAAGACTACACCCGCGATGTCGGGGCACGCAGAACGAATGAGGCGCTCCTCTTCGCGCGGTCGCGCGTCGTGGCCGCCGCCAAGGCGGCCGGTGTCCAGGCTTCGGACACCGTGTACGCCGACCTCGCGAACGACGCCGGCCTGGCCGAAGAGTGCGCGCGGGCCCGCGACCTCGGGTTCGACGGGAAGGGGGCCATCAACCCACGGCAGATCCCGATCCTCCATCACGCATTCTCTCCCACGGAGGAGGAACTCGCGAAGGCGCGGGCGATCGTCGAGGCGGCGCGTGAAGCCGAATCTCGCGGACTCGGCGCGGTCGCCGTCGACGGACGCATGGTCGATCAGCCCGTCCTCGAACGGGCGCGGCGGCTGATCAAGTACGCCGAGAAGCTCGCGAAGGGAGGTGCGGCATGACGGGGAACGCCCTAGGGCGCGAGATCCCCGACCGGATTGGTAGCCGAAAGGCGATTCCGTTCGGCGGAGCCTTCGCCAAAACCCCTACGGGGACGAAGGCGCCGCGGCCGCAGAAGGCGGCCGCGCAGCACGAGGACAAGGTCCTGCCGACGATCGAAGCGGCGATCGAGGCGTGCGGTCTTTCGAACGGGATGACGATCTCGTTCCACCACTCGTTCCGCGAGGGCGATCGCGTCATCAACCTCGTTCTCGACGCGTGCGCGCGGATGGGGCTCAAGGACCTGCGCATCTGCCCGACGGCCCTGTTCGGGGTCCACGAGCCGATCGTGGGGCACATCGAGTCCGGCGTCGTGTCGCGGATCGAAGGATCCATGAACGGGCCGGTGGGCGCGTTCATCAGCAAGGGCGGGAAACTCAGCGAACCGGCGGTGCTGCGCTCGCACGGGGGGCGGTGGCGCGCGATCGAAGCGGGAGCGATGGAGATTGACGTCGCGTTCATCGCCGCGCCCCAGGCGGATCCGTACGGGAACGCGACCGGCATTCGCGGCAAGACCCCGTGCGGACCGATCTCGTTCCAGGCCGTCGATGCCCAGTACGCGCGAAAGACCGTGGTCGTAACGAACGACCTTGCGCCGTACCCCGTCTTCCCGATGGAGATCCAGCAGGGATGGACCGACTACGTGGTCGTCGTCGACGAGATCGGCGACCCGGCGTCGATCGCTTCGGGGACACTGCAGCTCACGAACTCGCCCACAAACCTCCTGATCGCGCGGCTCACGGTGGAGGCGGTGAAGGCGTCTGGCTACTTCAAGGACGGGTTTAGCTTCCAGGGTGGAGCCGGGGGCATGTCGCTCGCCGCGACGAAGTTCCTCGGCGACGAGATGGAGAAGGCGAAGATCGTGGGCTCCTTCGGCATGGGCGGCGGGACGAAGATGCTCGTCGACATGTTGCGGCGCGGGCAGATCCGCGCGATCCTCGACGGGCAGGCGTTCGACCTCGACGCGATCGCGTCGCTGCGCGAGGATCCGGCGCACCTGATGATGGACCCCGGGCTGTATGCGAACTACGACTCGCGCGGCTGCTCGACGTACAAGCTCGACGCCGCCTTCCTCGGCGCGACCGAGGTCGACCTCGACTTCAACGTCAACGTCAACACGCACTCCGACGGGCAGCTCTTGCACGGGATCGGCGGCCACCAGGATGTGGCGGCCGGCGCGGCGATGACGATGATTACCCTCCCCGCACTGAGGGGGCGGATCCCGCCGATCGTTGAGCGGGTGACGACGGTAACGACGCCAGGCGAGGTCATTGACGTGATCGTGACCGAGCGAGGGATCGCCGTGAACCCGCGCCGCGGCGACCTCCTTGAGCGCTTCCGGGCCGCGGGGCTCCCGGTGCGGGAGCTCGCGGACATCAAGCGGGACGCCGACCGGTACATCCAGCCGGTGCGCCGCCCCGTGTTCGGGGACGAGGTCATCGCCGCGATTGAGTGGCGGGACGGGACCGTGATCGACGTGGTGCGAAAGGTGGAAGAATGGCAGTGAGAGACGAGATCCGGAAGATCCTGCCGGAAGTCGACGAGATCAAAGACAAGGCCCTGCGCGACAAGGTGCTCGCGACGTGGGAGGCGGGGCTCGCGCGCGGCGGCTGGAAGCCGGCCGACATCGCGCGCATTCCGTTCACGCTCCTGAAGCCGGTGAAGATCAGCTTCGCCGACCATGTGCGCAGCGTGACCAAGATCTGCATTGCGGTCTCCGAGACGTTCGACGAGATCTACAAAGGTGAGCTGAAGCTGAATCGCGACACCCTGATCGCCGGCGCGCTGCTCCACGACGTGGGCAAGCTGCTCGAGATCCAAGAGAAGGACGGCAAGTTCGGGAAGTCGAAGGACGGAGCCCTCGTGCGGCACCCGTTCTCCGGGCTTGCCCTCGCCGACGCGCAGGGCCTTCCCGCCGAAGTCCTCCACATCATCGGAGCCCACTCGAAGGAGGGCGACCATGGAAAGCGGACGGCGGAGGCGATCATTCTGCATCTGGCGGACTTCATGAACTTCGATCCATTGGAGGGATAAGGCGCATGGGACAGACGTTCGCCCAGAAGGTGTTGGCGAAGAAGGCGGGGCTGCCGCGGGTCGAGGTCGGGCAGATTGTGGACGTCGAGCCCGACGTCTGCATGTCGCACGACAACACCGCGGCGATTGCGAAGACGTTTGCCAAGATCGGCGTCGAGCGCGTGAAGAACCCGGAGCGGTTCGTCATCGTCCTCGACCACACCGTGCCCGCGTCGACCGAGGAGTACGCGAAGGGGCACAAGGAGATCCGCGAGTTCGTCGCGAAGCAAGGGATCAAGGCGTTCTATGATGTCGGCGTCGGTGTCTGCCACCAGGTGCTCCCCGAGATGGGGTATGCGCTCCCTGGCCGCCTCATCGTCGGCTCGGACTCGCACACCACCGCCTACGGTGCGCTCGGCGCCTTCTCCGCCGGCGTGGGCCGCTCGGAGATGGCGGCCCTCTACGCCACATCGCGCATCTGGCTCAAGACCCCTGCGTCGTTCAAGATCGACGTGCGCGGGAAGCTGAAAGACCCCGTGACGTCGAAGGACCTCGTCCTCAGGATCATCGGCGACATCGGCGCCGATGGCGCGCTCTACAAGTCCGTTGAGTTCGCCGGCGAGGCGATCGAGGCCATGAGCGTTGCGTCGCGCCTCGTCCTCTCCAACATGGCGATCGAGATGGGTGCGAAGAATGGGTACTGCGCGCCCGACAAGAAGACGTTCGCCTTTCTCGAGCCGCGGGCCCAGGCGGAGTACACGCCGATCTACCCCGATCCGGACGCCGAGTACGAGAAGGTTCTGACCTACGATGCGTCGAAGCTCGGCCCGCAGGTCGCGAAGCCGCACACCGTCGACAACGTCGTCCCCGTCGAGGAAGTGGAGGGAACGCGCATCGACCAGGCGCTGCTTGGCACGTGCACGAACGGCCGGCTCGAGGACCTGCACGCGGCGGCCCGGTACTTGGAGGGGAAGACGCTCGCGAAGGGCGTTCGGATGATCGTCCTCCCCGCGTCGCGCGAGATCTTGCTTGACGCGATGCGCGAAGGGCTTGTCGAGGTCTTCGTCCGCGCGGGGGCGATGGTCCTCAATCCCGGCTGCGGCCCGTGCCTCGGCGCGCACGAAGGCGTGCTTGCAGCGGGCGAGGTCTGCATCTCGACCGCGAACCGGAACTTCCAAGGGCGTATGGGCTCGTCGGAGGCCTCGACGTACCTCGCCTCGCCAGCGACTGTGGCTGCATCCGCCGTGGCCGGCGTGATCACCGATCCGAGAAAGGCCGTGCGTGGAGGTGGCGCATGATCGAGGGAAAGGTCTGGAAGTACGCGGACGACGTCAACACTGATGTCATCTTCGCCGGCAAGTACACGTACAAGCCGATGACCGCGGCCGAGATGGCCGAGCACGCGCTTGAGGACCTCGATCGGACGTTCGCCAAGGGCGTGAAGCCGGGCGACATCATCGTCGCCGGCGCCAACTTCGGCTGCGGCTCGTCGCGCGAGCAGGCAGCCACCTGTATCAAGGCATCGGGTGTCGCTGCCGTCATCGCTGTCTCGTTCTCGCGCCTCTTCTTCCGGAACGCCATCAACGAGGGTTTGGCCGTCGTCGAGCTCGCGTCGGGGACAACCATGTTCGCGAAGGACGACACCGTCAAGATCGACTTCGAAAGGGGCGTCGTCACCCACAAGGGCAAGGAGTACCGCTTTCCCGCGCTGCCCAAGGAAGTGCTCGCCATCCTCAACGACGGCGGCCTCATCCCGCACGTTAGGAAGGCGCTCGGGAAAGCGTGAGGCGACGGCGGCGTCACACCATCTGCAGCTCGCTGGGGAGAAGGCTGTACAGGACGACGTCGGACGGGCCGCTCGGTAGCACCAACTCCTGCCGCATGACGCCTTCTCGGACGGCGCCGAACTTCTCGACGACGCGGTGGCTGGCGCTATTTGCGACGGGAACGCCGATCGAGATTCGCAAGAGGTTCAGGTCGGCGAACGCGGCGGAGACGACGAGGCGGGCGGCCGTTGTGGCGACGTCTTTCCTGGTTTCGGATGTGCGAACCCAGTACCCGAGCATGGCGTGGCGGTGCTCGCCCGAGTAGCCGCTGACGCCGCAGGCGCCGAGGAAACGCGAGGAGGTGGCATCTTCGACGGCGTAGTAGAAGGCATATCGTTTCGCGCGCGCCTTGATCCACCATTCGACGTATTCGCGGGCCTCGTCGAGGGTGAAACCTGGGTGGCACCAGGTTTCGAAGGGTGCCACCTCGGCGATCGACTCGCAGGCCGCGTCATGCAGCGGCTCGGTGTCTGTCTCGCGAAACGCGCGAACGCGAATGGGGCCGCTCGTCATAGTGTTTCTCACGGGAACCTCCTTCGCTAGGGGGAGTGTACGCTAGACAGCTCGTCCGAGTCATTTCGCGGAGATTCGATCGGACGCGGCGTGGAGTTGGGAGGATGGCGTCAGCCGTGCAGCAACGCGTTGGCTGCAAGCCTGCGCGTTCGCTCAGGTCAAGAGCCAGAGGAGCAGGCTCGTGGCGGCAACGCCGGCGATCGTCGTCAGAAGGACGACGGCGGCGCTCAGCTCGGAGCGGCGGTTGTACTGGAGCGACAGGATGAGGGCGTTCACGGCCGTAGGCGTGCCGGCCTCGAGGATCAGAACGGACCGGACGAGGATGTCGAATCCGAACGCGACGGCGAGGCCCCAGGCGACGAGCGGCGGAACGACGAGCTTGGCGACCGAGAGCGGCGCGGCCTGACGGACGAGCCCGCCGAGCCGAACCTGGGTGAGGGTCATGCCGAGGAGCAAGAGCTGAATCGGGATCGCCGCATCGGCGAGGAGTTCCACCGGTCGGGTGACCACGACGGGGAGGTCGAGCCCGGTGAGCCGAACCAGAACCCCGAGCGCGATGGCGAGCAGCCACGGCACGGCGAAGATCTCCCGCACGAGAGAGCGAAGCGACATTCCCTTCTTCCAGCTAGCGATCCCGACGCCGAACACCACTTGGAAGGCAAGCTGCGCGACCATGTAGACGACGCCGATGGCGAACCCCTCGTCGCCGAACGCGAAGAGGAGAATCGGGAGTCCGTAGATCCCGCAGTTCCCGAACGTGAGTGACAGCACAGCGGCGGTCTTCGTGTCCGCGTCCCACCCCGTCCAGCGAACGCCGAGGAAGGCGAGCAGGAGGAACGCGGCGTGGCTCGCGAAGACGAACAGGGTCACGTTCACGAGGACGGCTCCCGAGAGGGAGTGGCTGAGCATGGAGTTGAAGATGAGGACCGGGGTCAGGACGTAGAATGAAAGCCGCGTGAACGGGGCCAGGTCGAACTTGACGAGCCGCGCGAACAGGTATCCCGCGCCGGCGATCAGCACCACGGGAACGATGACGTTGACGAGGAACATTCCTCACCCCCCGCGCGCAAGGCTACTGTGGTCACCGCATTCGCGCAACGCGGGCACCTCGGATTGAACCGAAGCCGAGCGGGAGCGCACTCACGGGAGAGAGGATTCGATCTCAGTGAGGAGGTTCCCGATTCCATGACTCAAGGAAGACCGGAGTTCCCCGCGCTCGACGACGATCTCAGAGCGCGCATCGTTCGGAAGACGGCGGAGACGGCTAGGGACCGCTACATCTTCGAGGACGATGCGAAGGCGATGGCGGATGCCCCGGCGCTCCGCGGAGGCGTAGCGGGCGCCGTCTTGTTCCTCCTCTAGAGCGGTTGCGGTGGCGCCGTGTCTTCGCGATAGTCTGCGTCACTCCGAAGACACTGTGGGATGGAGCCTGTCAGAAAGGAGACGCATGAGCTACGCGATCAAGGACATCCTCCGCATGGAAGTTGCTCCCGCGCTTGGCTGTACCGAGCCGTCGGCGGTCGCGCTTGCGACGGCAGCGGCGGCGTCGCTTCTCCCGCGCCGCGCGATCGACGGGATCGAGCTGTGGGTCGATCCGAACATCTACAAGAACGGGTTTGCCGTCTCGATTCCAGGCGCCGAAGGAGAATCGGGCATCGACCTCGCGGCCGCCCTCGGGGCGTTCGGCGGCGATCCCCACCTCAAGCTCGAGGTTCTGCGGCCGATCTCGCGCGAGACGCTCGAGGCGTCGAAGGGCCTCGTTGCGCGGAAGAGCGTAGTCGTCAACGTCCTCGACGAGAAGAAGAGCGGGATCTACATCCGTGCCCAGCTGCGGTCGGGGACGCAGACGGCGGAGGCGGTCATCGAGGACGTCCACGACAACATCGTCTCGTTGTCGCTCGACGGGAGCCCTGTGCGCAGCCATCCGCTCCTCTGCGGGACCTCGAAGAGCCAGAACAACGTCCGTGCCCTCGAGGAGTGGCTCGTCAAGCGCACGCTTCCTGAGCTGATCGCGCTCCTCGACGACCTCGACGGCGACGACCTTGCCTTCCTGCGCGAAGGCGTGGACCACAACGTCAGGCTCGCCGAGTACGGGCTCACGTACGGGCCCGGCCTCGGCGTCGGCCTCGCCCTCGAGCGCCTCGTTCGCGAGGGGCTTCTGAAGAAGGACATGATCCTCGCGGCGCGCATCCTCACCTCGGCGGCGTCGGATGCCCGCATGGCGGGCGTGAAGATGCCGGCGATGAGTTCGGCGGGATCCGGAAACCACGGCTTGACGGCCATTCTCCCGATCTGGGCGGTCAAGGACTACGTCGAGTGCGACGACGAGAACTGCGTTCTGCGGGCGATCGCTCTGAGCCACGTCATCACCGCGCACATCAAGGCCCACACCGGTCGGCTCTCCGCCATCTGCGGCTGTTCCATCGCTGCTGGGGCGGGTGCAACTGGCGGAATCACGTACTTGATGGGCGGGAGCCATCGCCACATCGCCGGCGCCATCAAGAACGTCATCGGCGACCTCGCCGGCGTTATCTGCGACGGCGCCAAGGCGGGCTGCTCGCTCAAGCTCGCGACAGCGGCGGGGACGGCCGTCCAGTCGGCGCTCTTCGCCCTGCACGGCCTCGATGTGCAACCGACCGACGGGATCGTCGCCGTCTCTTCCGAGGAGACAATGCGCAACGTCGGCCAGCTCTCGACCCAGGGCATGATGGAGACCGATCGCACCATCCTCGACATCATGGTCCGGAAGCGGTTCGAGAACTGAGAGCCCCGGGACAGAACCCCATGCCCCACCGCTGAGAGCGCAGAGCGCGGCGGAGGGTGACTGGGACCATTCGGTGAGGAGCCTGTCCCTCGGCAACGAAGCCGCCTGTCAGGGCGGTACTCTCGATCGGCGGACGGCCCGGAGTCGCGCTCGCTTCACCCTGCGTTCTCCGCGCTCTCCGCGGTGGCTGTATGATCCTTGGCGCGACGCAGGACCTGGAGGGACGGCGGCCATGGCAGAGACCTACTCCAAGATGGCGCGGTACTACGACAAGATCTACGCCGAGAAGGACTACGCGGCCGAGGTCGAGCGCCTGATCGCCTTCCTGGGTGGAGGCGGCCGCGGCAGTCGGCACGCCGGCCGTCGCACCCTGCTTGACGTGGCGTGCGGCACCGGCTGCCACCTTGAGCACTTGAGGGAGAGCTTCGACGTCGAAGGCCTCGACATCTGCGCGGAGGCGCTCGAGGACGCGCGCAAGCGGAATCCCGGCGTGGCTTTCCACGTCGCCGACATGACGGACTTCGATCTCGGGCGGACGTTCGACGTTGTGACGTGCCTGTTCAGCTCGATCGGCTACGTGAAGACGGTTGACGGGCTCCGCGCGGCGGTGCGGTCGATGGCCGCGCACCTGAATCCCGACGGCGTGCTCGTCATCGAGCCGTGGTTCACGCCCGAGGAGTGGCATCCGAACACCGTGCACGCCGTCTACATCGACGAGCCGGACCTCAAGATCGCGCGGGTCAACACGAGCCTCGTCGACGGCCGGATGTCGATCCTCGACCTCCACTACCTCGTCGGCACGCCCGAGGGGACCGAGCACTTCGTCGAGTGCCACGAGCTGGGCCTGTTTGAGGTCAACGAGATGATCTCGGCCCTGGAAGGCGAAGGTCTAGTCGTCGACTACGATCGCGAGGGCCTGACCGGGCGGGGGCTGCACCTAGGCCGCAGGCGGCGCTGACCCAGCGGCGCGTTTCAGGAGGGGGGGAGTGGCCGATCGAGTCATCATCGTTCCGTACGACGCCGAGTGGCCGAGGCTGTTCGCCGAGCTCGGCGGCCGGCTGCGCGGCGTCCTCGGCGACGTCGCCATGCGCATCGACCACATTGGGTCGACGGCCGTCCCAGGGCTGGCGGCGAAGCCGATCATCGACGTCCAGGTGTCGGTCGTGTCGTTCGAGCCGCTCGACGCGTACCGCGTCCCACTCGAGCGCGCGGGCTACATCTTCCGAGCGGGCAATCCCGAGCGGACCAAGCGGTACTTCCGCGAGCCGCCGGGCGAACGGCGGACCCACGTTCATGTGCGTCGCGCCGGGAGCTGGTCGGAGCAGTTTGCCCTTCTCTTCCGAGACTACGTGCGAGCCCATCCGGAGGACGCGGTGCGGTACGCGGAGACGAAGCGCGCTCTCGCGGACAGACACGGCGACGATCGAGTGGGCTACACCGACGCGAAGGCCCCGTTCATCTGGGACGTGATGACAAGAGCTGACCGCTGGAGTCAGGAGACAGGCTGGGAGCCCGGGCCGAGCGACGCCTAGGAGGGGACATGGACGATCGAGACGTCGGGCGGCTGTGGAACGAGAATGCCGAGGTCTGGACGCGGCTCGCCCGCGCCGGCTACGACGTCTACCGCGACCGCCTCAACACCCCGGCGTTCCTCGCCATGCTCCCCGACGTCGCCAGCCTCCACGGTCTCGATGTCGGCTGTGGCGAGGGCCACAACACCCGTCTGATTGCGAAGCGAGGCGCCCGCATCACGGCCATCGACATTGCCGAGGTCTTCATCGGTCATGCTCGAGAGAAAGAGGAGCGCGAGCCGCTCGGCATCGACTACCGCGTCGCGAGCGGTCTGGACCTTCCGTTCCCGGATGGGAGCTTCGACTTTGTCACCGCCGTGATGTGTCTGATGGACATGCCGAACGTCGAGCGCGCCGTCGCCGAGGCGTACCGTGTCCTCAAGCCGGGCGGGTTCTTCCAGTTCTCGATCATGCATCCGTGCTACGACACGCCGCACCGGAAGAACCTACGCGACCCGGAGGGACGGACGTACGCTTACGAGGTCGGCGGCTACTTCGAGAAGCTCGAAGGCAAGGTCGAGGAGTGGACCTTCAGCGCCGCACCCGAGGAAGTGCGGGAGAGCGTCGCGACATTCCGGGTTCCGCGGTTCACGCGAACGCTTAGCCAGTGGCTCAATCTGCTCATTGAGACCGGATTCCGGATCGAGCGCGTCGAGGAGCCCTGCCCGTCCGAGGCCGTGGTCGAGCAGTGTCCGCAGGTGCAGGACGCACAGGTCGTCCCGTACTTCCTTCACGTGCGGGTTCACAAAGCGGCCGCCGTTCGCGACAATAGCTTTGGAGGTACGCCAGAATGCCGAGGCTGAAGAAGTCCGAGACAATCGCCGCATGCGGGTTGGATTGCGGGTCGTGCTCGATCCGCAGGTTTCCGTCCGACAAGGCCGCGGCGGCGGAAGTGATCGGCTGGTTCAAGCAGGAGGGCTGGCTCAAGGAGGGCGAAGGCGTCGCCGAAGCGATCGAGCGGAAGCTCGTCTGCAACGGGTGTCACGGCGACCGCAACGCCCACTGGTCGGCCGACTGCTGGATTCTCCATTGCTGCGTCGATGCGAAGGGGCTCAAGCACTGCTCCGAGTGCAAGACCTTCCCCTGTGCCCGGCTCGTCGAGTGGTCGAAGACCGACGAATCGCACGGAGAGGCGTTCGACCGCTTGCGGTCGATGCACGCGGGACTGACGCGCCACACCATTCCGCGCCGCGAACGGAAGCCGAAGAGGGCAAGCGACCTTGGCTCGGAGCGGGACGACGCTCGGGAAGACGACGCCGTCGTGTGACCGGCGGGGACGCTTCGAAGTCGCGGACGTGACGGCCTGTGCGCAGAGGCGCGCAGGTCGCTTCTTTCTCCACGCGGCCATGGCGATAGCGGGAGAGGAAGTCGACAGGGTCTGGACGGACTCGTCGATTGAGCAAAAGGCTGTATCGTGTCTGTGGCGTTCGCACGACGGGGCGCATGGGGGCAGGAAGCGCCCGCCGGGCGAGCACGGATCGCGGCGCAGGTGACGGCGTGACCCGAGAGGTCACCCATGGCCTGAGAGGAGGTCCTCATGGCAAAGGCGAACCTCGAGTGGCGCGGCGACTTCGACAACCACGAATTGAATGCACTCCACGCAGAGGCGTTCGGTCACCCCGTTCTCGACGCGGAGGATTGGGCCGGCCGAGTTCGGTCGCACAGCCTCGGCTGGGTGACGGCGCGGGAAGGTCAAGATCTCATCGGTTTCGTCAACGTGGCTTGGGACGGCAGCGTCCACGCCTTCATCCTCGACACGATGGTGAAAGAGGGCAAGAAGCGGCAGGGCCTCGGTACGAACCTCGTCAAAGAGGCAACCAAACGCGCGCGCGCCGCCGGCTGCGAGTGGCTGCACGTCGACTTCGAGGACAAGCTCCACTCGTTCTACTACAGCGCGTGCGGGTTTCAGTCCACGCCCGGGGGACTCATCAAGCTCTGAGGCGGCGGCTCGGAGAGGTGCGCGGTTGAGCCTGGCGTAGGGCCCGGCACGTGATCGCGGGACCGGGCCCTCACGCTCCCGGCCGATATCAGGAGAGAGCATGATCACCGTACGAGCTGAGCGGCCGGGAGACTTCGCGGCTGTGAGCGAGGTCAACGAGAAGGCCTTCGGCCGCGCGGCCGAGGGCTTCGTCGTGGATCTGCTCCGAGAAGCGTGTCCGGATGCCGTGTCGCTCGTCGCGGACGAAGGCGACAAGATTCTGGGCCACATCTTCTTCAGTCCAGTCCTTGTCACCCGCGAGGGCAAGGTCGTCCTGGAGGGCATGGGGCTTGCGCCCCTTGTCGTCGTGCCGGAGCGGCAGCGGCAGGGAATTGGCTCCATGCTCGTTCGAGCCGGCATCGATGCGATGCGCGAGCGGAGCTGCCCGTTCGTCATCGTTCTCGGACACCCGGAATACTACCCACGGTTCGGGTTCACCCTCGCGTCAGGCCGAGGCCTCGTGTCACAGTGGGACGGTGTCCCTGGCGAGGCGTTCATGGTTCTCGTCCTCGACGAGCGCGCTATGGCGGATGTGAGCGGCGTCGCCAGCTACCGCAGCGAGTTCGATCAAGCCGTGTGAAGGCCGAAGCCATCGGCTGGCCGGAGGCTGCACGTCGATCTCGAGGATGGGCGTAGACCGTTCCACTTCGACACGCGGGTTCAGGTCAACGCCGGCGGAGATCAAACCTCGAGAACGCTGGATGAGCCCGGAGAGCGGCCCTGGGTGCAGGGTCGAGTCTCTTGCCAGGTCTGAAAGCGTCATCGCAAGACCCTGCGGTCTCTTGTCTACAGCGCAGCGTGACGCTGCTCGAGGTCAAGCAAGAATCGCTTCCGCCAGATGCCCCCGCCGTAGCCCGTGAGCGATCCATCCGCTCCGACCACACGGTGACACGGAATGATGATCGCGAACCGATTGTCCCCATTGGCTCGAGCTACCGCACGAACAGCCGTGGGCCGGCTGATCAGGTCCGCCTGTTCGCGGTAGGAGCGGGTCTGACCGTAAGGGATCGTTCTGAGCGCCTCCCAGACCTGCTTCTGAAAGACCGTTCCCGTGATGGCGAGCGGCACGTCGAAGCTACGGCGGGCGCCGGCGAAGTACTCGTCGAGCTGCTCGCGGACGGTCGCGAACACCGCATTCGTCCCTGGAAGCAGGGCGACATCAAGCTGCGAGCGGACGCGCTTCAACTGCGTCTCAAGCATCCGACGGTCGACGAACTCGAGGAGACAGAGGCCAGCGTCGTTCGCCACGGCAAGCAGCGGGCCGATTGGCGACTCGATTCTTGTCACCGCCGCGATAGAGCGCTGCCGACTCATGCCGGGGGTGAACCCAGTCGCCTTCTTGGATAGATCGGAGAACGCGCTGAGCGACTCGAAGCCCGTGCCGAAGGCCGCCGCTGCGACGTCATCGCCATCGCGGATGCGCCCGAAGGCGTGCGACAGCCGCACAAGACGCTGATAGGCCTGGAACGTCATTCCGTAGCTCTTCTGGAACCAGCGACGAACCGTTGCCGGCTCGAGTTTCCTGTCGCGAAGATCGCTGTCGGCAATCCGC
>JAPLGD010000002.1 GCA_026390345.1 Candidatus Bipolaricaulota bacterium | reverse complement strand
CGCCGATCACAACCTCATTGAGGTGCTCGCCGTCGACGATGAACGCGCGGCGCGAGCGGACTCGCTTGAGGTCTAGGTTCCTCGCCCCGAGGAGGCCGACCTCCTCTCCGACCGTAACGACGATCTCGAGCGGGGGGTGGCAACGGGCCGTACGAACCGCCTCCACGATCTCAGCGATCGCCGCCTTGTCGTCCGCGCCGAGGATGGTCGTGCCGGAAGAGCGGACGACTCCGTTCTCAACCAGCGGCTCGATGCCACACCCCGGCTTCACGGTGTCGCCGTGCGCTCCGAGGAGGACGGGAAGAGCGGTCGAGTCGAGTCCGTCGACGCACGCGATCAGGTTGCCATAGTCGTCGAACTCGCAGCGAGCGTGGAGTCTCTCCTTCAGAACTCCCGCCAAGTGCTTGAGGAATCGCGCCTCGTCGCCCGACTCGCTGTCGATCCGCACGAGCTCGCAGAACAGCGCTACGATGCCTTTCTCCATAGACCCCGCCTCGCTTTCCTGACGAGTATAGGCGGTGTCCCCCTCGGCGTCACGGTCCGTTGCCTTTTTCACCGGCGTACCGTACCGTACCGGCGGTGCACGTGATGAGATGGTGGTGGATTCTGATCGTCGCAGCCGCCGTCGCGGCAGCCGGGTACACGTTTCTCGTCCCCAAGGAGGCCACCGTGTCGAGAACCGGGCCAGTCGAGCTCTCTCTGGACGAGAGGAGCCTTCTCCTGCGGCTCGCGCGCGAATCACTCGCGGCGAACCTCGCGGGCCGTTCGCCGACCGCAGTCGATGCTGCGCTTCTCACGCCCGCAACGGGCGAGGTCGCAGCGTGTTTCGTGACCCTGACAAAGGGAGGCTCACTCCGCGGCTGCATTCTCGACTCCTTCAAGGCGCACGAGCCGATCTACAAGAATGTTCAGCGAAACGCCATCCTCGCCGCGACATCCGATCCCCGCTTCCCGGCCGTTCGAGAGGCTGAACTTCCGGCTCTGACGGTCGAGATCAGCGTTCTCGGGAAGCCCTACGAACTCGACGTCGACGGCCCCGACGATCTCCTCCGGAAGCTCCGCCCGGGCGTCGACGGCGTCATCCTGACGACGACGTACGGGACGTCGACGTTCCTCCCGCAGGTGTGGGAGGAACTTGCCGACCCGGAGCTCTTCCTCGGAGAGCTGTGCCGCAAGCACGGCGCACCCCGCGACGCTTGGCGGACCGAGGCGCTTCTTCGCGTCGAGGTCTACCAGGCCAATCACTTCTCGGACGCCGACTCCGGGCTGGCCGATTGACATCCCGCCTTCGGGCCACTACCCTCGAACCGACTACGATCTGCGAGGAGCCGCGATGAGCCAGCGCCCGAAGTCTTTACCCGAGAAGCTGCACGGCAGCGCCGTGAGTTGGGAGGGGTGGACGTTCCACATCCTGTCATCGCCGGCCGGGCTCCGGTTCGTAGACCTCGTCGGAACTCCGTTCTCGCAGCTTGCCGGGCAGCTCAAGGCCCGCGTGGTCCCGGACGACGCATCGAATGACGAGATTCTAGGACAGGTGCGCGACTACCTCCGCGGCGATCGCCGGACGTTTGACCTTCCACTCGACCTCCGAGGAACCCCGTTTCAGGAGAGCGTGTGGAGAGCCATGGCCAAGATCCCGTATGGAGACACGACGACCTATGGAGCCTTGGCCGCGGGCATCGGCCGTCCGCAGGCGGCGCGCGCGGTCGGACAGGCCGTCGGCGCGAATCCCGTGCCGATCGTTGTCCCCTGCCATCGCGTGGTGGGTACGTCGGGAAGCCTGACAGGGTTCGGCGGGGGTCTCCCGCTCAAGGAGCGCTTGCTCGCGCTCGAGCAGGGCAGTCTGAGCCTGTAGCGTCGCACCTTGCGTGCGACGTTGGTCTTCGGACCCCGGTGGACCGGCAACGTCGGAGGCAAGCTCCGACGCTACAGCCGGCTGGGGCTCCTCGGTGCCTAGGACGCCGCCTCTCGGCGGCCGCGAGGCGGCGATCCTGCGAACCCCGCGACTTTCCCCGTAACGTCTCACCTTGTGTGCGACGTTCGTCCCGGACGTCACGGCGGAAACGACGTCGGAGCAAGCTCCGACGTTACGAGGGACCCAACAAAGCAAAAGGCTCGGAAGGACTTCCGGGCCGAATCGCATGAGGTAGAAAAAGAAAGACCAGGCGGCGACCTACTCTCCCGGCCCCTTACGAGGCAAGTACCATCGGCGCAGGAGGGCTTAACTGCCGTGTTCGGGATGGGAACGGGTGTTTCCCCTCCGCCATGTACCACCTGGAATCTTCTCATTCACTCCGCTCCTGCAAGTGAACAGGGTGTGTGCCACACAAGCATTCGGCCTATTAGTACCACTCGGCTAAGCACATTGCTGTGCGTACACCTGTGGCCTATCAACCTCCTAGTCTCGGAGGAGCCTAATGTGGAGACCTAGTCTTGAGGCTGGCTTCGTGCTTAGATGCCTTCAGCTCTTATCCATACCGAACTTAGCTACCCAGCGATGCCCCTGGCGGGACAACTGGTACACCATAGGTCCGGCTATCTCGGTCCTCTCGTACTAGAGATAGACCCTCTCAAGTCTCCT
>JAPLGD010000051.1 GCA_026390345.1 Candidatus Bipolaricaulota bacterium | reverse complement strand
TCCCGTTCCACGTTCCTGTTGATCCACCCGAGGGCGGATTGGACAAGAGGAGTTTCATCAAGTGCGAGGAGCCACGATGCATCTCGACGGATCGGCTGACAGAGTGCTTGGGCGCCGTCGCTCCCGAGACCATGGAACAGGTCGCCGACCTCGTTCGGATCCTCCTGGGGTTGTAGTTGTGGGCATCGCCTCCGCGAGGTTCCTCCCTCGTCTGGACGGCCGCAGAGTATGTGATATGGATCACGCTGAGCGGAACGACGTGATGTGTATCACACTCTCCACCGGCCAAGGCTGTGTGATCTGGATTACACTCGGCTGGGCATCTCCAGGCTTTGAGGCGACGGAGCCGCAAGCATGAAGCTCGCTATCAATGCCACGCGCATCGGCGGGCACGCGTGCAGCTACCTCGCCGCATGCATGCGCGAGGGGCGCGTCGCCTCGACCTTCCGCTACGGGTTCAACGCAATCCTCGACGAAGCGACCACGCCGACATACATCGCCATCCAGACGCCGGCGGTTCCGCTTCACCCCTGGGCGATCGAAGTGCCCGGAATGCCAACTCGGTCCGGCGTCGGGTGCGCGGTGCGCGGTGCGCAGTTCGCGGTGGAGACAGCCGGGACGCGCTTCGAGCTCCTCACCGCAGCACGCGAACCTCTCCTCATTGCTCCATACAGCTCGGCGAGCGCGCAGAGAGCCGCCGACAACCGAGTGATCCTCAACCGTCTGCTGGACGAACGTCGGCCGCGGAGCGTCGAGGCATTCGAGGGCGAGATCCGAGCCGTCGTCGCGCAGTGGCAGACGACAGGCGATCCCTCACTTCTGGCAAACCTCGTCGGCCTTGGGTCCGGTTCGACGCCGTCAGGCGACGACGTCCTCGTCGGCATCCTCGCCGGGCTCACGGCGCTGTCCGGGATCTCCGCGGCGGGGCAAGAGCTCGAAACGCTGCGACAGGACCTCGCAGGAGTGAGCCTTCGGACTCACCCCGCATCGCGGCAGATGCTCGCGGCAGCAGCTGACGGTTCTTTCCCCGAGCCGCTTGTCGACCTCGTCAGCGCGCTTGGCGACGCGGAGCCGGGCGAGAAGCTGGCAGCCGCCGCAGCCCGCGTCCTTGCCCTCGGCGCCACCTCAGGACGGAGCTTCCTCGCAGGTGTCTTGGCATCGCTAGGCCAAAGCAGGCAGTTCAGTTGACGTACGGATACGATCTGTATACAATCGCATACGCTTTGTATACGGAGCGACCTATGCTTGCAGAGCTCTTTGGTTCCGAGGCGAGGGTGAGGGTACTGACTCTGTTCCTGACGCACCCCGACCGCGACTTCTACGGGCGCGAGGTGGGGAGGCTCACGGGACTCCTCCCGAGGGCTGTCCAGAGGGAGCTCGACCGGCTGTCCGGCATCGGCATCCTCGAACGAGAGAAGCGGGGCAATCGCGTCTACCTGCGAGTGAATCGAGCCAATCCGATCGTCCCCGACCTGCGCGCCATGGTGCTCAAGACCGTAGCCGTGGGAGACCGCATCCGCGAAACGCTGACAGGCAGAGAGGACATCCGCGTCGCGTTCATCTTCGGGTCCACCGCTGCGAACGCCGACACTGCGGAGAGCGACATCGATCTGTTCATCCTCGGTGAGGCGCCCCTCAGCGCGCTGTCTCCGACGCTCTCAGAGCTCGAACGATCGCTCGGCCGTGAGATCAACGTCTCGCTCTACTCGCCCGGCGAAGTCTCGCGTCGGGTGGAAGACCGCGACCCGTTCCTCGCGTCCGTGCTCGCGGGGCCGAGAATCTTCCTCATCGGCACCGAAGACGATCTGCGGGGGATGCTAACGTGAACGACTCCTCCCGCCCGATCACCCCTTCCGCGATCGAGATCGGCAAGCTGCTCGCGATCGCAGACCGCGACCTGGGCCAGGCCGCGATCGACAACCTCCACCTGGACACCAGGTTCGCGCTTGCCTACAACGCCGCGCTGCAGTTGGCCACGGTCGTCCTCCGCCTCCACGGGACCCGTATTCGCAAGGCAGGGTTTCACGAACGTACCTTCCAGGAGCTCGAGCCACATCTTTCGCCCAGCATGCGAACCTTCGCAGAGTACTTCGATCGCGCGCGTCGCAAGCGCAACACGCTTTCCTACGATCACGTCAACGTCGCGAGTGCAAGCGAAGTCGACGACTTGATCGGACAGGTGAAGGTCTTCGGCGCCTGGGTCACGGGGGAGGTCGGACGGTCGAACCTCGCCTCGACCTGATCAGGATGCTCCCTCGATGGCTGTGTCACGCCGCGCGCACTCTTGACGAATTGCGGCTTCTCGCTTACAAACCCGGCATCGTCGCGCCCGTTCAAGGAGCCCCATGCCCATCCGCGTGACCCGTCTGGAACCTCCGTCTACCGTGGCGCTTGCCCAGTTCCTTGTGCAGCTCGCAGCAAACGGTCATCCGTACGCCGACCCGGGCAAGTGGACGCCCAAGGTGCTCCGCGAGCTGCCGGAACCTCGACAGGTCTTCGTCGCATCGGATGGCAAGACTACGCTCGGGCTTCTCGTCCTCACGTCTGGCTTCCTCGAGACGTGGGGTGCGCCGACCGACCTTCTCGGAGGGAACCCCATCCTTCCACTCGACGGCCAAGCCGCGGCGGTCCACACAGCGCTCTTGCTCGAGGCGAGCGCGTGGATCGAGCGCGAAGGCGAGACGGGACTCGAGATTCTTCTGCCGATGGGATCGGCGAACTGGAAGCGCGACGAGCGCCTGGACGCCTTCCTGGGGCACCTCGGCTTCGACCGGTTCTACTTCGCGATGACCCGCGACCTCGACCAACTCCCGGAGTGCGACGACTCCGCTCTCGAAATCGCGCCAGTCGCATCAGCGACACCCGAGGAGTTGTACGAGAACTACTCCGCCTGCGTGGCACACGGCGAGATCGAGCTTGTCGCTAGGCAGACGGCCGACGAGCGGCGCGCGTACTTCGACTCGCTCCTCGAAGACACGCTCGGTCATCCGGGCTCGCTCGCCCTCTTCGACGACGATCGGCTACTAGGCTTCACCCTCGTCGCTGGGTGGGACGAGACCGCCGCGCACCTCGCCTGGATCGGGATCGCTCCGGAGACCCGCGGCCGCGGCTACGGGCAGCGCTTGCTCTACGACGCCATGGTCACGTGCCGCGAACAGGGGATCGAGAAGATGTCGCTCTACACTGACAGCGCGATCTCGGCGAAGACGATCTATGAGCGCCTTGGTTTCCACCCCGCTGGCGCACTCACTTACCGGTGGCGGCGCACGCCGCGCAGTTCGTAGGACGGTGCGGCGCCCCTTTCCTGCGAACCTCTACTCTCAGCACTGCGTTGTGGGGCTTGCAGTCGCCCGGAGAAACACTGCAATCGAAGATGTGACCCCGTCGCCCAGGCGCGGTGCTGTTCAGCCTAGCGGTCCTCGCCATAACCTCGGGTTGGATTGCAGGATCAGATCCCGTCGCCCCATGAGGTGCTGTCAGGTTGATTCCCTTGTTGGGCTGACTTCAGACGAGCCCCGCTTCTTCCAGTCTGCGCAGCAGCATCGAGGCGAGAGCAAGATGATCGAGACACTGGTCCGGAGTGTCCACCACGGAATGCTTGTGTCCGCGGGGATTCCTAATCGCCATGACCGACCCGGCGAAGATGAACCGATAGCCGTGCTGCTCGTCCGTCTCTGACTGAGTGGACAGGGAAGTGAGCTGGACCAGCGGAGAGGCTTCATCAAATGCCCGGAGCATCAGCTTGAAACCCGACTCATTGAGCCCAGAGAGTCTCTGGACGACTTCATCCACGTACTTGTACGCCTCGAACGTTGCCTGGGAGTAGTGGCCATCATCGAATAGCTCCCTTACCACCGCTGGGAGCCCCGCGTGGATGTTGCGTTCGTCGAACGGATGCAGCCCGCCCCTGGGGAGCGACCGTGCCTCGGTGAACCTGTGCGCGGTCCGCACCAAACGCTCGAACGCACTGAACACGTCACCCATTCAGCAAGTTCTCTCTGATGCTCTTGAAGATGCGATCGTAGGTCGCCTGGTCACCGTCCGCGGGCAAGTTCACCTCGATGCGAACGGAAAGCCCCACGGGCATTCCACCATCAGCTTTCTGCAAGAGGCCGCGACCCTTCTGCGCTGGAATCTCTGCCGCGGGAGTCGCCGCCTTGCGCGTCTTCGCAGGTTTGCTCCGAGTAGCCGAAACAGTGCGCGGTTCCGGCACGTCTCCGTGGCCGGAGAATGCGGCGAGCAACTGGAATGTCGAAGCCTGGCGCCTCCCAACTATCTCCGTGGTCCCATCGTTTGACCGAAAGAAGGTAATCAGGGAGTCCGCGTCAAGATCCCAGGCGCCGTCCTGATGCAGGTCAAAGAGATCCGAGTAGGCCGCCTTCACGAGTGCAGCGAAGGCCTTCGAGAACGCGGTGTCCTCTCGGAGGCTGAAAGCTTTGGTGGCCTCCACGGTCTTCTTGTCTTCCTGATCAATCAGGCCAATGAAGCGAAGGACGTTCAGAATGTAGCTCTCATTGTTGGGCGCAAAGCCCAGCTTCTTGAGCGTGCCTGCGTTTACGGTGACAGGGAACGAATTCTTGAAGTGCGTGACGGTCTGAACAAGGCCGCCAGGGCTTGTCACATATGGATGCTTGTTCGCCATGCTTCCTCCCCTTGACCCCTACTGCGGCACAATGCGCGTCCCGAGCCGTCGTTCATCAGCACTCGAATCCGCGCTGCGGCGGACAACAACCGCCATTCAACGCGACCGCGATTCCCGACGCGATAACCTTCATTGCAGTCTCGCATATTGACATCCCATTTCTAGGTGCCATCCTACAGCCGCAAAACTACACATTCAACTCAGCGACGTACGGCATTCTGACGACGAATCACCGCGAGGGAACGAAGTGCGCATGGAACGCATGCCACACCCTGCGACGCTTTACCGAAGGAACACACGTCCGCGGGATACGAATGCAGTCCCAGGGGGTCGCAGAGTATTGAGCGAGGGGGACCAGGGCATCGCACTCGCGCCGTTCGACATCCTGCGGAAGACGATGCGCGGGGCAACGTAGTTCCTACGCGACGTGGGGCCGGAGGTGCCTGAGAAGAAGACGTCGCCCTCGAAGAAGCGTTAACATCCGGGCCATGGCGCAACAGACCTTGGCCTTGAAGTGCGAACACGTGGTCAAGCGCTACGGCGACCTCGTCGCCGTCAACGACGTGAGCCTCGAGATCGCGGTGGGTGAGATCTTCGGCCTCGTCGGACCCAATGGCGCTGGCAAGACGACGCTGATCGAGATGATCGAGAGCCTGCGCAAGCCCGACAGCGGCTCGATCCGCGTTCTCGGCCTCGATCCACAGGCTCAGTCGGTCGAACTGCGCGAGCGGATCGGCGTGCAACTCCAGGCGACGTCGATCCAGCCGAACCTGAAGGTGAAAGAGGCCATCGGCCTCTTCGCGAGCCTCTACCGGAAGTCGCTCCTCCATCCCGAAGAACTGCTCGAGACGCTGTCGCTCGCCGACAAGGCGAACAGCCGGTTCCGCAAGCTGTCAGGCGGGCAGAAGCAGCGGGTGGCGATAGCCCTTGCCCTGGTCAACGACCCGGAGATCCTCTTCTTCGACGAGATCACGACCGGCCTCGATCCGCAGGCGCGCCGCGCCATGTGGGACCTGTTGAGGGAGTTCCACGGCCGCGGGAAGACGGTGTTCCTGACGACCCACTACATGGAAGAGGCCGAGGCGCTGTGCGATCGCGTCGCGGTCATCGATCACGGTCGGATCATCGCCCTCGACACTCCGGCAAACCTGGTCCACAACCTCAAGGCGGGGACAAAAGTGCTGTTCCGGGTGACAAACCGAGCCGTAGCGTCGGCGGAGTTTGCGAAGCTCCCGGCGGTGACCCGCGTGGAGCCGAAGGACGACGGGTTCGTCCTCTACACGAGCGACGGCAACGCCACGCTTCAGGAACTGATCCGTCACGCCGACCGCCAAGGTTTGAGCCTCGACGCAATCCGCACGGAGACGCCGAACCTCGACGACGTCTTCCTCGCTCTCACGGGAAGGGAGATGAGGGAATGAGGGGCCTAGCGAAGCTCGCTTGGAGTGAGTTCCGGCTCACCCTGCGCGACCCGATGACGGCGTTCTGGTCGCTCGCCTTCCCCGCGCTCTGGTTCCTGTTGATGGTCGTCGTCATCGGCATGCCGATCCCCGGCTTCGACTACCATGGCCAGGGCTTCGCGAGCCTCGTCTTCCCGGCAAGCATCAGCCTTGTGATCCTGAGCACGTCGTTCATCGGAGTGCCCATCGCGCTGACGACGTACCGCGAGGCCGGCGTGCTGCGCCGGCTACGGGTGACGCCGGTGAAGGTGACGACGCTCGTTGCTGCCTACTCGCTCTCCCAGCTCGCGTTCACCGTGGTCGGCGTCGCCGTGGTCACGATCCTCGCGATGGGATTCTTCGAGGTCCGCATCCTTGGTTCGGCACTCGCGTTCGTTGGAGTCCTCTTTTGCGCGATGGTCACGTTCCTCGCGCTCGGGAGCGCCATCGGCAGCGTCGCACGAACGACCCGAACGGCGAACATCATCATCTGGTCGGCGTTCACGCCGATGCTGATGCTCTCCGAGCTGTTCATGCCGCTGTCGCTCCTGCCGCGATGGCTCCAGCCGATCGCCAAGGCCCTGCCCCTCACGCCGGTGAATACGCTCCTGCGGGACATCGTCTTCGGCGTCGCGCTCGGCGACCTGTGGCGGTTCGGAGTGCTCGGTGCGTGGGCCGTTGTCTCCCTCGTCCTGACGGTACGGTTCTTCCGCTGGGAGTAGAGCGGCCGCAAAGGGCGGCGAGGGCCTAGAGGAAGATGTCACCACTTGCCACTGTCTTCCTTTCATACTATGATCCGGCTCATTCGACGGGAAGTGCGGCAGGCAGCCAACTGCGGCGCCTGTCGCGGCGGATGGCCCCGGGCCCACGACGGCGGCCCGCGGGGCGAGGAGGGTCGATGTGTCAGGCCTTGAGATAACCGTGCTGGCCCTTGTGGGCGGCATCCTGCTCCTGATCGTGCTTCTCCGCTCGATCCGGAGCATCGGACCGACGCAGGTGGGCCTCGTGCTGAAGCGCGTAAGCTTCAGGAAACTGAAGGGCGACGACCCGATCGCGTTCCACGGAGAGGCTGGATATCAGGCCGACTTGCTCCGCGCCGGCCTCTGGTTCAAGTTGTGGCCGATCTACAAGGTCACTCGCCATCCCATGGTTCAGGTGCCGGCTGGCGAAATCGGCGTGGTGTTTGCTCAGGTCGGCGGGAGCCTCAAGGAGGGGCAGAAGTCCGGAGTCTACAAGCCCGTCTTTGGAGACTTCTCCGACGTTCGCGCGTTTGTCGACAACGGGGGCCAGAAGGGACCGCAGCGGCCGACGCTGCGTCCGGGCTCGGTCCTTGCCATCCACCCGGCGGCGTTTATCGTCCGCACGGCGAGCGGGACGTACGGGGTTCCGATCTCCAAGGAGGCGCTCGAGAAGGCGCGGGCCCTTCCGTCGGAACGATTCAAGCAGGTCGTCATCCGGCCGCAGGTCGTCGTGGGGTCCGAACAGCAGGAGGTCGGCGCCCTGCACGTCCACGATCAGCTGATCCAGAACGTCGAGAAGCGGAACGTGTTTGCCGTCGACGGAGGAGGCCGAGGCGAAGCTCGAGCCCCCGAGCCGTTGAGCCAGAAGGCGACGGCGGAGACGGGCGGGCGCGCGTTCGAGGATCCGATGAAAGGCAAAGTGAAGCTCGTCGATGTGATCGGCATCGTGCGCGTACACGAGGGGCCACCGCTCGAGCCCGGCGACATCGCCTGCCGTATCGGCGGCTTCGACGACATCCGCAAGCGGGAAGAGACTGGGGCGACCGACGCGCAGCTTGCGGACCTGATCCTCGACAGCAAAGTGAAGCTTCACGACAACTACCAAGACTTCCAGGCGTTCCTCGACGCCGGCGGAAGGATCGGACTGCAGCATGACCCGCTCCTCTACGGGACGTTCAACCTGAACCCGTACCTCGTCGAGGTGGAACTCGTTCCGATGCTCGTTGTGGAACAGGGCCAGGTCGCCGTCATCAAGTCGTACGTCGGGCTCGTGCCGCAAGACACGTCGGGCGAGGCGTTCCACTTCGGCACGCTCGTGCGGCCCAGCCATCGCGGCATCTGGCAAGAAACGGTGCGAACCGGCAAGTACGCGATCAACCCGCGCTGCTACGACGCAGAGATCGTGCCGACATCCATCCTTACCCTGAACTGGGCAACGCAGGTTTCCGAAGCCCACAAGTTGGATCAGCACCTGAGCCAGATCGTCGCCAAGAGCCGCGAAGGCTTTGTGTTCAAGATCGATCTTCAGGTCCAGATCCACGTGCCGGACACGATGGCGTCACGCGTCATCTCGGCGGTCGGAACGATGGAGAACCTCGTCAACGAGGTCCTGCAAGCGGCCGTAGGCAACCACTTCCGCGACAAGCTCCAGAGCATGCCCGCGATCCAGTTCATTGAGAACCGCCAGAAGGTGCAGGAAGAGGCCTTCCACCACATCATGAACCAGCTTATGGTTTACAACGTCGATACGCGCGGCGTCTTCATCCAGGACGTCATCCTTCCGGAGGAGCTCACGAAAGTGCTCACGGAGCGCGAGATCGCGAACCAGCAGATCCTCACGCTGCAGAAGCAGCAGGCGGCGGAGACCGCGCGCATCTCGACCGAGCAGCAGCGCGGACTCGCGGACCAGCAAGCCGCGCTGGCACGTTCGAGCGTCGGAATCGACATCGCTCAGAACACAGCGTCGGCGCGCATGCGCGAGGCGGACGGTGAAGCCACCTACCTCGAGAAGGTCGGTACCGCAAAGGGAGCCGAGGTCCGTGCTGTGGCGCTAGCCAAGGCTGACGGGTATCTGCGGCAGACCGAGGCGCTCGGCAAGGAGGGCACGACGCTCGTCAACGTCGTTCAGGCGTTGGCGGCGAGCCAGCAGCCGTTCGTACCCGAGGTCAACGTGTCGAGTGGCGCCAGCGGGGATCAGGGTGCGATGAGCGCGTTCTTCGCGTCGCTGACTGGCCTTGCGCGAGCCGGGAAGCTGGGCGAAGTCCTGGCCGCTGTCGGCGTCACCCCGGAGGCGGGCGCGAAGAAGCCGTAGCAAGATCGGGAGAGCCAAGAGCTCTTGCACACAGCATGAGGCCCTGCGGAAACGCAGGGCCTTGCCTTGTTCCCCGTCTGCCGGTCTTGCAGCTACGCGGGCCCGACGGCTACGGCTCTACAACCCGCCCGATGAACAGGATCGTGTCCGTGGGAATGTCGCGGATGACGAAGAGGAACGGACGGTCGATCGTGAGCGTCACGGGTTCGCCCGGAATCGCCGTCACGTCGACGACGACGGCGGTCGCCGCGGCGGCCTCGGTGCCGATCTCGTCGACCGAGACAAACGCCTTGTGCAGGACGTTCGAGATGTAGAGGTCGTGCGCGCCGTCGATGCCGGAGAAGTCGGCCGCGTCGGGGTCGAACGCGTCCTCCATCCCAAGCGAGCGGAGCGCATCGACGAGCGACAGGGCGTAGTCGAACTCGAATTGCGGCAGGCCGAGGTAGACCCGGTGCTCCTCGAGCTGGCCGACGATCTCCCGGTACGCCTCGTAGTCAAGGCTCTCCTCGAAAGACTCGAACCCGCCTGCGTCCGGAACCAGCAGAAGCATCGCCAGCTTCCCGCCGTTGTACGGCAGCTCAACGGCTTGGACGTCGCCGACCTGCGCGTACGAGGCCGTGATGGTCTGGTGCATCATCGCGAGCGAGATCGAGGACCCGGAGAGCGTCGTGAACGACTCGCTCTTCGTGTCGTCCTCGTCGAACGGGTCGAGCCACGGGGCTTTGAAGTAGATGGCGTTCGTAAGCACAAGGCGCGTTCCCGCGCTGACACTGCCTTCCGGTAGGAGGTCCTGGACCCTGTCGTTCGTCTCGTCACTGACCCAGTCGTTGATCGTCGTTCGCGAACCTTCGGGGTCGCCGGAGAAGTCGACAAGTCGCAGGCCAGCCCCATAGTCCACGGCGAGGACGTCGAGGTAGCTGTCGAGGAACGGGAATCCCCGCTCGCCCCACACCGCGTTGACGATCGACAGCTCGAACCCATCGCCCTCATACGGTTCTTCGAGCTCATCGCGGCCGCTGAGTTCGAGATCGATCGCGTTGAACGCTGGATGCAGCGCGTCCTGGCCGAGGTCGAAGTGGAGCGCGTCGGCCATCTGCGTTTCCGTCTCGCCGTCCGCCCCGGCGTACGTCATCGCGAGCGCCGACGAGATACTGAACGGCGAGAAGAAGACGTTCCCGTCGCCCGCAGCGATCTGGCCGTAGAGGGCGAAAGCGAACGCTCCATTCCCCGCGGCGAGCGCACCGGCGTCGTCCTCGCTCACATCGGGATCGAGGTTCCGCGCGAGGTTCGACTGGGCTACCGTGTCGTCCGGAACGTCGGG
>JAPLGD010000066.1 GCA_026390345.1 Candidatus Bipolaricaulota bacterium | reverse complement strand
GGTGGCGGACTCGGTCGTTGTCGTCGAAGGAAAGCGCATCGCGGCCGCCGGCGCGCGGCGCTCCACGCCAATCCCATCTGACGCGGAGCGGATCGAGGCGAAAGGTCGCTTCCTCCTCCCCGGGATGATCGACGCCCATGTGCACGTCTCGTCGCCCGACTTCGTCCCGATCAAGCCCAAGGGCTGCACCACCGCATACATGACAGTCCTCGCCACGCAAAACCTGCGGAGCGCCCTCCAGGCTGGTGTGACGACGGTGCGCGACGTGTGCGGCCCGCGGATGAACCTCGCGATCCGCTCGGCGATCGAGCGCGGCCAGCTCGTCGGTCCGCGGTTCTATACCGCAGGGAAGGGAATCTGCATGACCGGCGGACACGGCTCGAGCGACCCTGACGGCGTCCACCAAGCCGACTCCCCCGACGCCGTCCGTCAGGCGGTCCGCGAGGAGCAGAAGGCGGGGGTCGATTTGATCAAGCTCCTCACCTCGCACCGCACCGACCACCCTGAGTTCCGACAAGAGGAGATCGAGGCCGGCGTCGACGAGGCGCACCGCTTCGGCCTGCGCGTCTCGATCCACGCTGCGAACCTCGTCACGACGGCGATGGCGGTCGAGGCCGGCGTCGACGCGATCGAGCACGGCAGCTTCCTCGACGAAGCCACCGCCGAGCGGATGGGGCGCGACGGGACGTTCCTCGTACCCACCTTGTGGGTGAAGCACGACCTTGCCGAGCGGCTACGCCGCTGGCAGGCAACACCCGAGAAGTTCCCGTGGGGCGACGCGAAGGACCTCGCCGCGAGTGCGACATGGTTCCAACGCTGTGTCGACCAACTCCCCACGACGATGGCGCTCGCCCGGAAGCACGGGGTGCGGATTGCGGCAGGCACCGATTTCGTCCTCGCCGACTTCCCGTGGTGCGTCCTTCCGGAGGAGGTTGAGTTCCTCACGCGCCTAGGTCTCTCGAACATGGAGGCGATCGAGTCGGCGACCCGCGTCGGCGCCGAGGTCCTCGGCCTCGAGGATCGCCTAGGCACCGTCGAACCGGGCAAGTGGGCCGACCTGATCCTCGTCGATCGGGATCCGCTTGCCGACATCAGGGCGCTCGCCGGGGTCTCGTGGGTGATGCAGGGCGGGCGCGTCATCCCGCGCAGCCCGGAGTGGGACCGCCGACCGATTCGCGACCCCTTGCCACTCTGAAGCCAACCGCAGAGGCCGCGGAGCCTGTGACCGCAGAGGTCGCAGAGGAGTCCAGAGGAAGGATTCCGGACCGGCGAGTCACCTGTCCCTGAGTCTGCATGCGCGAATCATAAGGGCCTTAGGATGTGAGAGAGCGGCTGGTGTTCTCCGCGCTCTCTGCGGTGAGTTCTTGTCAGTTCCACCCTAGCGGGTGAGCCAGGAGCGGCGATCGGCGATCGACTTGTCGCCCGCCTGGCAGTGCGTGCAGTAGAAGGTGTGAGTCTCTGCGAAGCGGATCTCGGCGATCGGCTTCCCGCAGACACGACACGGCTCGCCCGCTCTGCCGTAGACCTGCATCGCGGCCCGGCCCTCATCCGAAACGAGCGTTCCTTTCGACCGGGCCCGCGTTGCTTCAATCCCTGCTCGGAGAACGTCGCGCGTCGCCGCCCACAGCCGCTCGATCTCCTCGTCCTTGAGTGTGTTGACGTAGCGGATCGGCGAGAGCTTCGCCGCGAAGAGAATCTCGTCGGCGTACGCCGTCCCGATTCCGCCGATCCACGAAGGTTCGGTGATCGCCTTCTTCACCTGCCGACGCTCCCCGGCGAAGCGCTGTGTCAGGAACTCGGGCGTGAATGCCTCCGACAACGGTTCAACGCCGGCGCGGGCCACGCGATCGACATCGGAGGGCTTCGCAACGAGGTGGACCTTCGCCCGCTTGATCGAGCCGTTCTCGACAAGGCGCAGGTCCTCGCCGTCGGCGAATGTGACCAGAAAGCCGGTGGCCTTCGTGACCTTGGTGCTCGCCCCCGTGAGGACGAGGCGCCCGGCAACCATGAGGTGCATGACGACGTACAGGTCGTCGCGGACCGTGAGGACAAGGTGCTTGCCGACCCGTCCGATCTCGCGGAACGACTCCCCGGCAAGCGCGTCGAGCGGCGGGGACACCGTCTTCAGGATGTCGGGCCTCGCGGCTCGGGCCGTCAGGATCGGCCGACCGAGGACACGCTCCGCGAGCACCTCGCGCATCACCTCGAGATCCGGGAGTTCAGGCACGTCGGCTCCTTTCCGGTCGGGATTATAGCCTCGCAGTGACCTGCCGCGGCCGGGGCGATCCTCGCTCCGTATGTTAGCTGGTTGGCGCCGAGCGCCAACCAGCCCGGCGCTCGCTTCCTAGGCACCTGACAACCGCAGCAGGTGTCAGGTGCCCGCTTTCTAGGCACCAGGCAGCTGTGACTGTCTGGTGCCCAAAGTCCTCCTCGATCGGGCCGCGTCGCCTCCGTTTCTCCCGCATTCCCGCCTACGCTCAGACTAGGAGGGAGAGCATGTCTAGATCGCGCAAGCGCCTCTTGGTTCGGCTGGGATTCGCCCTCGTGCTGTTCGCATCCGGCTGTTCGTCGCTCGTTACGGTCGACGTGACCGGCGGGTGGGTGGGGGACATGACGTGGACGACCGGCCCTGCGACAGGGTTTGCGAGTCCGTTCTCGCTCGACCTCGTACAGGACGGGAAGGACATCACCGGCACAGTCACGCTCGTCAGCCACTCCACCAACACGTATACGATCGACGTGACATTTGGTCGGGCGTCGGGCTCGTCGGTCGAGTTCACGGCTTCCGGAGTGAACGATCAGATCTCGCCCGAGATCCCCGTGACCTTCGACTTCGACGGGGATGCAGGCGACACGGAGATGTCCGGCACGGGAACCGCCAACATCGACGGGGCGGCGTACAACTTCACCTGGACGGCGACCCTCGTTACGCCTCCGGTCGAGGAGTAGCCCGCAGCCACCGCGGTCGCCGCCTAGGCGCGACCTTCGCGAAGGTCGCGCGCCCGCAGCTCGCGAGACCGCCGTTTCGGATCACCGCATCCGCCCCCGCCCGGGGTGCGAACGCTCACGACCTCTCCTGGCGCAAGGATGACCGATCCCTTCCCCGGCAGCTCTTCTTCGGAGCCGTCGCGGCGAATCCTGACGTTCCGTCCGACGGCGCCCGGCTGACCTCCTCGAATCCCGTACGGTGCGCTCTTCCGTCTCTCCGTGAGAAGCGACACGCGCGCCGAGTGGCCGACGGCTTCGATGTCGCGGCGAATCCCGAGTCCGCCGCGGTACTCGCCGTCGCCGCCGCTCTTGCCGATCAGTTCGTAGCGGCGCACGCGGAGCGTGTTCGTCATGTGGGAGTGGACGCCGTCAACGCCGTCCTTGTCCGGCCGCGCTCCGAACCCGCCGGCGATCGTCTCATAGAGGGTGTACGCTCCGCCGGTTCGCGGATCCACGCCGCCGATCGCGACGTTGTTCATCGTCCCTTGGCACGCCGCGATGGCACGGTCCGGCCTCGCCTCCGCGAGCGCTCCGAGGACAACGTCGACGATCCGCTGTGACGTCTCGAGGTTTCCTCCGACCACCGCGGCGGGCGGCAGCGGGTTCACGACGGTTCCGGCGGGGGCGACGATTTCGATCGGCCGGTACGAGCCCGCGTTGGGTGGAATCGTCGGATCCGTCGCCGCGCGCACGGCGTAGTACGTCGCGGACGCTGTGACGGCGAAGACTGCGTTGATCGGACCCGCCGCCTGCCGGGAGCTTCCCGTGAAGTCGACGACCAACCTGTCCCCGCGCACGGAGATGGCGACGCGGATCGCGAAGGGACCGTCGGACACGCCGTCGTCGTCGAGCGCGTCCTCGAACGTGAACGGTCCTGCAGGGAGCCGTCCAATCTCGGCGCGCATCCGGCGCTCGGAGTAGGCCTTGATCTCCTCCATTCCCGCCGCGAGCTTCCCCCGTCCCCATCGGGCGACAAGCGTGTGCACCCGTTCCGTGCCAACTCGACACCCCGCGTACTGCGCCCGCAGATCCCCGAGGCGCTCTCGCGGTGTGCGCACGTTCACTAAGATGAGGTTCAGGAGGTCGTCATCGACGGTCCCCGATCGCCACAGTCGGACCGGCGGAATGCGCAGTCCCTCTTGGTAGATCTCGACCGCATCGCCCGCCAAGCTCCCCGGCTCTTTGCCGCCGACGTCGGCGTGGTGCGCGCGGTTTGCGACGAACGCAACGAGGGCACCGCCCTCGAACACGGGCGCAACGAAGGTGATGTCGGGAAGGTGCGCTCCGCCAGCGTACGGGTCGTTCACCACGACCACGTCCCCGGGACTGAACTGCCCCGCGCTCCGGATCGCGGCGGCGACGGAATACGGCATGGCTCCGAGGTGCACGGGGATCGACTCTGCCTGGGCGATCAGCTCGCCCGCCGCGTCGAAAAGGGCCGACGAGCAGTCCCGCCGCTCCTTGATGTTCGGAGAGTACGCGGTGCGAATCAGGTTCGCGTTCATCTCCTCGGCCACCGCGACGAACGCGTGCCGCAGAACCTCGAGCGTGATGGCGTCGATGGCCTGGCTCATGACCCCACCTCGACGACGAGATGTCCGTGCGCGTTGGACCGCCCCGACGCGCCCGGCGGGATCACCACGGTGGAATCCTCTCCGAACACGACCGCGGGCCCGTGGAAGGTCTCGCCTGGAACGATCTCGTCTCGGGTGAGCCTGTGCGTGGTGACCGGACCCGACGCGTCAAACCACACGGGCGCACGAACCTGCGTTTCCGGCTCGCTTCTCTCCGCTCGGCGCCTCGCCCCGACCTTCGCCGGGGGCCCCGAAGCGCGGACGCGGACCGTGACCCACTCGACCGGCTCGTCCGGTGCGCTGTGGCCGTAGCGCTCCTCGTGTGCTCGATGGAACGCCTCGCACAGCCCATCGACATCAACGACGCCGTCACGAACCGCAAAGGGCACGTTGACCTCGTGCGACTGCCCGACGTAGCGGAGATCGGCGGTCGTCGAGAAGCGCGCCTCCCGCTCTCCGATCCCCTCCGCCGCGAGCGCCCGCGCGCCCTCCTCGCGCAGTTCCGCCACCAGTCTGGTCACCGTCTTCATGTCGAGGTTGGCGATCGGCCGCAGAAGCGTGCGGCTGTAGTCGTGGCCCGTCTCGGCCACGAGCAGGCCGTATGCCGAGAGGACACCGGCGGTCCACGGGATAATGACGCGCGGGATCGAGAGGCGCCGCGCAAGGGAGACTGCGTGCAGCGGCCCGGCGCCGCCAAAGGCGAGGAGCGCGTACTCCCGCGGATCGCGCCCCCGCTCGACCGACACGACGCGGATCGCCCGCTCCATGGACGCGTCAGCAACCTCGAGGATCCCGAGCGCCGCGCCCTCGACCGACAGGCGCAGTGGCTTCGCGACCACGCGCTCGACCGCCTCGCGGGCGCGCTCAACGTCGAGGGCCGCGAGACCTCCAATCGCGCGGTGCGGGGCGAGGTGCCCGAGGACGAGGTGCGCGTCAGTCACCGTCGGACTCGTTCCGCCACGTCCATAGCAGGCGGGTCCAGGATCCGCCCCCATGCTTTCGGGTCCCACCCGAAGCGCACCGCCCGCGTCGATCCAGGCAACGCTGCCGCCGCCCGCCCCAATCGTGTGGACCGACACCATCGGCAAGGCGACCGCACGGCCGGCGACGACGCCGCTCGCGGTCCAGTCGATGCCGCCGTCCGAGACGAGGGCGACGTCGCAGCTCGTCCCGCCCATGTCGAGCGTGATCAGGTTCCGCTCGCCGACGGCCTCTCCTACGGCACGGGCTCCCTGCACGCCGCCGGCGGGCCCTGAGAGCAAGAGCCGGCCGGGCTCCTCCTGCGCGGCGTCCGCACTCATCACGGCACCACTCGACTGCATGATCTGCCAACTCCGCGGAAGCCCGAGCTTCTCGGCCCCGCGTTCGAGCGCCGCGAGGTACGCGCCGACCACCGGGCGCAGCGCGGCCGTGATCACCGTCGTCGACGTGCGCTCGAACTCTCGGAATTCGGGCAGGACGTCGCTCGACAGAACGACGGGAACATCACCCAGCCGCTTGCGAAGCAGCTCTCGCACGCGCCGCTCGTGCTCCGGCCGGAGGTACGAGAAGAGAAACGCGACGGCGACCGCGTCGACGCGTTCCTCGACGAGCTTCTCGGCAACGGCGGCAACCTCATCCTCTGAGAGCGGAACGAGGACGTCACCCGCCGCGTCGATCCGCTCGGTCACCTCGAAGCGTAGGTCGCGCGGAACGATCGGGGGAGTTCGCTCGAAGCCAAGATCGTAGAGCGAGTCTCGGTTCTGGCGGCCGATCTCGAGCACGTCGCGGAATCCGAGCGACGTGACCAGCGCCGTCCTGGCCGTCTTCCCCTCCAGGAGGGCGTTCGTGGCGACGGTGGAGCCGTGCACGATCCGAGCGACGTCGGCCGGCTCGATCTCGCGTCGGCCGATCAGACCAGCCAGGATGCCCAGCACGCCGTCGGCAGGCGCAGACGGCGTCGACGGCGCCTTCGCGAATCGCAGCCCCAGCTCATCGGCAACGACGACGTCGACGAACGTCCCGCCGATGTCGATGCCGATCGCCGTGCGCATGCTCGGGAGTATAGCTCGTTGGCACGGGCCCGCAATTGCCGCCCTACCGGCGGATCGGCTCATCGCGTAAACTGACGCCTCTCACACGAGCGAGGCAGGAGGAAGCATGCAGCGCGTCTTGGTCACCGGAGCGGGGGGGCAGATCGGGTCCGAGCTCACGCCGGCTCTCCGCAAGCGGCACGGCACGTCCAACGTCATCGCGACCGACATCCGTCGCCCGGACGGCGCCTCACCCGGCACGGAAGGTCCGTTCGAGATCGCCGACGTTCGCGACCGCGAGCGGATTCGCTCCCTCGTCGGGGACCTCCGAATCGACACGATCTACCACATGGCGGCGATCCTGTCCGCGACGGGAGAGGCGAACCCGCAACTCGCGTGGGACGTGAACGTCGGCGGCTGGGCCAACGTCCTCGAGGTGGCCCGGGAGCGTTCGGTCGGGCGCGTGTTCTGCCCGAGCTCGATCGCCGTCTTCGGTCCGGAGACGCCGAGGGACCCAGCCCCGCAGCTCACCGTTCTCCGCCCCACAACCATGTACGGCCTCACGAAGGTGACCGGCGAGTTGGTGGGCGACTACTACGTGCACCGGTACGGTCTCGACGTCCGCGGCCTGCGCTACCCGGGGATCATCTCGAGCGAAACGCCTCCGGGAGGCGGGACGACGGACTATGCCGTCGACATCTTCTACCAAGCGATCCAAAGCGGGCGGTACACATGTTTCGTCCGCCCCGACACGGTTCTGCCGATGATGTACATGCCGGACTGCATCAAGGCGACGCTCGCGCTGATGGACGCCGACTTCAAGCGGCTTTCACACCACTGCGACTACAACGTGGCCGGCATGAGCTTCTCCGCCGAGGAGCTGGCGGCCGAGATCAAGAGGCTGATTCCGTCGTTTGCGTGCGAGTACGCGCCCGACTTCCGACAGGCGATCGCCGACTCCTGGCCGAAGAGCCTCGACGATCGGCTGGCGCGCGACGAGTGGGATTGGCGCCCCTCCTTCGACCTCTCGACGATGACCGACGACATGGTGAAGCGGCTCAGGAAGCGCTTCGGGAAGTAGACCGGCCTGGCGGCTCGCAGCCTGTAGCTAGTGCCTCGCGGGAGAGGCAGCGCGCCCTTCCCTTTGGGGCCTTGGCCTTCCCCACATACTACATGCCACCAGCCACATGCCGGCTCGCCAAAGGAAGAGACTCCGCGAGGCGGAGTCTCGATCTTCTTCTTGGAGCTTCTCTCGTCGCTACTCGACAAGCATCAGCCGCGCTAGCTCGGCGGCGTCGCCACGTCGAGGGCCGAGCTTCACGATGCGCGTGTACCCTCCGGCCCGGTTCTGCATCTTAGGGCCGATGTCGGTGAACAGCTTGTCGACGGCTTCCTTGTCCCGGAGGCGAGAGAACGCGATGCGCCGTGCGTGGAGGTCGCCGCGCCGCGCCAGGGTGATCAGCCGCTCCGCGAACCTCTGGCTCGCCTTCGCTCGCATGAGGGTCGTGTCGACCTTCGAGTGCAGGATGAGCGCGTTCGTCAGATTGGCGAGCACGCTGCGCCGATGGCTCGGCAGCATGCCCATCTTGTCGATGTCTACTCTATGACGCATCGTGAACCTCTCCTTCGCTCTTGAGCGAGTGCCCGAGCTCCGCGAGGCGGTCCTCGACCTTGCTCAGCGTCTTCGCTCCAAACCCGTGAATGTCGAGGAGCTCCTCTCTCGGCCTCGCGAGGAGCTGCCCTAGGGTCGTGATGTCCGCCTCCTGGAGCAGGTTGCACGCCCGCTGGTCGATCTCCAGATCAATGAGCGGGACCGAGAGCTCATGCTCCTCGCCACCCTCGGCCTCCTCGATCGCCATCCCGAACGGGTGCTCGGAGAAGCTGCGGAAGAGCTCCAAGTGCCGCATCAAGAGCCGGCCAGCCTCGGACAGCGCCTCTTCCGGGCGGATCCCTCCGTTCGTCGCGATCTCCATGACGAGGCGTTCGTACCCCGACTTGCCTCCCACGCGCGTCTCTTCGACGGCGAAGTTGACGCGCTTGACGGGCGAGAAGTCGGCGTCGATGGGGATCACCGACAGCGGTGCGTCCTCCGGCCGGTTCAGCTCCGCCGGAAGATACGAGAACCCGGTCTCGACCTCCATCTCCATATCAAGCGCGCCCTTGTCGTTCAGGGTCGCGATAAGAAGATCGGGGTTGATCACCTCGACGCCCGGCGGCAGGTTGATGTCGGCCGCCGTCACCTTGCCGCGTCCCTTCTTCTCGAGCGTCAGGCGCTTGACGCCTTCCTCGTGAACCCGAAGCGAGAGCCCCTTCAGGTTCAGGATGATCTCGAGGATGTCTTCCTTGACGCCCTCAATGGTGTCGTACTCGTGGTACTTGCCCGCGAATCGCACCCGAACGACCGCCGCTCCGGGAATCGCCGCGAGCAGCGTGCGCCGCAGCGCGTTCCCAAGCGTGGTACCGAACCCCTGCTCCAGCGGCTCGATGATGATTTTCCCGGTTGTGTCCGTGAGCTCCTCGACCTTGATCTCCTTCGGGAAGACCAACTCATCCATCGAAACCTCCTACTAGCGGGAGTAGTACTCGACGATCAGGTTCGCGGCGATGTCGAGGCCAGTCCTCGTCAGATCCGGGGCCGCAATGAGCTGGAACTTCATCGCGTCCGCGTTGCGCTCGATCCAGGGCGGCACGTCACGGCCGAGGTTCGCTTCCACGATCGCCTTGACCTTCTCGCGCCGGATCTCCTTGACCGAGCCAACGTCTCCGTGCTGCAGGATCAGCGAGGGGATGTTCGTCCCGCGGCCGTTCAGCTCGAAGTGCCCGTGGCTGATCATCTGCCGGGCCTGCTGGCGGGACGCCGCGAACCCGGCGCGGTACACCATGTTGTCGAACCGCTGCTCGAGCGTCGACAGAAGCGCCGTTCCGGTTGCACCCTTGACGCCCTTCGCCTGCGCGACGTAGATGCGGAACTGTCGCTCGCGCACCCCATAGATTCGGCGGGCCTTCTGCTTCTCCCGCAGGTGCAGGAGGAACTGGCTCCGTCGCGGTCGACGCTTCTTCGGCCCTTCTCCGGGGGGATTCGCCCGCCGCGAAACCGCGCAGCTCCGCGAGTAGCAGCGGTCCCCTTTCAGGAACAGCTTCTCGCCTTCCCGGCGGCACTGTTTGCACTTCGCGCCCGTGTCGCGTCCCATTATCGTCTCCCCTTGCTGTGCGAAACCGGCGTCACGTTCTTGACTTCCTCGACGCGAATCCCCGACGCCTTGATGGTCTGGACGACCGACTGCCGTCCCGATCCGGTTCCCTTCACACGGATGGCCACGCTTCGGATGCCGTAGTCCTTCATCTCGCGCACCAGGGCTTCCGCGGCGATCTGAGCCGCGTACGGAGTCCCCTTCTTCGAGCCCTTGTAGCCGACGACTCCGGGGCTCTTCCACGCCACGGTATGACCGCCGGGATCGGTGACTGTGATGATCGTGTTGTTGAAGGTCGAATGGACGTGAATGAGCGCGCGTTCAAGCTTGATGTTCTTCGTCGCCATCGTTACCTCTTCTTTCCAGCTTTGGCCGGACGCGGACCCTTCCACGTGCGGGCGTTCGCCCGCGTGCGCTGCCCTCGAACCGGGAGTCTCTTCTTGTGCCGAATACCGCGATACGAGTTAATGTCCTTCAGGCGCTGGATGCTTGCGTACACCCGCCGCCGGAGATCCCCTTCCACCACGTACTGCTCGACTTCGCGGCGGAGGCTGGCTACTTCGTTCTCCGTCAGGTCCTTCACACGGACGTCGGGCGAGATCCCCGCCTTCTCGATGATCTCGACCGAACGAGGCCGCCCGATTCCGTAAATGTACGTCAGCGCAATCTCGATCCGCTTGTTGCTCGGCAGATTGACTCCGGCTATACGCGCCATTCCTCTCCCCCTACCCTTGCCGCTGCTTGTGCTTGGGATTCCGGCAGATCACGAGGACGCGACCTTCCCGCCGGATCACCTTGCACTTCGCACACATCTTCTTGACTGAGGCTCGAACCTTCATCGCCGTCGGCGCACCTCGAACTACCCCTCGCGATAGACAATCCGCCCCTTCGTCAGATCGTAGGGCGACATCTCCACGATCACCCGATCCCCCGTCAGGATCCGGATGTAGTGCTTCCGGATCCGTCCGGAGATGTGACACAGGATGACATGGTCATTGGGCAACTTCACCCGGAACATGGAACTCGGCAGGCTTTCGAGGACTTCTCCCCGCTGCCGAATCACGTCCGACTTCTTGTCGCGAGTCTCATTCGTCGACACTGCGCCTTGCGTCACCTCCTTGAGTCAGGACTGCGGCTCCTTGCTCGGTCAATGCGACCGTATGTTCAAAATGCACAGAAAGCCCTCCAGACGCCGTGACTACGGTCCACCGATCGTCCCGCACTTCCGTCGGAAGGGGATCCGTCTTGACCATCGGCTCAATCGCGAGGGTCATCCCTGCGCGAAGGCGAGGTCCGCGCCCCGGCGGACCGTAGTTCGGGATCTGAGGGTCTTCATGCAACTCCCTGCCAATCCCATGCCCGACGTATTCCCGCACGACGTGGTACCCGCTTCTCTCGACGAAGGAACCGATCGCGTGGGACACATCCGACACTCGGTTGCCGATTCTAACGTTCCGAATCCCTTCCCACAAGCTTTTCTCCCCAACTTCCAGCAGTCTCCGCGCCTCCGCGCTGATTCTGCCAACCCCGACGGTCGTCGCCATGTCGGCGCAGAACCCGCCCCGCACCATGCCGATATCGATCGAGAACAGGTCCCCTTCTGCAAGGGCCCGGTCGTCGCTCGGGATCCCGTGCACGATCTCCTCGTTCAGCGAGGCGTTGATCGCGCCCGGGAACCCGGCGAGCCGATCGAACGCCGTCTCGCCCCCGCACTCCGCGATCAGCTGGCGCGCCAGCCGATCGAAGTGCGCCGTCGTCCTCCCCGGCCGGACGTCGTCGCACAGCCGCTTCAGGATGCCTGCAAGGAGCGCTCCGTTCTCCTGCATCACCTCGAGCTCCGCGGCGGACTTCAGCGGAATCATGCCGCGAGGATTCGCATGACCTCTGCGAACACCCGATCGCTGCCGAGCTTTCCGTCTACCGGCTTCAGGAGTCCGCGCGCACGGTAGAAGGCAATCAACGGCGCCGTCGACCGCTCGTACACGTCGTAGCGGTTCTCGATGACCGACGGCTGATCGTCATCCCGTTGATACAGCTCGCCGCCGCACGCCTCGCACCGAGTCGTGCCCGCCGCAAGGTTGAAACCAAGGTTGTAGATCGTCCCGCACGCGCGGCACACCCGACGCGCCGTGAGCCGTCGGACGACCTCGGCGCGCGCAAGATCGATGTTCACCACGGCATCCAACGTGCTGATCCGGTCCAACGCCTCGGCCTGAGCGACGGTCCGCGGAAACCCGTCCAGCACGAACCCCTTCTTCGCCCGCTCAATGCGACCACGGATCATGTCGATGATCAGGTCGTCGGGGACTAGCTCGCCGCGGTCCATGAATCCCTTCGCCTTCTTGCCGAGACCCGTCGACCGAGCGACCTCCTCACGCAGGATGTCACCCGTCGAGAGGTGCTCGAGCCCGAGATCGACGACCACTCGCTTGGCTTGAGTCCCCTTGCCGGCGCCCGGGGGGCCGAGGAACACGATCCGCGTCGCGCCCATCAGCCCTTCCTTCCCAGGAGCCGCCCCGACTTCGTCAAGCTCTCGTAGTGGCGCATGACGAGGTGGGCCTCCATCTGCATGATCGTGTCGATGCCGACGCCCACGACGATCAGCAGCGACGTGCCGCCGATCAAGAACATCGTCGACAGGCCGCTCGCCCACGACAGGAGGTACGGCAGCACCGCAACGATTGAAAGGAACAGCGCGCCGACGAGGAGGATGCGGTTCATGACGCTGACGATGTAGTCCGCCGTCGGCTTGCCGGGGCGCACCCCGGGGACGAACCCGCCTGCCTCACGGACGTTCTTCGCGACGTCGTTCGGATCGAAGACGATCGAGCTATAGAAGTACGTGAAGAAGAAGATCAGGAGCACGTACGCTGTGACGTAGATCAGGCTTCCCGACTCGATCCACGGCAGGTACGCCTTCAGCGAAGGAATCGCCTGGAACAACGTCACGGGCAGGCTGAGCAGGGCCGACGCGAAGATGATCGGGATAACGCCGCCCTGGTTGACGCGCAACGGCAGGTGCGACGTGTGTCCGCCGTAGATCCGACGGCCCATCGTCCGCTTCGCGTACTGGATCTGAATCTTCCGCTGCCCCTGCTGCATGATCGTCATCGCGGCGATCACGACGATCAGAAGGCCGATGAACGCTACGCCCCACAGCGGGTGCGCCGACCCGGTGCTGATGCTCGTCCACATCGAGTTCAACGACGCCGGGAAGCGCGACAGAATGCCGATCATGATCAGCATGCTGATCCCGTTCCCGATCCCGTTCTCGGTCATTCGTTCGCCGAGCCACATCAGGAAAACGGTCCCCGTGGTGAGGGCGATCACGGTCGTGACGTAGAACAAGATCGGCGACGACGTGGTAGCCGCTCCCCGGATCATGCTCGTCATGAACGCGCCTTCGACGACGGCGAGCAAGAGCGTCGCCCATCGAGTATAGGTGGTGATCTTCCGTCGCCCTTCGCGCCCCTGCTGCTGCAGTTCCTTCAGCTTCGGCACGACCGACGTCAAGAGGCTGAAGATAATCGACGCGTTGATGTACGGTGTCACGCCGAGCGCGAACAACGAGAATCGCGAGAGCGCCCCGCCCGTGAACATGTTCAGGAAGTCGAAGATGCCGCCGCCCTGCTGCGTGAAGAAGTCGCTCAGGAGCTCTCGGCTCACGCCCGGAACCGTGATGTGCGTCCCGATCCGGAACACGATGATCGCCCCGAGCGTGAACATGATGCGCTTCCGGAGCTCGGGAACCTTGAATAGGCTGGTGAACTTCTCCCACACGGCTAGATCACCTCGGCCTTGCCGCCCGCCGCCTCGATCTTCCGCTTCGCCTCCGCGGCGAACCGGTGCGCACGAACCGTGAGGGGCTTCGAGAGGTCGCCGCGGCCAAGGATCTTGACGAGAGGCTTCCGCCCCCGCACGAGGCGCATCTCGAGAAGAACCTCCGGAGTCACTTCCTCGCGGGCTTCAAAGCGCGCCTCGAGGGTGTCGACGTTCACGCACGCGTACTCAATACGGGAGTAGTTGTGGAATCCCCGCTTCGGAACGCGCATCCAAATCGGCGTCTGGCCGCCCTCGTATCCAAGCCGCGTCCCGCCGCCACTGCGGGAATTCTGTCCCTTGGTCCCGCGGCCGCTCTCGTGGCCTCCATGGCCCGAGCCGTACCCGCGGCCCACCCGCTTCCTGCGGTGGGTGCTTCCCTGCGTCGGGCGAAGATCTTCAAGCCGCATGCCCAGCCTCCTCAGTCGTGCGGACGCCACGCAGCTGCTCGACGTCGCGTCGATCGCGGAGATGTGCGAGGCCGTCGAGCGCGGCACGGGAAAGGGTGAGGGGGTTCGTGGTCCCGATCGACTTCGTCAGGACGTCCTTGATGCCGGCAAGGCGACAGATCGCCCCGACCGTCACGCCAGCAATCAGCCCCGTTCCCGGGTACGCGGGCTTCAACAGGACGTTGCCCGCCTTGAACTTCCCGTGGATCTCGTGCGGGATCGTGTCGCCGTCCATGTTGACGGTCACCATGTGTTTCTTCGCGTCGCGGATCGCCTGCTGGATGGCCCGCGGGATCTCGGTCGTGCTCCCGACGCCGACCCCGACCTGGCCCTTCCGGTCTCCAACGACCATCGTGACGCGGAAGCGGAGGTTCCGACCACCCTTCGTGACCTTGCTGACCCGTCGGATGTCGATGATCTCGTTCTCAAACTCGTCGTGGCTGATCAAAACTGCAATCCTCCCTTGCGACACTCCTCCGCAAAGGCCGAGACCACACCGTGGTACGGGTGTCCGCCGCGGTCAAAAACCACCGCTCGCACTCCGGCCTGTCCCGCTCGCTCGACGAGCAGGGCGGCGACCCGAATCGCCGTCTTGGCGTTCGGCCCCGCCACCTCGCCGCGCAAACTGGAATCGAGCGTCGACGCCTGCGCCAGCGTGCGGCCGGCACTGTCGTCGATGATCTGCACGTACAGGTGACGCAACGTCTTCGTGATGCACAAGCGGGGTCTGTCGCTGGATCCGATGACCTGCTTCCGAATCCGGCGATGCCGCTTCTGCCTCTCCAGAGCCCGGTTAGACCTCGCCATCCTTCACACTCCCTAGGCGCCGCTGGCACCCGGACCGCCGAGCTTGCCGGCCTTCTGCACGACAACCTCGTCCTTGTAGCGGATGCCCTTGCCGTCGTACACGTTCGGCTTCCGAAGCCGCCGAATCTCCGCGGCGACCTGCCCCACGCTCTGCCGGTCGGCGCCTCGGATCACGATTTCGTTCGGATTGGGCAACTCGGCCTCGATCCCTTCGGGCAGCTCGTACTCCTTCGGCAACGCGTAGCCCAGATCGAGGATGACCTTGTTCCCTTGCAGCCGCCCGCGGTACCCCAACCCCCGGATGAGGAGCGCCTTCTGCCACCGCTCCGAGACGCCCTTCACCATGTTCGCAAGGAGACTCCGGTACAGCCCATGGTAGGCGCGGTACGTCTTGCCCTCCTTGCGCCGGGAGACGGTTGCCACCCCGTCACCGACGGCGATCTCCACCATGTCGGGACGGTAGTCCTGCGTCAGCCGTCCGTGCTTCCCCTCGACGGTGAACGTCGCCGCCTCAACGGTGACCTTCACCCCTGCGGGGATTGCGACGGGTACCTTTCCGACCTTCGACATTTCGACATCACCCTACCAGATCTCACACAGAACTTCGCCGCCGATGCCGCGCTCCTGCGCCTCCCGTCCGGAGAGGACGCCCTGGGACGTGGACACGATGCAGATCCCCATGCCGCCGAGCGGCCGAGGGATCTCATCCTTCGCGGCGTACACCCGTCGGCTCGGTCGGCTCACGAGCTGGATGGCGCTGATCGCCCGAGTCGCCCGGTTCCGCTCGCCTCTGTACTTCAGGCGAATCCGGAGCTCCGGTTGCGGCTCTTTCTCCACGACCTCGTAGCTGGCGACGTAGCCTTCCTTCACCAGGATCTCGGCAATGGCTCCCTTGAGCTTCGAGTGCGGCATCGCCACGTCGTCGTGGAACCGCGCGTTCGCGTTGCGGATGCGCGTCAGCATGTCGCCAATCGGATACGGAATCATCATGTCCTCCTACCAGCTCGACTTCATGACTCCCGGAATCTCGCCCTTGTGGGCGAGCTTGCGGAAGCAGAGTCGGCAGATTCCGAAGTCCCGAATGTAGGCGTGCGGACGCCCGCAGAGCGTGCACCGGTGGTACTTCCGGACAGAGAACTTCGGCGTCTCGTTGCACTTGTTGATCAGCGCTTTACTCGCCATCCTCGCCCCCTAGTCGTTGAACGCCAGCCCGAGCGCCTTGAGGAACACGTATCCCTCGCGGTCATCGCGGGCCGTCGTCACGATGGTAATATCCATGCCCTGAGTCTTGACGATCTCGTTGTACTCGATCTCCGGGAACGTCAGTTGCTCCGTCATACCGATGGTGTAGTTGCCGCGCCCGTCGAACGAGGACGACGACACACCGCGGAAGTCCCGGATGCCGGGGAGGACGACGTTGAACAGCTTGTTCAGGAACTCGTACGCCCGCTCGCCTCGCAGCGTCACCTTGCACCCGATCGGGTCTCCGGCCGTCAGCTTGAAGTCCGAGATGGACTTCTTCGCTTTGGTCACGATGGGCTTCTGGCCCGTGATCTTCGCGAGGTTCGCAACGGCACCCTCGAGGACCTTCGGGTTGTCCTTCTCCGCGACGCCCATGTTGATGACGATCTTCTCAACCCGCGGAAGCTCCATGACGTTGGAGATTCCGAGCTCCTGTTTCAACTTCGGAGCGATCTCTTTCGCGTATCGTTCACGTAGCAGCATCACTCGAAGGTCTCCCCACACTGCTTGCACTGCCGCATCTTCTTCCCGTCAACGTCGGCGAACGCGATCCGCGTCGGCTTGTCGCACTCCGGGCAGACCGGCAGGACGTTCGAGATGTGAATCGGCCCTTCCCTCTTGATGATTCCCGGCTCGCGCAGGTTCTGCGTCGCGCGCTGGTGCTTCGTGATCATGTTGATGTTCTCAACGATGATCCGGTTCTTCTCGTCGAGCACGACGAGGACCTTGCCGGTCTTCCCGCGCTCGTCCCCCGCGATGACCTGAACCCGGTCGCCCTTGCGCACTTTTCTCATCGCAACCCCCTACAGAACCTCGGGCGCAAGCGAGATGATGCGCATCATCTTCTTGTCGCGCAGCTCGCGAGCCACCGGACCGAAGACGCGGGTCCCGATCGGCTCCCCCTGGGCGTTGATCAGCACGATCGCGTTGTCGTCGAAGCGAACGTACGTCCCGTCCTTGCGGCGGTACGCCTGTCGCGTGCGGACAACCACACCGCGCACGATCTGCCCCTTCTCGATATCGCTCGTCGGAAGGCGCTTTCGGACGGACCCGACGATGATGTCGCCGATCTCGCCGATGCGGCGGTTCGACGGACCCAACACGTTGAAGCAGCGGACGATCTTCGCACCGGAGTTGTCCGCTACCTTCAACATCGTCTGCATCTGGATCATGGCTATTCCTCCGCCTTCTCGACGACCTCGACCAACCGCCAGCGCTTCGTCCGGCTCAGCGGACGGCACTCCTCGATCCGCACGAGGTCCCCGACGCCCGCTTGCCCCTGGGGATCGTCGGCGTGGAACTTGAAAGACCGGCTGACGTGCTTGCGGTACTTCGGGTGAAGGCGACGCTCTTCGACACTCACCACGATGGTCTGGGTCATGCGGTCGCTCACGACGCGACCCGTCTTCATCTTCCTCATCGCCCCGCCTCCCGCCCCTTCTGCGCGGCCACCGTCATGACGCGGGCCACGTCCCGGCGCGTCTTCTTCAGCTCGGCCGAGTTGTCGAGCTGCCCGGTTGCGCGCTGGAAACGGAGGTTGAACAGCTTGCGCTTCAGCTCGCGCTCCTTGTGCTCCAGCTCGGCGAGCGTCAAGTCACGCAGTTCTCCCGCCTTCATACCTCTCCTCCAAGAACCGTTCTCCGCTTCAGCCTCGTCCGAACCGGCAGCTTGTTGCCCACGAGGTAGTGAACCCGCTTCGCCTGCTCTTCGGTGAGGCCGGAAATCTCAAACAGGACGCTCCCCGGGCGTACGACGGCGACCCAGTGATCGACCGGGCCCTTCCCTTTTCCCATTCGCGCTTCCGCCGGGTGCTTCGTGATCGACTTGTCGGGGAAGATGCGAATCCACAGGCGCGCGCCGCGCTGAGTGGTACGAGTGATCGTCGTGCGGCACGCCTCGATCTGCGCCTGCGTGATCCACGCGGCCTCGAGCGACTGGATCCCGAAGTCGCCGAAAGCAATTTGGTTGCCCCGCGTCGCCTTTCCGGTCCTGCGACCGCGGTGCATCTTCCGGTACTTCGTTCGCTTGGGGAAGAGGAGCGCCATGCTACTTCACCTCGTCTCGACGCGTCTTGGGGGACCGCTCGCCGCGGAACACCCAAGCCTTCACGCCGATGTTGCCGTACTTCGTCCGTGCCTCGACCAGACCGTAGTCGATATCCGCGCGCAAGGTCTGGAGGGGGATCCGCCCTTCCTTCATCGTGATCGAGCGGGCGATGTCCGTGCCACCAAGTCGGCCGCTCGTCTTGATCTTCACACCTTCCGCCCCGGCCCCCATCACGCGACGGATCGCTTCCTTCATGGCACGCGCGGGCGCGGTTCGGTTCTCGATCTGGATCGCGACATCCTGCGCGATCAAGCGGGCCTCGAGATCAGGCCGTTCAATCTCCTGGATCGAGACTTTGACGTTCCGATGCGTCAGGTTTTCGAGGGCCTTCTGGAGCAACTCGATCTCGCTCCCGCCTCGGCCGATGATGATCCCGGGCCGCGCTGACCGGATGACGATCGAGACACGGTCTTCCTTCGACCGCTCGATGTTCACTTCGGCGACCGACGCGCGACGGTACCGGTCGAGGATGAGATCGCGAATCCTCGAGTCCTCCGCGATGTACTCCGGGGCGAGCTTCGGGTTGTACCAGTTCGAAACCCACTTCCGAGTGATCCCGATGCGGAAGCCGACCGGATTGATCTTCTGGCCCATTACTCACGCCCCTTGTCGCCGACGACGATCGTGATGTGGCTCGTCGCGTGGCGGATGACGTCCGCCCGTCCGTACGCACGGGGCTGCATTCGGCGGAGAGACCGTCCCATGTCCACAGTCGCCCGTACGACGACGAGCTGATCGACGTCCACGTCGAAGTTGTTCTCCGCGTTCGCGATCGCCGATTCGAGCGTCTTGCGGATCGGCAGCGCCGTCTTCTTGCTCGAGAGCCGGACGATCTTGAGCGCCTCGTTCACGTCCTTACCTCGGATCGCATCGATCACGAGGCGAGCCTTACGCGGCGACATGCGAACAAATCGTGCCACTGCCCGTGCTTCCATATCTCTCCTAAGTCAGGCCTGGCGCCTTTTTCTTCTTCATTCCACCGTGGCTGCGGAACGTCCGCGTCGGGGCGAACTCCCCGAGCTTGTGTCCCACCATGTTCTCGACAATCGACACCGGGAGGTGGAGTTTCCCGTTGTGCACCTTGATCGTCAGCCCCACCATCTCGGGCGTGACCATCGAGGAGCGCGACCACGTCTTGATCTCGCCCAAGTCTCCGCGTTTCGCCTTCTGCACCTTCTCGAGAAGGCTCTCCTCGACGTAGGGACCCTTCCTGGTTGATCTCGGCATGAGGCCTCCTAGCGGCTGCCCTTCCCGGACCGGCGCACGATCAGGGCGTTACTCTGCTTCTTTCGCTTCCGCGTGCGCCCACCCTTGGCTGGCTTCCCTGTCGGCGAAACTTTAGGCCCGCCGACGTGTCCGCGCCCTTCGCCGCCGCCGTGCGGATGGTCCACCGGGTTCATGGCCGTGCCGCGCACCTCCGGCTTCCAGCCCAGGTGCCGCACTCGCCCCGCCTTGCCGTGCTTCACGTTCTTGTGGTCGGGGTTCGAGACCTCGCCGATCGTTGCGCGGCAATCCGCCCGGAAGATCCGGACCTCTCCCGAAGGCAGCCGGACGTGCATCCGGTCACCTTCCTTGCCGATCAGCTTCGCCGACGTCCCCGCCGAACGCGCGATCGCGCCGCCGCTCCGCGGGTAGAACTCCACGTTGTGAATGATCGAGCCAAGCGGAATCCGCGACAGGGGCAGAGCATTTCCGACTCGAACCTCGGCGTTCTCGCCCGCCTCCACAGTCGCTCCGACCTCGAGCTCGACCGGAGCGAGCATGTACCGCTTCTCCCCGTCGACGTAGGCCACGAGCGTGATCCACGCCGAGCGGTTCGGGTCGTACTCACGGGAAACGACGCGCGCCGGGATCCCGTCCTTGTCGCGCGAGAAGTCGATGACCCGGTACTGCCTCTTGTGCCCGCCGCCGCGCCAGCGAGCCGTGATGTGCCCTTGGCTGTTCCGGCCGCCGTTCTTGTGCTTCGGGCGCAGAAGGCTCTTCTCGGGGGCGACCGCCGTGAGCTCCTGGAAATCAGGAAGCTCCGCGTGGCGTCGTCCCGCTGATGTAGGTTTGTATCGTTGCAGCGCCATCGACTATCCTTTCATCATCTCGATGCGATCTCCGGGGGCCAGTCGCACAACCGCCTTCCGCCATCGCGACGTCTCTCCGTGCAGCTGGTTCATCCGCTCGCGTCGAGGCTTCCCTTTGATGTTCGCCGTCCAGACCTTCTCGACCTTGACCTTGAACAGCTCCTCGATCGCCTTGCGGATCTCGATCTTGTTTGCGCCGAGAGCGACGCGGAACACGTACTTCCGGCCCTCCATCTGTCGCCACGTCTCCTCGGTCAGGACGGGGGCGAGAATCACATCTTCCGAATGGGCGATCTTAGGCATGCGAGAGCCTCCCCTGCAGTTCCTCGACCGCGCCGGCCGTGAGCACGAGGTGATCGTGTCGCAGGATGTCGTAGACGTTGAGCCCGGCCTCGCAGATGCACTTCACGTACGGCAGGTTCGTGAATGACTTGCGCACCGCCCGCACGTACTCGGGACCGCTGACGACGACGAGCGCGTTGCCGCCGACGCCGAGGCGCTCAAGCAGGGCAATCGCCGCCTTCGTCTTCGGCTCCTCGAACGCCAGCCGATCGACGAGGACGACGCGGCCCTCGCCGGCCCGGTCCGAAAGGGCGGAAACGAGCGCGCCGAACCGCATCTTCTTCGTGAGCTTCATCTCGTAGGATCGAGGCTTCGGGCCGAAGGTCGTGCCGCCGCCGACCCACAGCGGAGACCGGCGGGATCCGTGCCGCGCGCGGCCCGTGCCCTTCTGCCGCCACGGCTTCTTGCCGCCTCCCCGAACTTCGCCGCGCGTTTTCGTCGAGGCCGTCCCCTGGCGGCGCCCCGCCAGCTGGGTGCGCACGATGCGGTACAGGAGGTCTTCGTTGACCTCGGCCCCGAAAAACCGCTCATCGAGGGCCGCCGCCCGCGGCTCGGCCCCTTCCTGCAACGAGTAGACCTTCGCTTCAACCATGGCGTTTTCCTAGCTCAAGCAGGCTTCCTCGGGCGCCGGGCGTCGATCCGCGGACAATCAACAAGTTCCGCTCGGCATCGACTTTCAGCACCTTCAGGCCTCTGACCGTGACCCGTTCACTCCCCGTGTGCCCGGGCATCTTTCTCCCCTTGACGACCCACCCCGGCTGGACGTGGCAGCCGATCGAGCCGCCCCGCCGGTGGAATTTCGATCCATGGGACTTCGGCCCCCCGCTGAAGTCCCAGCGCTTCATGACTCCTTGGAACCCCAGCCCCCGCGACGTTCCCGAGACGTCCACCTTGTCGCCCTCGGCGAAGAACTCGACGCCGATCCGGTCGCCCACCTTGTGCTCCCCGATCCGCTCGGTGCGAACCTCGAACAGGTGGCGGTGCGGAGCCACGCCCGCCTTCTTGAAGTGCCCCGCGATCGGGCGAGAGACCTTGCTTTCCTTCACCTCGTCATAGCCCAGCTGCAGCGCGTCGTAGCCGTCCTTCTCTTTCGTCTTGACCTGGACGACCGTGCACGGCGTCGCCTGGATGACCGTCGCGCCCACGGCGCGGTCATCGACGAACAGCTGTGTCATGCCGATCTTCTTTGCGAGGAGTCCCCGAGCCATGCGTCGCCAACCTCCGTCTTTAGAGCTTGATCTCGATGTCGATTCCCGTAGGGAGCTCGATGTCCATCAGAGCGTTGATCGTCTCGGAGGTCGGCTCCTTGATGTCGAGGAGCCGCGTGTGGATCCGTCGCTCGAAGTGCTCCATCGAACGCTTGTCGATGTGCGGGGAACGCAGCACCGTGTAGACGCGGCGCTCCGTAGGAAGCGGGATCGGGCCCGCAATCTTGGCCCGCGTCTCCTTCGCCGACTCGACGATCTTCCGAACCGAGCTGTCGACGAGCTCGTGATCGTATCCTCGCAGCTTGATCCGGATCTTCTCTCTCGCCATGTCAATACCCTCTGCTCTTGATGATTTTCTCCCTCGACCCATCCGGGACCACGGCGTAGCGAGCCACCTTCAGCGAATACGTTGCCCGCCCCTGGGTCAGAGAACGCAGCCGAGTCGCGTATCCGAAGGTTTCCGCCAGCGGGATCGAGACCCTCACAATCTGGATCATCTCCCGCGAGCGGAGCTCCTGAATCTCGCCCCGCCTGCGCGCCAGGTCCTCCATCACTTCACCCAGGTACCCGCCGGGCGTGATGACCTCTCCCTCGAGGATCGGCTCGAGCAGGTCAAACACACCCAAGCTGTACGCCGTGCGCAACGCATAAGCCGTCGCAGCGCGAAACGCAAGCTCGGACGAGTCTACCGGATGATAAGACCCACCTGTTACGGTGGCTCCGATGTCGGCCAAAGGATAACCCGCTAGCGGTCCGTTTGTCAACGTTCCGCGAACCGCGCTTTCGATCGCCGTTTCGTAGGCCTTCGGAATCTCGTCCGACCGCGCGGCAAACGTGTACCGAATCCCGCTTCCCCTCTCTAGAGGCTCCAATCGGAGGATGACGTGAGCGAACTGCCCACGTCCTGCTGCCTGCTTGGCGAACCGCTCCTCGGCCACGACCGGCTTGCGCAGGGTCTCACGGTATGCGACTTGCGGCGTTCCGACATTCACGTGAACGCCCAGTTCCTCGCGAAGCCGCCGCACGAGCACGTCCAGGTGCAGCTCTCCCATTCCCCCGATGACGACCTGGTCGGTCGTCTCGTCGACGCGCACGTGAAACGTCGGGTCCTCCTGCGCGAGCTTGCCCAGGTTCTCGAGCAGGTTCGGAAGCTCTGCCTCCGTCCTCGGCTCCACGGCGGCAAACACAACCGGCTCCGGGAACTGGATCTTTTCAAGCAGGATTGGCGCCTGCTTGTCGCACAGCGTCTCACCCGTCGATACGTCCTGAGACCCGACGATCGCCACGATGTCGCCCGCGACCATCCGCTCGAGCTGGGTGCGCCGATTGGCGTGCATGCGGAAGATCTTCGTCACGCGAAGGCCCTTGCCGGTCGATGCGTTGTACGCGTGTCCGCCGGACTCGACGGTGCCCGAGTAGACGCGGACGAAGACGAGCCGCCCGGCGTACGGGTCAGTGACGATCTTGAACGCAAGGGCGGAGAACGGCGCGTCCGGGTCCGCCGGACGTTCCTCGCCGCTCTCGACGTCGCGGACCGGAGGAACGTCGAGCGGCGACGGAAGATACCGCACGATCGCGTCGAGCAACGGCTGCACGCCGATCTTCCCGAACGCCGACCCGCCGACAACGGGGATCAGGCCCTTCTCGATGCACCCCTTCCTCAGGGTTCGATGGAAGAGCTCGGCATCCATGTCGCCCCGATCGAGGAATGCCTCCATCGCCACGTCGTCGACGTCGGCCACCCGCTCGAGCGCCATCTCCCGGTACATCTCAACGGAGTCGCGCATCGTATCGGGAACGGGACGCCGCTCCATCTTGGCTCCCTGGGATTCGGCGTCCCATACGACGAGCTCCCGCTCCAAGAGGTCGATGATTCCGACGATCCTGCGGTCGACGTCGCGATAGGGAAGCGAGAGCGGAACGACGCGAACGCCGAGACGCGCTTCGATCATGTCGAGGGCCCCCGTGTAGCTCGACTCGGGGCGGTCGAGCTTGTTCACGAACGCGATCCGGGGGATCCCGTACCGGTCGGCCTGCCGCCAGACGGTCTCGGACTGCGACTCCACCATCTCGACCCCGGAGAACACCACGACGCCGCCGTCAAGAACGCGAAGCGAGCGCTCAACCTCGGCCGTGAAGTCGACGTGCCCCGGAGTGTCGATGATGTTGATCCGGTGGTCCATCCACGGGCAGGTCGTCGCGGCCGATGTGATCGTGATGCCGCGCTCCCGCTCCTGGGCCATCCAGTCCATCTCGGTGTCACCCTCGTGGACTTCGCCCATCTTGTGGATTTGGCCGGTGTAGAAAAGGATGCGCTCCGTCGTCGTCGTCTTCCCCGCGTCGATGTGCGCCATGATGCCGATGTTGCGCACTCGATCGAGATCATGGGAATCCGGACTACCCATCGACGTCCCCTCTCAGCGGGACGCGGAGACGAGCGGAGCGCGAAGCGGCGGCTCTACCATCGGTAGTGCGCGAACGCCTTGTTCGCCTCGGCCATCCGATGCGCGTCGAGCCTCTTGTTGTACGCCTTCCCTTCTTTGCGGGAAGCATCGAGGATCTCGCCTGCGAGCCGCTCGGCCATCGTGTGCTCCCCTCTCGCTCGCGAGAAGGACACGAGCCAGCGCAACGCCAGGGCGATCTGCCGGTCGGCCGGAACCTCGTACGGAACCTGGTAGTTCGCACCGCCGACGCGGCGGGTGCGAACCTCGAGGCGCGGCGAGCAGTTGGCGAGCGCCTCGTTGAAGACGTCAAGCGCCGGGGTGTTGCTTCGCTTCTCGACAAGCTCGAGCGCGTCGTAGACGATCCGCTCGGCGGTCGCCTTCTTCCCGCTCAGCATGCTGTAGTTGATCAGCTTGGCGAGGAGCTTGCTGTTGTACCGAATGTCGGGCTTCACGTCGCGTCCGGGGAGCTTCATCGTGTCTCCTTACTGCTTCTTGGCGCCGCCCTGCTTCTTCGCGCCGTACTTCGAGCGGCCCTGGCGTCGTCCCTCGACGCCCTCCGAATCCAGGGTCCCTCGAATGATGTGGTACCGGACCCCCGGGAGGTCCTTGACGCGCCCTCCGCGCACCAGGACCATCGAGTGTTCCTGAAGGTTGTGGCCTTCGCCTCCAATATAGGAGGTGACTTCTTTTCCGTTGCTCAGCCGCACGCGCGCCACTTTCCGGAGAGCCGAGTTCGGCTTCTTCGGCGTTCGCGTGTAGACGCGAGTGCAAACCCCACGCCGCTGCGGAGACGCCTCAAGCTGCGGCGCCTTGCTCTTCTTCGTCTTCGGCTTGCGTCCAAGTCGAATCAACTGATTGATCGTCGGCATCTCCACTCCCTATCTGAATTGCGCCCGATTATAAGTGGGCATCGGAACCCGTTCAAGTTTCCTCGGTCTCCGCCGGTTCGGCGTTCTCCTTCTTGCCCTTCGCCGCGGCGGCCGCCACGGCGGCCGCGAGTACGGACGGGAATCCCGTTCCGGCGGGGATCCTCTTCCCGACGATGATGCTCGGCTTCAGGCCGTCGAGTTCGTCAGTTTCCCCGCGCAGCGCGGCCTCCGCCAGCACCTTCGTCGTCCTCTGGAACGACGCCGCCGACAGCCACCCCTTCGTCTGCAGCGCCGCCTTCGAGATGCGCAAGAGCTCACGCTCTCCGTCCGGCAACCGCTTGTCGACAACGGGGACCTCAACGGTCTCCCCGTCGCGGAGGACCCGGACGAGGTCAAGTTCGGCGCGTTGTGCCGCGGCAATCAGCCCTGTCGAGAACGCGTCTCCCGCCGTGGCCAACGTCTTGCCTTCCGCCACGGCGTCTTCGGCCAGGGGGTGACCCAGAGCTTCGGACCTCGCCTGCTCGGCGTTTCGGTTCCACTCGGACAAGGCTTGAATCTCCTCCCGGAACTCCTCCAGCGTGACGAGATCGCCCAGAAGGAAGCGCGAGTCCCCTCGGTCGACGATCCGCACGTTGTTCAGGATCTGCCGAATGATGACCTCGAGGTGCTTGTCGTTGATATCGACGCCCTGCTGCTTGTACACCTTGTGGATCTCGTTCAGGAGGTACTGCCGCGCCTTCTGAACACCCGCCGCCTCCAGCAGCGTGTGCGGGGCCACAACGCCCTTCGTCAACAGGTCGCCTTCCTCGATCTTGTCTCCGATGCGGACGGTCACGGCTTTGTCGATGGGGACGATGCTCTTCGGTTCGAGGCGAAGCTTCGTGACGCCGCCCTCCGCCTCGAGTGACTCGACCCGAACGCGTTCCGTGTGCGGAATCTCGAGCCGCACGATCAGTTCGCCCGCTCGCACCACCTCGCCGTTCCCTTTGAGCGCCGACACATCGCTCGTCAACGGGAACCGGATCGCCTCCCCTTTGGGGTTGTAGACGATGATCCGGTCCGGAAGCACGAGAGCGGTGCCCTCCGCTTCGGCGGCCACGAAGATCGGCTTCGACTTCGACGTGATCTGCGTCCCCTCGTCCACCTTCGTTCCCGGTTCGACGAGGAGACGAGCGCCGTACGGAATGTCGTACTCGACGGGCTCTCCGTCGCCCGTCACGAGGCGGAACGCGCGCTCCTTGGTTTCGGACGCCTCGACCTTGCAGCGGCAGGGAGCAATGATGGGGTCGACGCTGAACCGCTCGGTCAGCGCGTCGCCCACTTCGACCTTCTCACCGGACTTGACCTTGGGCTCCGTACCGATTGGGAGTTCGTACGAACGATCTCCGCCCGCGGTGTCGATCACGAGGAGCTCCCGGCGTCCCTTCTTGCCCTGCACGACGTAGACTTCGCCCTTGCAGGGGCTGCGGGAGTCGATCAGCTCGTCGATGTCCACCTCGTCTTCCGCCTTCGCTCGGACGAGGAGCGTCGGCACCTCGGCCGTTCGCGGTTCCCCGGTGATCTCGACTTGGTCTCCGCCGCCGGCTGACGACGTGATGTTCGTGACGTAGCCGTCGAGCGGTGAGATGCCCGCCTCGCCACCTTTCGTCGTCTTGCGGGCCTCGAAAAGCTCCTCGGCGCGCGGCAGACCCTGGGTGATGTCCTCTCCGGCCACGCCTCCCGTGTGGAACGTGCGCATCGTGAGCTGGGTTCCCGGTTCGCCGACTGACTGCGCGGCGATGACTCCGACCGCCATGCCGATTCCGACCGGCTTGTGCTGACTCATGTCGAAGCCGTAGCACAGCTGGCACATGCCGTTGGCCGTCTCGCACGTCATCGGAGACCGAATCACGATCCGCGGGCGAACGCGGATCTTGCGGATTCCCGCCCCCCGCAGGGCATCGAGAAGCCGCGGGGTCACCGTCTCGTCCGCCTTCATGATGACGCGCCCGGTCTTGGGCTCCTTGACCTCGAGCACGCTCTTCGTGCCGATGAGATGTTCCTCGTCCGCGCCGCGCGCGAACGAAAGCTCACACTCCAGGTGCCCGATGTGCTCGGCGATGTCCCGGGTGATCCACTGGTTGGCGTCGACCAGGACGTCGCCGCTCGACGGGTCGACGATCGGCGCGGCGGCAACGCGACCGTAGATCCGGTCTTCGATCAGTTCCATGATCTCCGTCTTGCTGAACCGCAGGGGATCAACCTCGACGCCCTGCGATGTTCCGCAGTCGATCTCGCAGATGATTGTGTCCGACGTGGCGTCGACGAGCCGGCGCGTGAGGTACCCGGAGTCGGCCGTCTTCAGCGCGGTGTCCGCCGCTCCCTTCCGCCCGCCGTGGGTGGAGATGAAGTACTCCATCATGTCGAGCCCCTCTCGGAAGTTCGAGATGACGGGACGCTCGATGATCTCGCCCGAAGGGCCGGCCATCGGGCCGCGCATGCCGCACAGCTGCTTGACCTGATCCGGACCTCCGCGCGCCCCGGACGTGACCATGCCGTACACAGGATTGAACTTGTGGGCCTTCAGGTTCGCCATCGTCGCGTCCTCGACCGAATCAACCGTCTGGCGCCAGATACGGATGACGGCGTTGCGCCGCTCGTCCTCCGTCGCGAGTCCCATCTTGAACATCGTCTGGATGCGCTGAACGGATGCCTGCGACTCGCGAACGATGTCGCCCTTCTCCTCGGGGATCAGGCAATCCTTCAGCGAGATGGTCAGCCCAGCGTAGGTGGCAAAGCGGAATCCGAGGTCCTTCAGGTCGTCGAGCACCTCCGCCGCCTTCTCCCACCCGTACTCGAGGCAGCACTGCATGATGATCCGCTTCACGGTGCGGCGATCGACAACCCTCGTGTAGTCGCGAATGGCGGCTGGCAGGACGAGATTCAGCTCCGCACGGCCGAGCGTCGTCTCGACAACCTTGCCGTCGATCCGGATCTTGACCGGAGCGTGCAGGCTGAGGTAGCCCGTCTCGAACGCCCGGCGCGCCTCGTCCATGTCGCGGAACGCCTTTCCGACTCCCTTTCCCTCCTCATCGAGGACCGTGAGGAAGTAGTAGGCGTAGATCGGGTCCTGCGTTGGGAGGGTCAACGGCTCACCGCTGGACGGCGACAGGATGTTGCGTGGAGCCGCCATCAGCTCCCGCGCCTCCGCAATGGCCTCCGGAGACAGCGGTAGGTGCACGGCCATCTGATCGCCATCGAAGTCCGCGTTGTACGGAGGGCAGACGAACGGATGAATGTGGATGGCTTCTCCGTCGACAAGGATCGGCTCGAACGCCTGCATCGACAGGCGGTGCAGCGTGGGCGCCCGGTTGAGGAGGACGGGGTGCTGCTTGATCAGCTTGTCGAGGATGTCCCACACCTCGGGCATCTCCCCCATGAGCGCGCGATTCTTGATCTCATCGAAGTCAGAGAACGTCGTCGTCTCGAGATTGTGCAGGATGAAGGGCTTGAACAGCTCGAGCGCCATCTTCTTCGGGAGTCCGCACTGATGGAGCTTCAACTTCGGATCGACAACGATCACGGCTCGCCCCGAGTAGTCCACCCGGCGGCCGAGTAGGTTGCGGCGCAGGCGGCCGTGCTTCCCATGGATCCGTTCCGACAGCGACTTGAGCGGCCGGTTGTCCCGCCCGCGGATCGGGCTCTCCTTCTTCTCGTTGTGGATGAGCGCGTCGACGGCCTCCTGCAGCATGCGCCGCTCGTTCCGCAGAATGACCTCCGGCGCCCCCATGTCAATGAGCTTCTTCAGGCGGTTGTTCCGGTTGATGATGCGGCGGTAGAGGTCGTTCAAGTCGGTTGTCGCGAACTTGCCGCCTTCGAGTTGGATCATCGGGCGAAGATCCGGCGGGAGGACGGGAACGACCTCGAGGATCATGTCCTGCGCGTTGTTGCCCGACCCAAGAAGCTGATCGACGACTTCGAGCCGCTTGGTGAGACGCCGCTGGGTGCCGACCGCCGTCTCACCCTGGATCTCGTCCACCAACGCCTGATGCAGCTCGTCCAGATTGAGGACCTCGAGGAGGCCGCGGATCCCGGCCGCCCCGGTCTCGGCGGTGAATCCGTCGGGGTAGATCCTCTCGTACGCACGTTTCTCAAGGTACGTCAGACGGTCTCCGAGCGAGAGCGGGAAGGAGGAATCCTTGATCCGCGTGATGATGAACGCGAGCGTGTCGAGAATCTCGCGATCGAGGACCTCGCCCGTCACGGCGCCGTACCGATCGACGAGCATCGCGTACGCCGTCTTGGAGCACAGCTCGCCCACGGGACGCTCGGCGATCACGGTGTCCGGCTCGACGTCATCGCCGTCCTCGACCAAGAGGTCGACCTCCCCCACCATCGGGTACTCCTGCGACCCGACGATCACCGCGCGAACTCTCTCCCCATTCGTGAGCTGGCGGTCCTCGATCGTGACGCGCCCGCCCTCTTCCGCAAGCACGCGAGGCGCCTCGTCGATGTAGTAGGCTTCTTCGACGTCAAACGAGAACGCGTTCGCGAGCACGGAGTGCTCCTGCGAGTAGAGAAGCTCTCCCGGCCGAATCTCCTTCGAGTCCGACGAGGTCACGATGTAGAGCGCCTGCTCCATGGGCTCCGTCTCGTAGTACGCAATGCGCTGAAGCTCGCGCTTCTTCAGACCGAGGAGGCGGGAGAGGAGGCTCGAAACGCCCTTCACGAACCAGAAGTGGACGACAGGGCTTGCCAACTGGATGTGCCCCATGTTGACGCGCCGCACCGACGAATCCGTGACGAGGACGTGGCACTTCTCGCAGGTGATCCCTTCGTACTTCTTCCCCTTGTACTTGCCGCAAGCGCATTCATAGTCGTTCGCAGGGCCGAAGATCTCTTCCGCGTAGAGGCCGCCGCGCTCGGCGCGGTGCGTCCGGTAGTTGATCGTCTCAGACTCGGTCACTTCTCCATGCGACCAGCCCAAGATCGCTGCCGGCGGGGCCAACTGCAGCTTGATGCGCTTGATGTCGTCGCCGGAAATCACTCTCGCCTCACCCCTCTTCGTCGCTCACGAGACTCAACCTGTCCGCTCCAGGAGAAGCCCATGACGTGCAGCTAGGCGCCCGATGTGTGCTCGTCCGCGGAGGGCGTCGCGTCGTCTCGACTCTTCGTACCGCCGCCGGTCCTCGTCCGACGGTAATCCGTGGAGTAGTACCCGCTACCCTTGTAGATGACGCCAATTCGAGGGAGAAGCCGGCTCGTCCGCCGACTTCCGCATCGCGGGCACTCGGCAAGCTCTTCCTCAGGGCTGTGTCGGAGAACCCGAAACTCGTTCTTGCAGCTGTCACACTCGTATCGGTAAAAAGGCATAGACACCCGCCCCTGAATTGGGTTCGCGGGGTAGACCACCATCTCTTCTCGGTTTCCGGGAGGCCACCCCCTGCCATCGCAGGGCGCCCTCCCGCTTCTTCAGGATTCGGTCGAGTATAGCCGCCGCCCGTCCCCTGTCAAGCCTGGACCGTCTGCCGCTCCCTGACCGCCGCCGGCACCCCCACAAGCGCGCCGATCTCCTCACACGAGGAGAACGGAAGCGCGTTCACCAGGAGCGTCTCGTCCTCGCTCTCAAACCGGAAGTAGATCGGCACAGCGGTCGCTCGGCACGAACTCACGTGGGTCGCTGTGATTCGCGCGGCAAGCTCAATCACACCCCGCTTCTCGGAGTCCGTCTTCGACGTCCAATCGGTCCGCACAAGCGCCATCGGCCCATGCGGGGTGGAATGGTAAACCCGAAGGTCCTGGGGCAGGAAGAGCGTCTGCAATTCGTGTTTCTCTTCCTCCGACAGGGCGATGACCACCTTCGTGTCCGAGTCGATCTTGTAGTACAGCGTGAAGTCCAGCAGCCTAAGCCCATTCAGCGTGAACCCCTGCTCCTCGAAGAGGTTCGCCGCACGCTCCCCGAATCCCGGCACGGTCAGCCTGCATCGGCTGCGCGAAGAGAGGGCGTCGCGCGGATCGAGGCCGAGGGCACAGCCGAGCGTCGACACCGTGGCTTCTCCAAGCGCGACCGTCCGCGAAGCCTCAAGAGACGCCCAATCCGTCAGATCTCGGGGTCTCCGGGACGCGTTGTGGCACAGCGGCCGCAGGACTCGCCCTTCGAGACCTAGGCTTGCGGTCAGCTCGGCCAGGTCTTCCTGCTCGACCCCGTGGCCCCCGATCCGGTCGCCCGTCACTAGGTAGTCGGCCTTAATCCGCTCCATGTACCGGGCGGCCCTCGCCAACTGGAGCAAGCGGCAACTCACACACGCCCTGCGCAACGAAAACCCGCTCGCCGGATCGATGAACCGGCGGTACTCCCTCTTCAGCGACTGCGTTCGGAAGGGCACGCCCGCCCACTCCGCCTTGACGAGCTCGCGAAGGTCATCCAGATCCGAAGAAAACGGAGAGCGAAAGTGAATCAGCGAAACTGCATCGACCGCCGGATGGCTTTCGACCAGCCTTGCTGCCGTGCGACTCGCGAGACTCCCCGAGAACAGCACCAGCACCCGCGTCACGCGCTACCCAATCCCCCGTTCCCGCCTGCCCGCCTACCGCCGCGGCTCAATCAGCCCATAGCTTCCATCCCGACGATGGTAGATGATCGCCACTTCGTCCGTTTCCGAGTTGATGAAAACGAGAAACCCCTTCTCGATCGCGTCCAGCTGCATCGACGCTTCCTCGGGCGTCATCGGCTTGTAGAAGAACGTCTCCTTCCGGACGATCTTCCTCTCCCCGACGGGCTCCGGTTCCGCTGCGCCGACCGATCGCGCCCCCTCCCCATGCTCCTTGACCTCGTTCAGCTGGTCCTTGAACTTCACGAGTTGCCGCCGCAGCCGCTCGACGGCCTTGTCGACCGACCCGTACATGTCGGTCGACTCCTCCCGCGCCGTGATCACTTTCTTGTTGACGAGGTGCGCGTGGAAGTCCGCAATCTGCCGCTCTTTCTCCACAGACAGGACGACGTCCACGCTGATGATTCGATCGAAGAACCGTTCCAGCGACTCCGCTTTCTCAACGACGTACGCCCGCAATGCATCGCTCGACTCTGCGCCGGTGTGTCGCTCTGCGATCTTGATCTTCATCGGCCCCCCTTCCAACGAGATTATACCAGAAAAGCAGATAACCGTCAACGGGTATGCGTTTCCGGGAGCAACTGGGGAGGTTGATGCGGCGCGGTCAGGCCGTCCCGAGTCGGTCGCGTAGGCGGCGAGCGACCTCGTGGAGTCCCTGTTCCCCGATGTCGGGCTGATAGACCCCGAACTCCGACGTGACGAAGTTCTTGAGCCGACTGCGATAGCGGATCCCATCCGTGCGCCGCTCGCGCTCCACAAGACCGGTTTCGAGGAGGTCGGCCGGCGGCTCGTCCTCGATCAGGGATCGGGCGCAGTTCGTCCACGCGCCGATTTGCTCCGCAGTGTACGCATCCGGAGCGTGGGCGACGAGGAACGCCAGCATGCGCCGATGGAGGGGACTCTGACGCTCGATTCGGTTCACGAGTCGGTCGACATGACGCACGACGGCCGGCGGCAACCCATCGGGAGCCTCTTCCTCGGCCACGTCGAGAATGCCCCACCCCGTGTGGGCAGCCACCCGCTGTCGGGCGGCGAGGGCGTCCTCGCGGTGCGACCGTCGCGTGACCCCCATGAGATGAGGGGCCACGCTCGCGGCCGCGGGTTCGTCCGCTTCCACCAACGCCACGGACGTTTGCGCCGCGGCAGGGACTTCCACCTTGATGTATCCGAGGGTGCGCGCCACGTCCTCGAGCTCCGAGATACGCGCGTCCTTCTCGCCGAGCTTCTCTTCAAGCCGCGCCAGCTGCTCTTCCAGTTCCTGCGTCCTCGTGCGGCGTCCCTTCCCCTCGCGCGCCCGCTCGATCGCCTCGATGATCGATGCACTGACCTGCTTGAGGGTGGGAGGCGTTACAGCGTCGAGTGTGGGCGTGAAGCCGGCGTGGAACGTCGCTCGCTCCCGAACGTAGATCGGCTGGACGACATCTCCGTTCACGAAGATGCAGTGTCCCGTTTCGAGCGAGCCGATGATCTCCTTGACCTCGCTCTTCCGCCACGGAAGGAGTTCGCTGTAGACGCGCATGTCGACCTCGTGGACGACGCGATGGAGGAGCAGGATCCCCGCCTGACTCAGCACGTCCTTGTCCACTTTCGCGCTTCGCTGAGACACGACGATGGCGCCAAGACCGCGCTTGCGACCTCGGAGCGCAATGCGGGCGATCAGCTCTTTCAACTCGGTCTTCACGCCCTGGGGAATGAACTCGTGGGCCTCTTCGATTCCGATGATGTACGGGCGCCGAAGCTTGCCCGCGAGGTCCCACAACGCACCAAGGTACTCCTTGAGCAGCTCGGTCCGCTCGTCTGAGAGAAAGCCGCTCAGGTCGAGGACGACGGGAACGTTCTGCTGCATGCTGACTTCGGCGATCTCCGCGGCGCAGTCCGGGGTGATCTCGATCTCGACTCCGTCTCCCGTACCGACCACGAGCACTTCGTACTTCTCCTTGAGCCCGAAGTACTCGCCCTCGATGTCGACGATCGACATCGGGTACTGCTGGTTCAGGAGTTCCTCAAAGATGACACCGGCCGTGTTCGACTTCCCGGATCCCCGGATACCGAGCACCGCGATACACTGGCCGATCAGCTTCTCAAGGTCGAGGTCCAGATCGCTGCTGATGTTGAGCCGCGTCCCCATGTGCCCCCTCGTCGGACGATGCGCTCCGGCCTGCCGCCGGAGCGTTCCATCGCCCTACGGTAGGAACGCGGCGTCTCCCGATCCAGGTCGCGTGTCCCGTCGACGCGACCGGAACGTCTCGTCGCGCGTTGGCAGGACCAGAGACTCCGCCTCTCGGATCGCCGCGGACCGTGTCGCGATTTCCCCGGCCAGAATCCGATCGTGCAGGGTTTCCAGGACGTCGCCGAGTCGAGGCCCCACCGGCATTCCCAAGCGGATCAGGTCGTTCCCGTCGATCAGCTTCCGCGCCCGGGTCAGGTCCCCGACACGCTCGACGTGCTCCGCCACGAGAAGGGTCTCACGCAGGACGGGAGCCCACCCCGAAGAGCGGTGCGCACTCGCCTCGCAGTCCGCCACGAGCAGACGCAACAGGTCGAGGAACATCGGGTATCGCTCGGCGAGCGATCCGCCGTCGCCGGGCTCCCCGGACGTGAGAAAGCGGACCTGCTTTCCCCGCCCCATTTCGGGGAAGTCGGCGATGCGCATGTGGTTCTTCACGAGGAACGCGAGTCGGAATGTCTCGGACCGGCTGAGGCGCAGCCGCCGGGCGATGCGCTGGACCATGCCGGCGCCCACGGCGCAATGCCCTCCCATGTTCACGCCGCGGTTCCGGACGAGCGCTTCGGGCTTCCCCACGTCGTGGAGCACCACGGCGAGCTTGACGAGCGGGTCGCGAATGAATGCGTCGGCCACGCGGACCGCCGCCACGGTATGGACGAACACATCACCCTCGGGGTGGTACTCCTCTGGCTGAGGAACGCCCTTGCCTGCCGTGAGTTCCGGAAGGATGTGCACCAGGAGCCCCAGTTCGTCGAGCAACGAAAGCCCGACGGAGCCGCGCGGCGTGGCCAAGGTTCGCAGGAGCTCGTCCCGAACCCGCTCGCCCGAGATCGACTCAATCTCCGCGGCGTGCGCCGCCACCGCCCTCGCCGTCTCTGGATCGAGCGTCCCGTCGATCTGGCAGACGAACCGGACGACGCGCAGCATCCTCAGGTGGTCCTCGCCAAAGCGCGCTCCCGGGTCGCCAATCGCGCGAACTCGCCGCTCCCGAAGGTCGGCGAGGCCTCCGACCAAGTCCGCCACGCGTCCGTCCGCGGACGCCGCCAGTCCGTTGATCGTCAGGTCTCGACGCCGGACGTCGGTTTCGAGGTCGCGCACCAGCGCCACGTTCCCGGGCCACCGCCCGTCGTACTCCCCTTCGGTTCGGAACGTCGCGACCTCGTACGGATGACCGTTCGGAGCGACGACGACCACAACCCCAAACTCCTCCCCGACAGCCAGAATCGGGTGGCCGCGGAAGAGTTCGCGGATCTCGCTCGGAAGCGCCGACGTGGCGATGTCGACGTCGAGAGGCGGGAACACCGCGTCCCCACCCCATGCGGCGAGCAGCCCATCGCGAACGACCCCGCCGATCAGCACGGCGCGATGCCCCGCCGCGTCGAGGGTTCGCAGGATCTTCTCCGCAAAGGGGTGCGCCGCAAACAACGCGCCCACGTCGATTCGCTCTTCGCGATTCATAGGTGGACTTGACTATACTCACGTCGCGATGCCGACAGCAACCGAGCCGCGGCACTTGCCTTCGGCCAGGATCTTGTGCCACACTACAACGTCAGCATCCGTGGCAACGTTAAGGGAGGGGTACCTATGCTGCACCGTCGAGGGTTTCTCGTTCTCTTGGCCGCCGGCGTAATCGGACTCGCCGGCTGCTTCTTCATCTCGAACATCCTCCCGGAGGCAATCTTCACGGTGGACGATCCCCACGTGAACTCCGGAGACGCCGTGTCGTTCGACGCCAGTGGCTCGAACGATCCGGACGGAACCATCGCCAGCTACTACTGGGACTTCAACGACGGCCAGACCGCCTCAACGGCCATCTTCCCGTTCACGCACGCGTTCACGGTCCAGACGGACTCCGAGACCTTCCGCGTCACGCTGACCGTCACGGACAACGCTGGAGGGACGGGCTCTGCCTGGAAGGACATCACCGTCGATCCGTAGACGGCCCGCATCAACGGAGTACGAATGTGCTGGAGGTCGCCGGTCACGAGAGACCGACGACCTCTCCTTTCTCGTCGATGTCGATCCCCATGAAGGCCGGCCGCGCCGGCAGACCCGGCATCGTCTGCATATCGCCGCACAAGGGGTAGACGAAGCCCGCACCGACGCTCGCCCGGACCTCACGAATCGGCAGCGTATAGCCCGACGGGACGCCCTTCCAAGCCGGGTCGTGGGATAGGGAGAGGTGAGTCTTCGCCATGCAGACCGGCAGATTCCCGTAACCGAGCGCCTCGTACCGGTCGATGGATGCCTCCGCTTCGTCGGCGTAGGAGACCCCGTCCGCCCCGTAGACCTCACACGCGATGATCTCGATCTTGCGGCGCAGCGGCAGCTCGAGTGGATAGAGGAACCGAGGCGCCGCGGTCTCTTTGCACGCGGCGGCGACGGCCTCGGCAAGCTCGAGGGCTCCTTCTCCGCCGCGCGCCCAGTGGTCGGCGAGCGCGCACACCGCTCCGGCCGTCTGCGCCGCTCGCCGGACGCTCACAAGCTCCCGCTCCGTGTCCGACGGGAATCGGTTCACGGCCACGACGACCGGAACGCCAAACTTCCGTGCGATCTCAACGTGTCGAACGAGGTTCGCCGCTCCGCGCTCCACCAGTCCGACGTCTTCGCGGACGTACGCGTCGGGCAGAGCACGCCCGGGACTCACG
>JAPLGD010000034.1 GCA_026390345.1 Candidatus Bipolaricaulota bacterium | reverse complement strand
GGGATTCGCCTAGGGAGATTCTGGGGCTACGACGATCTGGGAATCGGGATGAACAGCTGGGTCATACGGCTCGAAGACAGTGCGGATCAGAGGCTGTCACACGTCGTCGATGAGTTCGTGCGATTCTGGAGAGGAACCGTTGAAGCCTACCGTACGAGCTTTCCGGGGCACCCTGTACTGTTCGACGAAGTCGGGTTCTACAACTACGACGGCTCACTGACGGTAGCGGAGAACCCAACCATATCCGAGCAGGATGCGGTACGCGATGACCAGGAGATGGCGGACTTCTGGGCTGCGATCTTCATCGGTGCGGCCAGCATGGAGCTCGACGGAATCTGCGTATACCTGTACGAGATGGCGTACCCAGAGACACGAGCCCGATGGAGCGCGGTGGACAAATCGACGTCACGTCTGATCTTCCAGGCCTTCATGCAGCACTAGCCAACGAGCTCGCATGACGGCCGAAGGGGTTGGGCTGACAATCCAAAGGCGGAGGAGCTCCTAAATCGCCCTACACTCCTAGCCTAGGAAGACAGAACCTCCACGGTCTCCGGATCGAGCTCGGCGAGAGTCCGAAGCTTGTCCACTGCGGGGAGGTGCAGAGGGCTACACAAGTTGTGTGCGGCGGTTCGTCGAGACGCGCTAGGCCTCACCGCCCATCCACGGTCCGCCCACGAGCACGACATCCTCAAGAGCTTGAAATCCGCCTTCGGAAGTTCGAAAGTTGTCCAACAAGGCCCACAGAGTTCTCTTCTGTAGGGCATTTCATCGATGAACCTAGTTGGACGACTATATACATTTGCTTCATTCCGGCTCCGCGCCCTTCTCCAACACAGACGGCGCCAGGCTTCTGAAACGATCTCCGGAGGTAGGCGTACGCTTCGCGCCCTGCCTTCTCCGAAGTGTGAGCCACGGGGCTCATCCAATCTTGGGCCGGTTGTCGGGGGCGCGCTACTGCTAGCGCCGATCCTTCCTGAATCTCAGGCTCTACCGAGTCGCGAGTGCGGTCTCCAGGAGAGTGCCCAATAGCAGAGCAAGCTGGTACCGTGCACAGTCTGCACTTTCTTGCTGCCGGGACCATCCGGGGGCCAGCAGGTCCGGCTTGCACACCTACGCGTGGCTCAGCTGCTTGTCTTCGTACATCCTGCGGTCCGCTTCGATGAGGACACTCTCGATCGAGCGAGGATCGTCTGGGTGCCAGTGATCGACGCCGATGGCAAGTGTCACAGGGAAGTCCAGAAGGGGGTTTTCCACGTTTCGCTTCGCGATTGCAGCGCGAATCCTTTCCACAGCTGGTCCTGCATTGCCGTTCGTCTCTGGCAAGATGACGAGGAACTCATCCCCGCCGTAGCGGATGACGGTGTCGCTGTCCCGGACACTCTGCCGAAGAACATCGGCAACACCCTGCAAGACGCGGTCTCCCATGAGATGTCCGAACCGGTCGTTGATCTCTTTGAAGCGATTGACGTCGATCATCACGAAGGCCACCGGGTGCGCGTACCTCTTGGAGCGCGCCATCTCGCGCTCGATAACCTCGTTGAAGAAGCGACGGTTGTAGACTCCGGTGAGGACATCGTGGATCGCCTGACCCTTGAGTTCTCCCTCCAAGCGGACTCGCCTTATGGTGGCTGTCGTGTGCGCCAGCAGGAGACCCAGTGCCCGCGCATCCTCCTCTGTGAAAGCGTTGGGCCGGGTGGAGACGACCTGGAACACGCCAAGATCCCCGATTGGCGCACTGATGCCGGAACAGAAGTCCTCGCGGGTCGGCTCTGCTTCGGGGACTTCGTCAAGGCTTCCGAAGACGATCGACTTGCCCGTTCGAATGGTTTTCCCGGCAAGTCCTTCGTCGAGAGAGCTCTCCGTGCTCGCCCCGGGAGGGAGCTCTCTGGATGTTGCTTTGACGACCAACCTGTCCCCCTCGATGATGTCGAGCGTGCACAATGTGAAGTCGAGAATCTCCTCGGCAGCTTTGACCGTGAGCTGATAGATTCCGTCTTCTGTTCTGCACCCCGCGAGCTCGTATGACGCTTGATGGAGCTTCTCCAGCTTCGCCTCCGCGCGTGTGAGTGCCTCCTCCGTCTTCTTGTGCTCGGCCAGTTCTTGACGGGCTAGACCTAGACTTCTACGCACGTTCGTCGCCAGCAGATGCACCGCCAGTGCCCCCACCAGCAACAGGATCGTCAGGCCGGTTAAGTAGACCAGGTTCGTGGGGTCACGAAAGAGCGGCTGTGTGACGAACCAGCCGTGGGCTTCACCAAGAGCCAGCCACGTGACCGCCGCCAGCGTCAAGCCGACACAGAGTGCGAACAACCTTCGGTTCAGCGTCAGGCCGGCGAAGACAAACACGATGGGGTAGGCAACCACACCAATATCATGGATGCCTTGACCGAAAGTGGCGGCGACGGTCACTGCGGCTAGCACGGTCGTGACGAGAATCAGGGCGCTGGCCTGGAGACGTCCGCGTCTGCACAACCACCACGGCACCGACTGGAAGACAACCGCGGCTCCCATCACGTAGGTCGATCTCCGGTCGCCGCCAGACAGGGTGATGAGGCCAACGATCAGGTAGACAGCCGCCAACGCCACAAGGAGAACAGAAAGAGTGCGCGCCATGCGGCGGTCATCCTCGTTCTCAGGCACGACCCGCAAAGACCATGCTTTCAAGTCGGCCTCCCTCGGGAATTCTTCGCCGTCAGATCCTGCGCTCAACAATAGCGCCGGCAGGCTGGGACACCAACAGGAAGAGGACGCTCCCCCGGCCCGAAGTGTGAGGTGGAGGCAGGGGAATGTCCCGCCGCGGGGGCTGGATGGTGGGTAGCGGGCCGGTCAGAGGCGCCGGGACCATTCAGGGTATCCGTGCGCCACGGTGCTAGGCCTCATCGCGCATCCACGGACTGCTCACGAGTACTACATTCCCAAGAGCTTGAAATCCGCCTTCGGAAGTTCGAAAGTTGTCCGACAAGGGCCACTTCTCTTGTGTCCTCCTATTCGCTATCCTTAGATATCCGAGAATCTCAGTGAAAGGGGTTTTCATGGCAGAGCGAGCGGAACAGCCAGAAACGGGCGATGAGGTCCTCGTTCGAGTCATCGACAAGGGCCTGGGGGGAAGGATTCACATTCGCGTATCGCACTTCAAGGATCGCGACTACATCGACGTCCGCAACTTCTACGAGGCGGACGACGGTCAGTGGCTGCCGACGCGGAAGGGGATTGCGGTCCCCGTCGAGCTGTACCAGGAGCTGCTCGATGCGCTCACGGCAGCCAAGGCCGAGGTTGACAAGCGGACGGCAGCGCCGGAGGCCGGCAAGCAATCCGGGCCGGAGGCCGGCAAGCAACCCGCGACGAAGAAGTAGAACGACCGACGCCCAGCCGGGTTGATGTCGCCTCGACGTTTCGAGATAATCGTTCTGTAGCTCGGTCCCGTCGTCTAGCGGCCTAGGATGTCGGGCTCTCATCCCGGAGACACGGGTTCGAATCCCGTCGGGACCGCAGGAGGATTCGGTGCGGGGATTCCCGCACCGTTCTTCTTTTCCGGGGTTAGCCGGTTGGCTCCAGGGTTCGGGAGCCGGTCTGCACTTGATCGAGGCTTGTGACTTCAATGTACGGGCCTTCGCGCAGCGTGCACTGAAGGATGCCCGTCACGGTGAGCTCGTCTCCCAGCTCGAGGGCCGGGATCTCGCAGAGCGGCGAGAAGACTGCGTGGAACCCGTATTGGCTCTCTGCGGCGCCGACGCGGATCTCGCCGTCCTCGTTGGTTGCGATCGACATGATTTCGAACCGCACCGTGGCAACTTCGTTTGTGTACTCGACGAGCTTTGCTTCGAGGTCGGCGACGCCGAGAACCCCGCCGGTCGAGCCCCACATCCCGCGGCGATGGATCATGGCGTCCTGGAGCGCCGCCTCAAAAGCGCCGCGGTACTTCCCATTCGGCGGGATGAAGAGCAGGCGCGCCAGCCCGGCGCGGACAAGCTCTAGGTTGACCATGACCCATCCCTGCTTGGTTTCGACGTAAACGTAGGCGAGCAGGCGGCCGTACACGTCACGCTCCTCGACGTCGAGCTCGAGCCGGACGTTCTTGAACTTGACGAACTTGCGATTGAGCGCCGTAGCTTCGTCGGCGTACGGGCGGCCCACCTCTGGCGTGTCGATGTTGAGGTAGCGAACCGTCTCCCCGCCCTTCAGGACGACGGTGTCTCCGTCGACGATTTTGTAGACCCTCCCTTCAAACGGGATCTGGGTGGGATCATCGACCTGGGCCAGACAAGGAACGAGGGCTGAGGCGAGCGAAAGGAGGGCGAGAAGGAGAACGAGACACGGGCGCATTAGTCGTAGTGGACGCGCTTCTGTGTCAGCGTGAGCTGGATGATCGTGAAGAGGAAGATGATGCCGAAGAGAACGACGGATGCCGCAGCGGCCCGGCCGGTGTGGTTCGTGGCCGTGTCGATGCGGCCCGCGGAACGAATGATGTAGTAGACGAGCGTTTCGGCGCTGCGAAGCGGCCCGGGTCCGTTGAACAGGACGTAGACTTCGGTGAATACCTTGAACGACCCGATGAGCGAGATGATGAACACAAAGAAGATCTGTGGCGAAAGCAGCGGCACCGTCACGCTCCACCATGTCTGAAACCCCGTCGCCCCGTCGACCTTGGCGGCGTCGTAGTACTGCTGCTCGATGTTCTGCATCCCGGCGAGCAGGATGATCGCTTGGTACCCGACGTAGTGCCAGACGCTGAGGATGATGACTGCGGGGAGCGCGTAGTGGGGGTCATTGAGCCACGCGACGGCGTCGATATGGAAGAGCGACAGGAAGTAGTTGATCAGTCCGTAGTCGGTGTTGTACATCCACCGCCAGACCATGACCATCGCGACGATCGGGCTTATGTACGAGAGGAAGAACGACGTTCGCGCGAACGCCAGGGCGCGGAGCCCCTTGTTGAGGAGCGTCGCGACGAGAATCGCGAGGGTCAGGGTCACCGGGATCGTAATCCCGACGTAGTAGAAGGTGTGCCACATGTCCTTCCAGAAGTACTTGTCGTGGAAGATGTAGCGGTAGTTCTCGAAGCCGATGAAGTCCCCAGGGGGGGTGAGCGAATTCCACTTGAACAAGCTGAGCTTGAACGCGGAGAAGAACGGGTAGAAGACGAAGGCCCCGAGAACAAGGAACGCGGGGAGAAGGTACCAGTAGGCTTCGAACGTCTCGCGCCAATAGGTGCGATCCCGAGATAGTCGCAGCGGACGAATGGCCGTTCGGGGTTGCTTTGGCTTGCCTTCGGCCTCAGCCCTTCTGGTCTTCCACATTGCGACCGGCCTCATGCTTGGTCTGCAGAATCGGGACGATGCGGGAGGGGCTCCGCAGAGCCCCTCCCGCGCCAACGGTCAGGCCTACTCGAGGAGTGCCTCGATCTCGGCCGCCATGCTCTCGAGTCCCTCAAGCGGAGGAACCACGCCGCGCATGATCTCCTCGAACCCGGTCGACAGGACATTGCGCATGTCGCCGTAGTTCGGGTGCAGGATCTGCGAGAACGCGTTCAGCATCTGCTTCGACATCTGGGTCTGATAGTCGTGCGTCGAGACCCAGTTCAGCCATTCCTGGGTGGCGTACGCCGACTTCGTGACCGGCTGGTAGCCGCTCTTCTCGGCCCAGAACACGGTGTTCTCGGGGCGGATCAGGAACTTGGCGAGCAGCACGGCCGCGTCCTTCTGCGCCTGCGTCAGGTTCGGAGTGTTGAAGACGGCGACGTTCGTGCCTTGGATCATCGAGTTGAAGTTCGCGGGGCCGGCGGGCAGCGTCGCGACGCCGAGCTCGAATCCGGCGTTCGTCGCGGCCTTCTGGTTGTAGGCAATGCCGGCCGACGTGTCGACGAACATCGCCGCGTCGCTGATGTGGTCGCTCATGTACTCGCTCGTGATGTACGAGTACGGGATCAGGCTGCCGACGAACTCGGCGGCCGCCTTGCCGGCGGCGTTGTTCAGCGTAACCTCGGTCCAGTCGGCGTTCAGGATCGAACCGCCCGCCTGCTCGAGGAAGATGAGGAACTGCTCAGGGTTCGCGGCCGGACGGAACGCCGTGCCATAGCGGTTGATCTTGCCGTCGCCGTCGGTATCAACGGTGAGGGCCTTCGACATCTCGAAGAACTCGGCCCACGTGGTCGGCGGAGTCGTCACGAGGCTCTTGTTGTAGTAGAGAACCATGATCGACTTGTTGAACGGAACCGTAGTAAGGACGCCGTTGTAGGTGTTGCTCGGGACGAGGCCGTCGAGGATGTCCGCCTTCTCCGCGTCGGTCATGAAGTTGCCGATCGGGTAGAGGATCGACGCAATCGGGGTCACCCAGTTCTCGTAGACCTGGGCGATCGCCGGCAGGTTTCCGGCGACGACGGCGGCGTCGACCTTGCCTTGCAGAGCACCGTAGCTGCCCTGGTAGACGAGGGTGACGGTGATGTACGGGTACGCGACCTTGAAGTCGTCAACGAGCTTCTGCAGGTTCGGCTGGTGCCCCGAGCTCATCGCGTGCCAGAATTCAATCGTGACGGGCTCCTGCGCGATCGCCGCCATTCCGAATAGGACGACCGCCGCGAGTCCCACCAACATCAGTTTGCGCAGCATGTTTCCTCCTTGTTGCTTTGTGATTCCGCCAGATCAGCCTTGCGATGACGACTCACTGTCTCTTCGAAGGCCGACCACCTCCTTGACGCTCGAGTCATCACTTGATTCCTGTCCGGGCGACGCCCTGGATGAACTGCTTCTGCGTGAAGAAGAAGAGGATCAGAATCGGAACGATCGCCACAACAGACGCCGCCATGAGAAGCTGGTACTCCGTGCCGATGTCTGAGCTGAACGTCAACAGCCCGACCGGAATCGTCCGCATCGATTGCGTGTTGGTCATCAGGAGTACCCATTGGAACGCATTCCAGCTCCCGAGGAACTTGAGAAGCGCGACCGTGAGGATGGCCGGCTTCGAGAGCGGAACGATCACCGTCCACAGGTAGCGGAATCGGCGGCACCCGTCGATCCGCGCCGAGTCCCAGAGCTCGTCGGGAAGGGATCGGAAGAACTGACGCAGAAGGAAGATCCCGAACACCGAAGCGAGCCACGGGATGATGAGCCCTTGGTAGTGATCGAACCAGTTGAGTCGCACGAGGGTGACGTAGTTCGGGACGAGGAGCATCTCCCCCGGAATCATCATCGTGCCGAGCAGAAGCGCGAAGAGGAAGTTCTTCCCGAAGAACTTCATCTTCGCGAACGCGTACGCTGCGAGGATGGTCGTGAACACCTCGCCGATCGTCGACAGGATGGAGATGAAGAAGCTGTTGAAGAAATACCGGCCGAAGGGCGCTCGTGCCAGCGCAGCCGGATAATTCTGCCACAGCCACTTGCCCGGGATCCACTGCGGCGGCATTCGCATCGCCTCGAGTTCCGTCTTGAACGATGTCGTGACCATCCAGAAGAATGGGAACAACATGATGGCGCACCCGGCGAACATGATTACGTAGAGGAAGACCCGATAGGCGCGACGCCGCGCAACGTAGTACGACTCCGTTCGAGTCGTGACTAGCGATTGCTCTTGCCCGAGGCCGCGCATGGGGAAGCTAGTATAGCAGCGGGGTCGCCCTGGGCCAAGACACTGGCACAGTCGATACAATCGAGAATCGTACGTGGGCGTACGGAGGGAGTAGCCGTGGGGGCACCGGTGATGCTCGAGGTCGACTCGGTGAGGAAGGCGCTCGATGTTCGAGGTGCCTGGCTCGATGTTCTCGACTCCGTGTCCCTCTCTGCGAGCGACGGGGATTGGGTTACCGTCATCGGACCATCTGGGTGCGGGAAGACGACGCTCCTACGAATCATTGCTGGGCTCCTCGAGCCGGACGACGGAAACGTCTTCGTGAACGGCGAGTGCAAGCATCGGCTCGGCTCTGCAGCGCTTCTGCCGCAGTCGGACACACTCCTGCCTTGGAGGACCGCCGTCGACAACGCGGTCCTCGCCTCGGAGATCGCCGGCATTCCGAGAGCCACGGCGCTCGCAGAGGCAACGCGCCTCTTCGAGCGGTTCGGCCTCTCCGGGTTTGAGACGATGTACCCGTGGCAGCTCTCCGGAGGCATGCAGCAGCGGGTCGCCCTCATGCGGACCTTCCTCTCCGGGCGGGCGATCCTCTTGCTTGATGAGCCGCTCGGTGCTCTGGATCCGCTGACGCGAGCGTCGATGCAGGACTGGCTCCTTGCCGTGTGGAACGAGCTTCGAAAGACGATCGTCCTCGTCACGCACGACGTCGAAGAGGCCGTCGTCCTCTCGGATCGGCTCGTCGTCTTGACTCCGCGTCCGGCTCGCGTGCTGTCCGAGTGGAGCTTCGAGGACCTGCCGCGTCCACGATCGCGGGGCGACTTGGCGTTCATGCGCCGGCGAGCGGAGATCCTGGCCGTGCTCTTGGGAGGGACGGCGTGACGGCGCGTCGATTCCTCGTCCCGGCTCTTCTCTTCCTCGCGGCGCTCGCGCTGTGGGAGCTCGCCGTTCGAGCGTTTGCCGTCCCCGTCTATATCCTGCCTCCGCCGTCACGGGTCTTCGAGACGTTCTTCGTTCAGTTCCCGCTTCTCCTCGGCCACACCGGAGTCACCCTCGCGGAAATCCTCCTCGGACTTCTCTTCGGCGGCGCCGGAGGCTTGGGACTCGCCATTCTCCTCTTCTACTTGGACGGGCTCCGGCGCGCGGTCGAGCCGTTCATCATCGCATCCCAGATGGTGCCGGTGTTCGCGATCGCACCGCTTCTGATCGTGTGGCTCGGCTACGGCATCTGGCCGAAGGTGGTCGTGTCGGCGCTGATCGGCTTCTTCCCCGTCGCCGTGAACGCCCTTGACGGACTTCGCTCGACGCGTTCGGACATGGTCGACCTCTTCCGGACGATGGGCGCGTCGCGACGACAGACGCTTGGGAAGCTCCTCCTGCCGGCGGCCCTTCCGTCTCTGTTCTCCGGCCTCAAGATCGCAGCGACGCTGTCGGTTGTCGGAGCGACGATCGGAGAGTGGGTGGGCGCCCGCCGCGGCCTCGGGTACCTCATGCTGCAATCGAACGCCCGCCTGCGCGTCGACCTCGTCTTCGCCGCGATCCTGATGCTGACGCTGATTGGGTTGTCTCTCTTCGCGGGGTTCCGGATAATCGAGCGTCGGGCGCTTCACTGGGCGGCGCGCGGCCGCCGCTCTGCGTGAGAGGGGGAGGGGACATTGCGGGCGAAGTTCGTCGTGTTGCTTGGCGTCGCGCTGGCGCTTGGCGCGACCGCGCAGGCGCGCCCGCTCCGCGTCTGCCTCGACTTCTTCCCGAATCCGAATCACGTGCCTCTCTACGTTGCCGTCGAGACTCTGCGGGGAAAGCTTGACGTCGAACTCATCGTTCCCGGCGACCCGAGCGACCCGGCGAAGCTTGCGGCGGCCCGCGCCGTCGACGTTTGCCTAACACCGCAGATGAACTACCTGATTGCGCGTTCGGAAGGGCTGCCGCTCGTCGCGATCGGCGCGCTGATCGGACAGGGGCTCGGTGGGCTGCTCGCGCTCTCGAACGGGGCGATTGCGTCGCTCTCCGATCTTGCGGGGAAGCGGATCGGGTACTCGCTTGAGCCGCTCGAGCCGGTGCTCTGGCGCACGATGCTCCGCTGCGCGGGCGTCGACGCAGAGACCGTCGAGCTCATCCCGATCGGTTTCAACACAGTCGTGTCGCTCCTCGCGGGGAGCGTGGATGCGATCGGCGCGTTCCGCAACTTCGAGCCGATCGAGGTCGACCTTGTCGGACGGCCGGGGATCTTCTTCCCCCAGGAGGCGTACTGCGTTCCCGCGACGTACGAGCTCCTGTTTGCCGTTCACCCCGACCTGGCAGCGGAGAGGCCCGAGGACCTTCGAACGTTCTTGGCGGCCGTGGCTGACGCGGTGGCCGTGACGCGGGCCGATCCCGATGTCGCATTCGACGCGTTCCTGCGCGCGAACCCGGATCTCGACGACGAGCTCGACCGCCGCGCCTACGCAGCGACCCTCCCGCTCTACGCCGAGGGGGCGAGGCACGATGACGCGGGGGTATGGGACGCCCTTCAGGCGTTCCTCTTCGAGAACAAGGTCATCGGCGCCTCTTGGCCGGTCGAATCGCTGTACCGTACGGATTTCTTGCCGCTACCCGAGGAGGGGACGTGACGACGAAGACGCGCCAGCTCGAAGTGATCACGGGGTGCATGTTCTCCGGGAAGACGGAGGAACTCATCCGCAGGCTCGAACGGGTTCGCATCGCCCACGGGACGATCCTCCTGTTCAAGCCGACGATCGACGACCGGTACAGCACAACGTCGATCATGACCCACTACGGGAGGGAGTTCGCGGCGCACCTTCTCGCGCCCGGCGACGAGACGCTCGAGGCGCTCGACCGGATCGTCGGACGCCCCGCCATTGACGCGGCGGCCGCTATGGCCTTCGACGAGGGGAACTTCTTCTCCGCCAAGCTCCCCGACCTCTGCCAAACCCTCGTGGGTATGGGGAAGCGTGTGATCGTCGCCGGACTCGACCTAACCTTCGCGGAGGAGCCGTTCGGTCCGATGCCCACGCTCCTATCCCTCGCCGATCAGGTCGACAAGCTTCAGGCCGTATGCGTCAAGTGCGGCGGGGTCGCGACGCGCTCGCAACGACTGATCAACGGGAAACCGGCGTCGTCCAACGGCCCGGTGATCCAGGTTGGCGGGCTGGGAACGTACGAGGCTCGCTGCCGCGACTGCTACGAACGGTAGCTGTCCGCTCATGCATGCCGGAGCGGGCCCACTGCTACACGCGGCGGATCCCAAAACAAAGGGACGAGACGGAGAGAGCGCCGGAGGCTTCCCTACGAAGCCATTCCGTGCTTCTCATCCGTCGCGCGGAGCCTGCGGACGAGCTCGTCCAGCATCGAGAGCGCGATCTCAGGGTGCGTGTCGATCAGGCTGCGCATCGCCCACTGCGAGACGACAAGGCACGTGACTTCGCCCTTGGCGACGACGTCGGCCGTTCTCGGTGCTCCGTCGATGACGGACAGCTCACCGAAGAAGCCGCCCTCTCCGATCTCCGCCAGCCTCTTCCCTCCGGACACGACGTCGGCTTTGCCCGACAGGACGAGGTAGAAGCCAAGGCCCGACTGTCCCTTCTCGACGATCTTCGTTCCCGCGGGAACCGTCTTCTGGATCGCCGACTTCAGCAAGGAGTGGAGGCTCTCGTCACTCGTCTTGGCGAAGATGGGTGTCTTCTTGAGGGCGTCAATGATCTTTGTGCTGTCCATTCGACACTCCTTTTGGCACGCGAACGCTAGAATCCATGATATAATACGTCGGTTCCGTTTTCTAGCCGATCGAAAGGAATGCCCTTGTCGTGGAGTCGCACCCTCAAGATTCGACAGATGCTGCGTGGTCAGATCGAGGCAGGCGAAGAGATCGCCCTTCTGTTTAGCGATCTGCGCGGCTTCTCGAGCTACGCGATGCGCCAGGGAGACCAGGCGGCCTTTCGTCTCGCTCAGCGGCATGAGGACATCGTCCGGGCGCGGGTCAGCGAGTACGGGATCGTGGTGAAGTCCCTCGGGGACGGAGTTATGGCGGCGTTCGAGGCTCCGCTCTCCGCCATTCTCGCCGCGGCCTCCATCCAGAAGTCTCTGAGGGAAGAGAATGCGGCACCTTCCTCGGAGTCGATCGACGTCGGGATCGGCATTGCAACGGGTACGCCGGTGATGACGGACATCGACTTCATCGGCCACGCGGTGAACCTGGCTCAACGACTGTCGAGCCTGGCGAAGGGAGGCCAGATCCTCTCCACGGGACGCGTGTACGACAGCACACCGCTTCCAGAGGAATTGCGCTTCGCGCCGCTCGGAGAGCGAACCCTGCGGGGAATCGGGACGGAGACGATCGTTGAGGTTGTGTGGCTTCCGGAGCGTGCGCGGGTGTCGGACGCTCAGGACCTCGTCACCCTGATCCTGACGGAGAAGGGGACGGTCGTGGTCGAGCGGGCCCGCGACACTCGACAGGAGGCGCGGGACGCACTCTTGCGCTTGTCCGACGTGGACCCGCGGGACGCGGGATTCGTTGCCGCGGTGATGCAAAAGCTGGCGGCGGGATTGGCGCTTCGTCTCCTTCGCCGAGCCGGACAGCCGCCGAACGTCGGACGAGAACTTAACGTGGCCGATCTCCGCGTGTCACAGCGCCGCGATGAGCTCGACGTGCGGACGCCGGCGGGACTTCTGCGCCTTCGCGGCGTCGAGCCTGCGGCTGGGGCGCAGTTTGTACGCGCGGTCCAGGACATGCAGCGGCCGACGGAGACCGCGCAGAAAGTGGGGGTATGACGATTGGGCACGCTTTGAAGTGACTCGATCGTTGTCCTAGAATACGGGGGAAGATTCCACACAGGGGGGACTATGGGGAAGCGGGAAGTGCTTGAGAGTACGCTGAAACAGATCAAGAAAGCGTACGGCGAAGGGTCGATCATGTGGCTCGGCGACGGGGCCCAGGTCTTGCAGATCGAGACCGTGCCCTCGGGCTCGCTGGCGCTCGACATCGCTCTCGGGGTTGGGGGAATACCGCGCGGGCGAATCATCGAGATCTTTGGCATGGAGTCGAGCGGAAAGACGACGCTCGCCCTGCACATGATTGCCGAGGTCCAGAGGCGGGGGGGCACGGCGGCGTTCATCGACGCCGAGCACGCGCTCGATCCAACCTACAGCCGCGCCCTCGGGGTGGACCTCGACCACATCCTTATCTCGCAGCCGAACTCCGGCGAGCAGGCGCTCGAGATCACCGAGCAGCTGACGCGGAGCGGCGCGATCGACATCATCGTCATCGACTCGGTCGCAGCCCTTGTCCCCACGGCGGAGATTGAAGGACAGATGGGGGATTCCCAGGTCGGACTGCAGGCTCGCCTCATGAGCCAGGCCATGCGCAAGCTGTCGGGAGCGATCTCGCAGTCGAAGACGATTGTCGTGTTCACGAACCAAATGCGGTCGATGATCAGCGCCTCGCGCTTCGGTCCCTCGACGACGACCGCCGGAGGCTGGGCGCTCAAGTTCTACGCTTCGCTCCGGCTGCAGATGTGGGGCGCGGGCAAGATCGAAGAGGGCACAGAACGGATCGGCGTGCACGTCAACGTTCGTGTCGTCAAGAACAAGGTGGCCCCCCCGTTCAAAGAGGCGACCTTCGACGTCATCTACGGCAGGGGGATCGTCCGATCGCGCGACCTCATCAACACGGGAGAGGCCCTCGGCCTGGTCACGCGAAGCGGCTCGTGGTACTCGTTCGAGAGTGAGCGACTGGGCCAAGGGATTGGCAACAGCGCTCAGGCGCTGGAAGAGGACTCGGCGCTTGCCGATCGACTCGAGGCCGCGATCCGCGAGAAAGCGGCGCTCGGAGCAACGCTGCCGACGTTGGGGGCGGACAACGCCGACGAGGAATGACGCGTGGGCGACGCTCTCCCGGCTCCTGCGGCGTAAGCCGCTAACCGAGCGCGAGGCGTCGGATCGGTTGCGGCGCGCGGGGTTCTCGTCCGAGGAGACCGGGTCCGCTGTCCGCCGAGCGATCGGCGAAGAGCTGATCGACGACCGTGCCTACGCGAAGCTGTGGGTCGACGATCGTCTTCTCCATCACCCGTTGTCCCGACGGGCCGTGGAGCGCGAGCTCGCGGAGAAGGGGATTTCCCACGAGCTGGCCGCGGCGGCGCTTGATGCGTCGTACCCCTCGTCGAAAGAGCTTGAGGTTGCGCGAGAGCTTGCTACGGAACGGTGGGCGAGGCTCGCGTCGAGCGAGCCGGACGCGCGGCGACGACGGGTGATGGACCATCTCCTGCGGCGGGGATTCCCTGCGGGGCTCGCTGCAGACGCCGTCCGGCGCGCGGAGCGCGAGGAGGGTTCGCGTGACTGAAGTCCGAACGGGACTCGGGATCGACTTCCACCGGTTCGTCGCAGGGCGCCCCCTCGTTCTCGGGGGAGAGACGATTCCGTACGAGAAGGGACTCCTCGGTCACTCGGACGCCGACGTCCTGACGCACGCGATCTGCGACGCCGTGCTCGGGGCCGCCGGCCTCGGCGACATCGGCGTCCACTTCCCGGACACGGACCCCGCCTACCGTGGCATCTCGAGCCTGAAGCTTCTCGCCGACGTGCGGGTGAAGCTGGCGACGGCCGGGTACAGGGTCGTGAACGTCGATGCCACGGTGATCGCCGAGCGCCCGAAACTGACCCCGCACTTCCGCGCGATGAAGCATCGACTCGCCGACGCCCTTGGGATTGAGAGCTCCTACGTCAGCCTGAAGGCGACGACGAACGAGGGGATGGGTGCGGTCGGACGCGGCGAAGGGATGGCCGCGTGGGCCGTGGCCCTCATCGAAACAGCCGCAGGATATCCTGATACGTGATCAGGATCATCAATCCGATCAGAATCACGAAGCCGACTGCGTGGATGATCCCTTCCTTCTCCGGAGGGATCGGTCTTCCGCGGACCCACTCGTAGAGCGCGAACGCCACTCGGCTTCCGTCGAGGGCCGGGAACGGGATCAGGTTGATCAGCCCGAGGTTCAGGTTCAGGAAGGCGAGGATCTGAAGGAAGACGAGGAAACCGAGGTCGAAGCCTTGCCGAACGACCTTAGCAATGCCGATCGGACCCTGAATCGCGTCCTTGGCCGGAATGCTTCCCCCGATGATGCCGCGAATCGACTGCCCGAGCAGCGTGACGTAGGAGGCGAACTGCCGGATTCCGAGAGCGAGCCCGTTGCCGAATCCCGGCCGGTGGTAGTCGACGCCGAGGTTGGCGAACGTGGTACCATCCACGACGACGTCGGCCGTGCGGTCCTGACGCGCCAGGGAGAGGGACAGGCGCTCGTCTCCCCGCGCGATCTCGAGCGTGACTGCGTCAGACGCTTCGAAGGCGGCCTCAAGGGCGACGATGAGGCCCGTTTCCGTCTCGATGAGCTCGCCGTTCACGCCGACGATTCGATCTCCGTCTCTGACGCCGGCGGCGTAGAGGGGCGATGTCGACTCGAGCTTGATGATCTCGTTCGTCGGCGCGGAAGGGCCGAAGTAGACGCCGATCTCGTATCGGGACGCTTCCTTCGAGTAGCGCGGGACGGCCGTGACGTGCAGGGTCGTTCCGCTGCGCACCACCTGGATGTCGATCGGCGAAGCGCCCGCCCGGCGGATCGCCTTCGTGATCTGATCGGTCGTATAGATCGTCTCGCCGTCGATCGCCACGATCCGATCCCCGGGCTCGAGAACCGCGGCGGCCGGAGAGCCCGGGATGACGTCGGCGACCTGCAGGATCGGAAAAGCGGAGGCCCAGACGACGGCGAGGGTCACGACGAGTGCGAGGGCGATGTTGCAGAGGGCGCCGGAGAGACTAATGATCGCGCGGACGTAGGGCGGCTTGTTGTACAGGATCTGATCTGCAGGGATCTCGTCTCCGGCTTCGCATCGGTCCTCGCCGGCCATCAGGACGTAGCCTCCGATCGGGATCAGGCGCAGCGAGTACTTCGTCGACTTGCGCTTCGTCGAGACGAGAACGGGGCCGATGCCGATGGCAAACTCCCGCACGTAGACGCCGAAGGCTCGGGCCGCGAGGAAGTGGCCGGCCTCATGAACGCCCACGAGGACGAGGATCGAGGCGATGAAGATCAGCACGGTCATGGGTCGCTCCTCACGACGCGCATGCGCAGCACGCGCGTCGTCGATCTATCGATCTTGGCCCGCTCGCTGAGGCGAATTCCCACGACCCAGACGAGCTTCTCTTGGTCGCAGAGGAGCGGCAGCATGGCACGCTCGGCGCGCGGAATCCGCTGGTTGATAAGGAAGTCCTTGAGTCGGACGTCACGGTTCATGCCGAGCGGAGAGAAGCGGTCGCCCTCTAGGCGGGTGCGGAGAGTCAGAGGAAACGAGATGCTGTCCGCGTCCGCGAGCTCGGTCCACTCGTCGGCCTCCGGAACCTCTCCCCGACGAGAGAGCGGCTCAACCGAGACGTCGACCGCTAGTCGCTGCTCCGGGAGCACAGTGTGCCCGAGCGGGAGCGTCACCGACCAGGCCTGCGCGGGCTCGATGATGGGGAGTTCGCCGCGGATGAGAACGCGATTGGCGATGACGTCCACGCGTGCCTGGGGGAGATCGAGTGCCGCGGTCGGCGCGGACTGCGCGACGAGCTGACGTGCAGCGACCACGTGGGCGCGCTCGAGGCCGCGAAGTGTCCCGCGTGCGCGGCGGAAGCCCTCGCGCAGGACGAAGGCCTGCACGGACTCGGGGAGCGCGGCCAGCGCCGCGCGCGAAAGCTCGACCCGGCCAGACTCCTCGATCGGATCAAGCTTCGGCCAGAGGTCGGCGACGAGGTATGCCAGGGCGTCAAGTGCCTCGTCGGCGAGGGTGCCTGCGCGTTGGAGCGCCTCGGCGGCCTCCGGGTTGACGGCGCGAAGTTCCGGGAGGACGCGCTGCCGGATCCGGTTGCGTGAGAAGCGGAGGTCGAGGTTCGTCGCGTCTTCGCGCCAGCGCAGGCTCTGGTTTTCTGCGTAGCCGCGAACGTCCGCCCGAGAGGTGTAGAGCAGCGGCCGGATGATCTTCCCGGAAACGGCGGCCATTCCGCGAAGTCCCTCGAGCCCCGTGCCACGGGCCAGGCGAAAGAGGATCGTTTCGGCTTGGTCGTCGGCGGTGTGGCCGAGGGCGATCCGTTCTGCGCCGACGTCTCTTGCGGTGCGATCCAGGAAGGCGCGGCGTGCCTCCCGTGCCGTTTCCTCGATCCCCATCCGCTTGGACGTGGCGAGCGCTCCGACGTCGCTTCTCTCTGCCACCACGGGGAGGCTGAGCTCGGCGCCCAGTTCCTTCACGAACGTGGCGTCTCCGACCGAGTCCACGCGCAATGCGTGATCAAGGTGCGCGACAGTGATCGAGAACCCGAGGTCCTCGGCGAGTCCATGCAGGATCCGCAGGAGGACTACGGAGTCCAGGCCGCCGGAGACGGCGGCGACGATCCGGGAGCCGTGCGGGATCATGCCGAACCTCTCGATTGTGTCGCGAACCTGCCGTTCGAGCATGGATCGATTGTGACGAGCCCCTCTGGAGAATGCAACGACTCACTCCAGACTCGCGTCCCGCGGTATCCTGGTACTGTGAAATCGGCGATCGCGCTCCTTCTCTTGTGCGCCGCGGGTCCCGCGGTTCTCGGGACCCCGGCGGGGATTCCCGTCGAGCCCCCCGCCGTCCTTGTCCAGGGAGATGCTGGACTCACATCGTTCGCCGCCTCGTTCTCGTTCTGCGACGCGGAGTTCGTCATCTCTCGTTCGTTGTGCGATCGCCTTGACGTGGCGGCCGTCGTGACGCTCGAGTGTCCGTTCGACCCGCGCTTGCGAGTCCTCCTCATCCGAGACCTGGTACCGCTGCGGGTGGAGGCAGAGTTTGGTATGGGCCGCGCCCTTCTCCTGAGCTCGCTTCGCCTGGGTCCGGTGCGCCTCGACGCGGCGCGGTGCTGGGGCAGAGACGCTGGAGGATGGTGCGTCCTGCGCCTTGCAGCCCGTCCCGACGTCTCATTCGTCGCCGGCGTACGGCTCGGGGCCGGTTCCTGTGTGCCTCTTGCGGGATTCTCGTGGCGTCCCTCCGCCCGCGCGTTGTGGAGCCTCACAGCGCTCTTCGACGGCACGGGCCCGCGGATTGCCGTCGGAGGGGTAGGATGAAGCAACCCGCGCGGCTCGCGGCTCTGGTTGCCTTCGTGCTCGTCCTCGTCGGGGGTGCGGTCGCCGCGACCGAGATCACGATCCTCTACACGAACGACCTTCACCTACGTCTCTCTCGCCTCGAGTCGATCTCTGCGCTGGTGGCGGCGGAGCGGGCGCGCTCGGATTGTGTCCTTCTCCTCGACGCGGGCGACACGTGGCAGGACTTCCGCATCCCGATCTTCGCCGTCTGGGGAGCCAACGAGATGGTCGAGTGGATGAACGAAACAGGGTACGACGCGCTGGCCTTGGGAAACCACGACTTCTACCCAGGTCCACGCGAACTGGCTGTGCTCGTTGGAGCGGCGCGGTTTCCCGTGCTCTGCGCGAACTTCACGTCCTTCGACGGTGCGGCGCCGCCGTTTGTGGCGTCATCTCGGCTGACGGTGTGCGGGATCGACGTGCTCGTCGTCGGGCTGGTGACCGAGGAGTACTTCCCGTACCTCGACTACCCCTGGCTCGTCCCGATCGACGCTGCAGAGGCCGCCCGTGCAGCGATCGATGCCCACGGCGGTGGAGCAGACCTCGTGGTCTGCATTGGACATGTGCCGATCGCCGACGCACGGGCGATTGCTTCCTCGGTGCCGTCGATGGACGTGTTCCTGACCGGCCACTCCCACGAAGAGACGCCGACGCCGGTTCTTGTTGGAGGCACGCTCATCGTGCAGTCTGGGGTCTTCGGCAGGAACCTCGGCCGCCTCGTGCTTGACGTGGACCCGGCTTCCGGGACGCACCGGCTCGTCTCGAACGAGCTACTTCCAACAGAGAAGGCCCCGGCCCGTCTGGGCCGAGGCCTCGTTCGTCTTGTAGAAGTGCTCGCGCTTCTCGCGAGCGTTCTGTGGGTTGTTCTCTCCTAGAAGCTGTAGGTGTACCCGACCCCGATTCCGTTCGGGACGAGTCCGATCGAGAATCCCCTATCCTTCGCCACGTGGTATGCGTCAAACGCACTGTAGACTGACCACGCAAAGTAGAGCGTGGGTATGAGATACCACGCACCGGGCAGGACGTACCAGCCGATTCCATACCCGAGCGCGGAGATTCCAACTGCGACGACGAAATGCACGAGCGCTTTCTCCGGCTGGTCGTTCAGAAGCTGCCCGAGTCCCGGGATCGCCAGCGAAGCCACAGCAGGAATCCACGCCTCCGACGCGGCCGAG
>JAPLGD010000090.1 GCA_026390345.1 Candidatus Bipolaricaulota bacterium | reverse complement strand
CGTTGTCGACAAGGGCGACGGCGATCAGGGCCTGCGATCACGCCCGGTGTTCTCTCGCCGGTGCAGTGGGTGACGCCTGGGAGGTTGGCCACTCCGAGGCAAGTACGGCGTATCGGACGCTGTCGCTCCACGGGCCGCCGCCTAGGCAGCGGACAGCGTCCTGCTGCCCGAGGTTCCCGGCCCCCGCGTCGTCACACGTACTTCCCGAGCGCGCGTGTCAATCTGCTCAGGTGGTCGGGACCTTCAAGGGCTACTGCGGCGAGGTAGAGGGGCAGGCGCCACAGATCGCGCCGTTCGAAGAACTCCGGCTCGATCGGCGTTTCATCTTGGTAGCCATCGAAGACAGAATCGGGCGCCGGTTGGAAGGCGTCAAGCAGGGCGAGGTCGATCTCGGGGTTGCCATAGTAGACCGCCGGGTCAATGACGAACGTGCCTCCGGCTGTGCTGATGAAGTTGTTTTGCTGTGCGTCCCCGTGCAACAGCCTCGGGGCCGCCTCGGGACCGCAGAGGTTCCGAAGCCGCGGGATCAGTCGCTCTACGTCCTGAGCCACGGCGTGAGGGAGATGGCCCGAATCGACGGCCGTCTTCAGCAGGGGCAAGAGCCTTCGCTGTGCGAAGAATTCCGCCCACGTCGGCGCGGGCGTGTTGTCCTGAGTCAGTGGGCCGAAGAAGCCGTTTGTGTCGAGGCCGTATGCGTCGCCGTGCACGCGATGGATGCGAGCGAGGGTCGCTCCGACGTCTCTCCACTCGCGAGGTCCGCGCTCGACCGCTTCCAGCGCCTCCAGGACGAGGAGCGTCCCGCCCTCCACGGGCACGATGCCGATCGGTTCCGGGATGAGGACGCCGGCCGTCGTCGACAGAGTCCTCAGGCCGGAGAGCTCAGCCGCGAACTGCGCTCGGGCGTTCGACGTCTCGCCGTACTTGAAGAAGACAGAGAAGGAACCGTCCGATACGATCGCGCAGCGGTGGCAGGCGAATTCCGACAGGTCTGCCTCGCTCTTGATCCTCCACCGACGGCCTTCGCAGTCGGAGACGGCTTCTTCAACGGAGGCTCGAAGCGGGGCATGGAGCCACGGGATCGGTCCGCGTCGAACTCTCGGTACGCCGGGCATGTCCTCGAGTGTCATGAGCAAGGGCGCATGGTGCCCGATGCCGCTCCTGTGCGCTACCCCGGCTTCCCGCGGTAGCCGCTTCCTGCAGGGGCGACGGGGTCGCGTCTTGTTTCTTGATGTCACCATGAAAGGCGCGAGGGGTGGGTCCTGCAATCACGCATTGCTGCCGCCCACAAACCGCGCTGGGCAGCCCGAGTTGGCTCAATCGTCCCCGAAGTGAGAGAGTGTGAGCGGCGAAGAAGGAGGCTCACGATGGAATGGAAGGACGTCGCCGCGGTGGACGAGATCCCCGACGGGGAAATGAAGAGGGTTGAGCTAGTCGGCCGCGAGATCGCGGTAGCCAAGGTGGGGCAGAACCTCTATGCATTTGGCGATCGATGCCCCCACATGAACGGGCCGCTCCACGAAGGGAAGATCGAGAATGGGTGTGTCGTCTGCCCGCTGCACAAGGCAAGGTTCGAGCTCGCGACGGGAAAGCGGCTGAGCGATCCGAAGATCCCGATTCCGAAGGTCCTCAAAGCGGGCGCGATGATGGCCGGTATCCGCACGCACGATCTCGAAACCTACGAGGTCAAACAAGAGAGCGGCCGCGTTCTCGTCAACCTGGAACGTCGGAGGTCCCCGGGCAAGTAAGCCGAGATCGGGGGACACATACCCTATCTCATGATGCGGGACCGCGGCGGGGCCAGGCGCTCCAATCGCGCATGTGACTGACCGCCGGTCCGAGGCGTGCCCTGCGCTGCAGTCCGATCCCTGCTGGTCGTTATGGACAGTCGCGGAGTCTTGGAAGCCAGTAGACTGGCAACATGTATGCGATCAAGGGCGAGGTCTCCGACCCGAGGGCCGAGTCGTTCGCGTTCGGCAACCAGAAGACGATGTACGGCGGCAAGGAAATCACCGTGGGCGACACGATCTTCGTCTTCGCGAGCGAGAACGAGGGCGGTTCGGGCCTCATCGCTGGCGGCATCGTCACCTCAGCCGAGCCGGCTCCCCCGAAGCCAGGTATCGCCCGGCAGACGCCGCGGGTCAGCATCACCGTCCGGCGCACGGCGCTCGCGAAGCGCCGCCTGGGTCGGAGCGAGCTCAAGCCCTTCTCTGACTGGGACGACGGTCGCCCCGAGACCGAGCTCAACTTCAAGTTCTATCGTCAGGCGACAAACAAGATCGTCGGCATCTCCGACGAAGCTGCTGCGCTCCTCCGCGGGTTCTTCTAGTGCGAGATCGGGGGACACATACCCTATTCCCGCCCGCGGCTCCCATGGGTGATGGCGCTGCGTCGCGCCGCTTGACAACTCCAGACGTGATCTGGAGAGTGGGCGCGGGGGTTGCGAGAGGGCGGTCGGCAGTGCCATGGGAGAACGAAGGCGGAAGGGAGCGGCATGAAGAAGGACGGAGAGAAGAAGCTGACGACCGACGTTGGGGCTCCAGTCCCCGACAACCAGAACGTTATGACGGCGGGGCCTCGGGGGCCGATGCTGCTGCAAGACGTGTGGTACCTCGAGAAGCTGGCGCATTTCGACCGCGAAGTCATTCCGGAGCGGCGCATGCACGCCAAGGGCTCCGGGGCATTTGGCACGTTCACGGTCACGCATGACATCACGGAGTACACGAAGGCGAAGATCTTCTCGACCATCGACAAGAAGACCGACCTCTTCGTGCGCTTCTCGACGGTGGCTGGCGAGCGGGGCGCGGCGGACGCCGAGCGCGACATCCGCGGTTTCGCCGTCAAGCTCTACACGGAGGAGGGGAACTGGGATCTCGTCGGGAACAACACCCCCGTCTTCTTCCTCCGTGACCCGCTCAAGTTTCCCGACCTCAACCACGCCGTGAAGCGCGACCCGCGCACGAACCTCCGCAGTGCGAAGAACAACTGGGACTTCTGGACATCGCTCCCGGAGGCACTGCATCAGGTCACGATCACGATGAGCGACCGCGGCATCCCGGCCTCGTACCGCCACATGCACGGATTCGGAAGCCACGCGTTCAGCATGGTCAACGCCAAGGGCGAGCGCCACTGGGTCAAGTTCCACTGGGTGTGCCAGCAAGGGATCAAGAACCTCACCGACGCCGAGGCCGAGGCGCTCGTCGGCAAGGATCGCGAGAGTCACCAGCGCGACCTCTACGAGAGCATCGAGCGAGGCGAGTTCCCGCGCTGGAAGCTCTGCATCCAGGTGATGACCCAGAAGCAGGCGAGAGAGATGCCGTATAACCCGTTCGACCTGACGAAGGTGTGGTTCCACAAGGACTACCCCCTCATCGAGGTCGGGATGATGGAGATCAACCGCAATCCGGAGAACTACTTCGCCGACGTGGAGCAGGCGGCGTTCAACCCCGCGAACGTCGTGCCGGGGATCGGCTTCTCTCCGGACAAGATGCTCCAGGGGCGGCTCTTCTCGTACGGAGATGCGCAGCGCTACCGACTGGGCGTCAACCACCACCTCATTCCGGTGAACGCTGCTCGGTGCCCGGTCCACGCGTACCACCGCGACGGGCAAATGCGCGTGGACGGCAACTACGGAAGCACGCTCGGCTACGAGCCGAACAGCTACGGAGAGTGGCAAGAGCAGCCGGAGCAGGCCGAGCCGCCGTTGCGCCTTGACGGTGCCGCCGCCCACTGGAACTTCCGCGTGGACGACAGCGACTACTACACGCAGCCGGGTCTCCTCTTCCGCCTCATGAAGCGTGAGCAGCAGGAGACCCTGTTCGGGAACACGGCACGCGCCCTGGGGGATGCGCCGCGGGAGGTCAAGATCCGCCACATCGGCAACTGCTTCAAGGCCGACCCGGCCTACGGCAAAGGAGTGGCCGCCGCTCTCGGCATTCCGCTGAGCGAGGTTCTGCAGTAGGAGGAATGCCAGGTGTGACGGTGAAGTCGGGCCGTGCGATCACGCGTCGATGCCGTGCGAGCACCTACGTGCCGGTTCCCCGCGGAGATCAGGGAACACACACCTCAACTTCTGGTCTCAACCCACTGCAGAGCTGAGGTATGTGTCCCCGGTCAGGCTATGCCCACCCGAGCTGGACGTTGAGGAGGATGGAGCCGCCGCCTCGCTTGATCTGGACCATGAGGAAGTCGCCGGGTTGGTGCATCTCGACGAGCCGCTCGATGTCCATGCAAGAGATGATCGGCTGGCCGTTGATGCTGAGGATGATGTCTCCGACTCTCAAGTCGCCCATGTCGGCCGGCGAGAAGGGGACAACGCTGGCAATGATGGCGCCCGGCCCAATGGTCGTCTGGCAAGTGATGCCGAGGTAGGCGTTGCTGGGGAGCGCGCCAGGCGACACTAGGTAGGAACCGCTCTGGGGTTCGTACGTCTCTACCGCGGCCGCTTCGATTCGCCAGAGTTGATGGGGACCGTCACTGCAGTTGAGTACATCAACATACGCGCCCTCGGCCGCCGAACCGCCGCCGATCCCGAGGCACTTGCCGGTGTAGACGTTCACGATTCGGAAGTCCTGCCCACCTGCGGGCTCGATTCGCCACAGCTGGCCGGCCCAGCCATGACAGACCGATTGCCGCACGTCGTCGGAGTTGCCCTGCGAGGTGGTGCCCACGCTGAGGCACTTGCCGGAGTGCAGGTTCACGATGCGGTAGGTCTGCGTCCCGACAGGCCGAAGCTCCCACAGCTGGCTCGACCCTCCGAGCCAGCCCCGCTGGATGGCTCGCGCTCCGTTCATCATCTGCGCGCCCTCGATGTCGAGGCACAGTCCGCTGTGCTCGACCGTGATTCGATAGAACGGCGCCGAGTCCGTGGGGAACGACGAGCCGAGGAGCACGAACTGCGCGCTGCCTGCGACGCCAAGTCCGGCAACCACGAGCACGACGGCCGCTGCGCACCAGACCGACCTCTGCTTCATGTCTATGTGCCTCCCGTGCAATCCCGTTTCCCGCTCCAGCCCGCCTCGCATCATCTCCGCCTGCGGAGGCCGGGCACCGATAGCATAGCACGCTCGTGTCCAGTAGCGAAGAAGTCGCGGCATCCGGGGGCAGAAGTCGGCGGCGGGGTTGTTCCTACGCCTTCGGCTTGTCGCCTACGGGCTGCCAGTGCCGGGTTCCTGCTCCTCCTGTGACGTAGCCAAGACCGGGGAACGGGAAGTGGGAGAGGAAGAGGAGCGGTCCTTCGGTTGCTGCGATGTCGAGGAATCGGCGTCGCGTCGCGAGAGCTTCGTCCGGTGTGCTGTCAAATCGCGATCCCCACTCGGGGTGCTCGACGAAGATCGGGTGGACGATCGTGTCTGCGAGGTGCCAGAGCCGCTTCCCTTGAGAGACGATCTGAACCGCAACGTGGCCGGGGCGGTGACCAGGCGCGGGGATGATCCGGATCCCGGGCGCAACCTCCGTCTCACCGTGAACCAAGACGACGCGCCCCTCCAGGAGGGAGCGGATCGTGCGGTGGAACGCTGCGTGGGCCTCGGGCATGGCGGCGAGGTTCTTCTCAGACGTGTGCCATGCCCATCCCACCTGTGTCATGATGTGCCGCGCGTTGGGGAAGGCCAGTGTCCCGTCCGGAGCGACGACGCCCGCCAGGTGGTCGCGATCGTGGTGGGTGATGATGACGAGAGTGACGCCCTGCAGCGAGACGCCTTCCGCGCGGAGAGTGGCCAGCGCCTCTCCCTGCACTCCCTCAGTGCAACCGCACCCCGTATCGATGACGACAAGCTCCCTGCGCGCTCGGACGAACAGGCACAGGTAGTCCAAGGAGACTTCCGTTGTTGTCAAGCCTCGCTCGCTGAGAACCCGCGTGACGGCTGACTCGTAGGCTTCAGATACCAGGCTCTTCCAAGGAGTGACGTCGGTCGCGTCTCGCAGGGCGATGCACTCGAAGTCCCCCACGCTGACGCGAAAGCTACTCTGGTTCACGGAACTCCTTTCTCGAACTCGCCGGTTTTGGCGCCGGCCGTGAGTCTACCTGGTCGGCGTCTTCAGACACACGACAACGTGATCCCGGCTAGGCGCTTGGCCGATCTGAGACGGGGATGGCGCGACGAGCGATGCTGGTCCGGGCACCGCCAGGCTTGCCTGGGGACTAGGCGGGGAATCTTCGGTAGAACAGCCGCTTGGTGAGCTCGGCGGCGCCGAAGTAGAGGACCACGATCCCGGCGATGACGGGGAGGAACAAGACCGGCAGCGGCTCGAACCCGAACAGGCTCCCGAGGGGCGTGAACGGGATGGCCATAGTGGCCGCGACGACCGCGACGGTGGCCGCGAGCAGGTAGCGGCTTGGCCGACTCCTGAAGAAGGCCCGTCGAGTGCGCATGACGAGAACGATCAACGCCGCGGACGCCACCGACTCAAGGAACCAACCTGTCCGGAACTGAGCCGCGGAGGCTCGGAACACGAGCAGAAGGACGCCGAAGGCGAGGAAGTCGAACACCGAACTTACGACACCGAACGTCACCATGAACCTGCGGATGAGTTTGACGTTCCAGCGGCGCGGTTTCTCCACCGCCTCGGGATCTACGCTGTCCGTCGCGATCGTCATCTCGGGCAGGTCGGTGAGGAGGTTCATCAAGAGGATCTGCTTCGGGAGGAGTGGCAGGAACGGCAGGAAGAGAGATGCACCCGCCATGCTGAACATGTTCCCGAAGTTGGCGCTTGTCGCCATGAACACGTACTTGAGCGTGTTGGTGAACGTCGCCCTGCCTTCACGGATTCCCTGAACCAGCGCCTCAAGGTCCTTCTCGAGAAGGACGATGTCGGCGGCCTCCTTGGCTGCGTCCACGGCGGTGTTCACCGAGATGCCGACGTCGGCGACATGGAGCGCGGAGACATCGTTGATTCCGTCTCCGATGTATCCGACCACGTGGCCTGCCTTGCGCAGCGCCAAGATGAGGCGCTCTTTCTGGTTCGGTTCGATCTCCGCAAACACGTTGACGTCGCTCACGCGCTGAAGCAGGGCTGCGTCGCTCATGGCGCGAAGCTCGGAGCCGGTGAGAACGATCGGGTCCGGAAGGCCGACCTGGCGAGCCGTCTCGAGCGCGACGAGTTGGTTGTCGCCCGTGACAACGCGAAGCGTGACGCCGAGGTTGCGGAGCTCTGCGAGCAGCTCCGAGACGCCCGCCTTGGGCGGGTCGAAGAGGACGAGGAAGCCGAGGAACCGGAGGCCAACCTCATCCTCCTTTCGGATGCGCCCTTCGCCGTCGACATCTCGACGCGCGACACCGAGGACGCGAAGGCCCTTGGCGCTCAGATCGCGGTAGATCGCCTCGATGCCGGCTCGGACCTTAGCCAACTCGACGACCTCTCCGCTCTCCCGTTCCGCGTGGCTGCAGACGGCGAGGAGGGGCGTCAGCGCGCCCTTGGTGATGAGCTCGCGCCGGCCGTGTCGCTCGACCAGCACGCTCAGCCGCTTGCGAACGAAGTCGTAGGGCACCTCGTCGAGCTTCCGGTACTCGCTGATGTCAGCCGCCGGGGTCTGGGTGAGCGCCACGTCGACGGGGTTCGTGAATCCCGTCTGTAGCCGCGCGTTGACTTGCGCGTAGACAAGGACCCTGTCGCTCGGGGCTCCGTCCACCCCGAGGGTCGACTGAACCGTGACGAGTCCTTCGGTGAGCGTGCCGGTCTTGTCGGAGCAAAGCGCGTCCATGCTGCCGAAGTCCTCGATCGAGGCTAGGCGCTTCACGATGACGCGTTGCGCGGCCATGCGTCGGGCGCCGTGAGACAAGTTGACGCTGATGATTGCCGGGAGGAGCTGCGGTGTGAGGCCGACAGCCAGAGCGAGCGAGAAGAGGAACGAATCGAGCATTGGGCGTGCGAAGTACACGTTGGCGGCAAAGATGCCGATGACGAAGAGAAGCGTGATCTCTGCGAGCAGATTGCCGAATCGTCGAACCCCGCGTTCGAATTCCGTCTCGGGAGGGCGGAGCCGCAAGCGATGGGAGATGGCACCGAACTCCGTCTCGAGGCCGGTCGCCGTGACGGCCGCCGACCCCATCCCACTCACAACGTGCGTACCCATGAACACCATGTTGAGGCGATCCTTGAGTGCGGCGTCCGAAGCGAGGGTGGCGACGTCCTTCTCGGCCGGGAACGTTTCCCCCGTCAGCGTGGCCTCGTCCACGAACAGATCCGTCGAGTCGAGCAGCCGGGCGTCTGCGGGGACGACGTCGCCGGCGTTGAGGACCATGACGTCCCCCGGGACGACGTCATCGATTGCGACGTCCACCTCTTGCCCGTCTCGCCGGAGCGTTGTCCGAACCTGGACCACGGCGAGGAGCTTCGCGACGGCCTGGGTTGCACCTCTCTCCTGCAGGAATCCCAGAAGCGCGCTGGCCACGACAATGAGCAGGACGATGGTGGCGTTGGTGGTGTCGTGAAGGAAGAAGGCCAACACCGCGGCGAGGATCAGGATGAGCGTGATCGGGTTCTTGAACTGCGCCAGCACGAGGGCCGGGGCGTCCGTTCTCTTCTTCGGGTGCAAGCGGTTCGGGCCGTGGAGCGCGGCGCGGCGAACCGCCTCCGCTTCCGTCAGCCCTTGCTTCGCCGAGGCAAGCGTTCCCAACGCCTGCTCGGGAGTCAGAGTCCAGAACAGCGGCCGGGGCTCGCCATCATCGCCTCGCGGGCGACCTCTTCCGCCTTGCGTCCGCTGGGAACTCCGCATCGTCGCCTCCTCCATCGTGGCCCGTGACGAGTTCCGCTCGTCCTTTCGGGGTCGGTTGTGACAGCCATTCTAGCTGTGCGGGGGATGGTGTGGAATGAGTGAGGGCAGCAGGCTGGACGGCCCCGGCTCGATGCGGGCGGAGAGTGTCTACAGCCCGAGGTCCTCGTTGATGAGAAAGAGGGAGATCCGCCCCGGCGGCGTGCAATGCTCGATGATCGACACGTAGCTGCAGACGCGGTCGGGGGATGCGCAATCGTGGCAAGTACCTGGCTTCGCACAGGGAGTGTTCATCCCATACTGGATGGCCAGGCCTACAGAGGCCACGTTCCGCGCCCGGTAGATCGCCTTCTCGAGGTCGTCACAGATCTTGTTTCTGCCGACGAAGAGGTAGACGCGCCGGGGGCCGAAGCTGAGCGCCGCAACGCGGTTCCCATCTCCGTCGATGTTCACGAGCGCGCCGCCGATCGAGACCGCGTTCGAGGACGCGACGAAGGCGTCAGCGCACAAGTTCTTCCGCCGGATCTCGAGCTGCTCGTCGTAGCTCGATCCGAAGACGTAGCGGTCGAGGAAGTTGTAGCCCTCGCCCCTCAGCCGGTCGAGAACGCCCAACTGGCGAAGAGTGTCCGAGCCGCCGTGGCCGACGCTGTCCTTCTTGCCGACTTGGGAGAAGAAGTGTTCGACCGCCTCTTTCCCCGTTTCGAACCGCCGTGCTTCGAAGCCCCTTCGCTGGAAGTCTCGACTGCACGGTCAATCCGTATCCCGCTGTAGACGCTTCTGGCTCTCTCAAGGTGCATTCTCAGCCTCCTCGCCCCACCGATCGCAGCATGCTTGGTCCACCTCGCCTTCGCCCTGGATGGGCGCGCTGACGCCGGCCGTGGACACGTCGGAGCACAAAGCCGGGGAGTGTGGGCGGGGGACTCTAGTCTTCTTCGAGTCGGAACCCAGCGGAGCGAAGATTGCGGAGTAGCGCTTGCGACTCGCCGTGGATGAAGTCCGGCGTGTAATGCCCGATGGTCCACTGCTGGGCGCAGTTCGTCACACCATGCTCGATCGACTTCCGGCGGCGATCCTCCGACCACTCGTTCTCGAAGCGGTCCGCCCAGCGCTCGTCGTGGACTCGGTACCACTCGCGGATGTCGTCGTCGGACGGAATGTGGTAAGCGTTCCGATGGACGACGGCCTCGAGCGGAAGGCGCGGGCCGAGGCCGGGAGCCTCGTCGGGATACCCCAGCGCGACGAGACCGGCCGGGATGACGTAGTCGGGTACGCCGAGCGACTCGCGGAGATCCTGCGAGAGGATCATGCCGATGTAGACGCCGCCGAGGTCCATGCTTTCCGCGGCGATGACGATGTTGTGCAGCGCGATCGTCGCGTCCCAGTACGAGATGAAGAGGTTGACGGCCTGATCGTTGTAGAACGGCGCGTCATTCAGCTCGTAGTATCGCTTGATGCGGTACTGGTCGACGACGGCGACGACGGCCAGTGGCGCCGGAATGTAGCTCACCTTCTTCAGGACTTCGGGATCGTCGAGAACAATGAACGCGTAGGGCTGCATGCATCCCGCCGTGGCTGCCCGCGTGCCGGCATGAAGGATCGTATGGAGCGTCTCTTCTGGGATCGGGTCCGGTTTGAACTTCCGGACGGAGCGATGGTTCATCAGGCAATCCATGACCGGGTTCGTCTCTTGCATGGTGCTCCTTTGCGGACGCGGGTTCGCGGCTCTGCGGTACCGGGCCAGGGCGATGCACGTCGATGCCGCGGGGACTGCTGGAAGCGCAGGAGACAGTTCGGGCGGCCGCTTCAGCTCCTCCAGCGCACTCCATTGTACGAGGTCCAAGGTCGACTGGCAGTTCGGCACTGCCGGGGGAGAGTGCGCGAGTCTGATCGGGGAAGGAGAGCGAGATGAACGAGACGCTGAGACTGATCAACGAGCGAACGTCACTTCGGACGTGCGCCGATCGGCCGATCGATCGGGAAGATGCGGATCGAGTCATCGAGAGCGCGATGCGGGCGCCGACGGTGGGGAACATGATGCTCAAGACGATCCTCGAGGTCGCCGACTCTGCGAGGAAGGCGCGACTCGCGGAGACATGCGGCCACGCCTTCATCGCGGACGCGCCGGCAACCTAGATGGTCTGCTGGAGCTGCAAGACGGTGTAGAGAAGCTCGTCGTCGCGGCTGATCCGGATCACGATGTACTCGCCCGGTCGCCGTGAGGTCAAGATGGGTGTCTGATCGCCGTTCTTGCGCAGCGGTTGCCCGGCCATCGTGAGCATGACGTCTCCGGGCTTCATGCCTGCGAGGGCGCAAGCGGCGCCGGGAATGGTGGACCTGATCAGTACTCCTCCGCCGTGTGCCGTCATGGAGAAGAACCCCATGAACGCGTCTCCGGAGGCCAGCGTCGAAGGAAGCCCGGCGGTGAATCCCAGCTCGGGAGGGTACCAAGGGGGAGGCGAGCCTGCGGCCTGGATGGTCACGGCGACGGGCTGACCAGCCTCGTGGGTGGCCAAGAGAGCCAGCAAGTCTTCCCGCGGCGCCGTGAGGTTGCGGCGCCCGGATGCGATCTCTGCGGAGGCAAGGGCCGTGGTGCAGCGAGCGCAGATGTCGTTCTGGATGGAGTTGCTGCCGAGGGCGCACGTAGGTTTCTCAAAGGAGGCGTCACAGTCCTGTTGCCACTTCGCGGCGGCATACGTTGCCAAGTCGCAGCTTCCGTCTACCGCCCCGTAGATAACTCCCTCGTAGGTTAGCGAGAGCTCAATCCGCTGCTCGAGGCACGAGCACGTGCACCCCGCCACATACGACTCCTCCATCCGCTTCATGAGCTTCTCGACGCTCTCCGACGAAGCTACGATCGAGGAAAGAACCGCGAGAGCGAGAGACAGGAGCACTACCCGTCGAACCCTAGCGCCTCCTTCCAGCATGGGAGGTATCTACAGTACAGATTCGCGCAGGTATGTCAACAGGGTAGCAGTAGAGATGTGATGCCACGACCGGAGAATCAGAGGGAAGAGCCGCGCGATCGCCGGCCTGCGCCGGGAAAGAGGGGCACCGCGGCGCCCCTCTTCGCGAAGAGAACTTCTGCAGCCGAGGGTGCGTCGTCAGAAAGCAATCATCACTCCGATATGCCACGTTAGCCCGGACACGCCCACGGGGATGCTTTCGGTGTACCCGTCCGCGGAGATCGTGATGCTCTGGAGTGAGAGCCACGACGCACCGCCGTAGAACACGATGGGAACGCCAAGCGAGAAGAGGCTGACCTGTAGTCCCGCGCGTCCCATGGCTCCGAGACCGACCCCGACTGCGCTGATGGAGAAGTACGGTGGGTAGTCCTCGGTAAGCCACAGGAGACCGCCGTCCACCCCACCGCCGATGTATACGCCAAGTGTGTTGTCGATCAAAGGAAAGCAGTAGGCGATGTCGGAGGTGAAGAGGAAGAAGGTCATGCTCATCGTGAGGTCGCCTTCCGACTCGCTCGTCGTCCACATCGTACCCGCTGCGCCTGCGTTCAGACCCTGGAATCCCACCCGTATCGCCAAGAGCGGCTGCCCGGCAAGCACTTCGACTCCAATGCCGACCGTTGGGCGGATGCCGTCGCCAGCGTTCTCGTCCTCCACGCTAGACGAGTAGCCGCCACCATCGGCAGCGTCGATCGAAGCCCCGCGCTCGATCGACTCGATGGCGACGACGGGGTAGTCGCGAGTGCCGGTGTCCGTCACGATCGTCACGTAGGTATCCGTGACTGCGCTGATCGTGCCTTCGATGACTTGACCGTCTCGTAGCCGCAGCACGTCGGCCATTGCCACAGTGCCGCCGATGGCCAGCAAGACCAAGGCTACTCCAACAGAGCGAGATAGCATGTGTCTCCTCCCATAGCGATGCTGATGGAAGCCACTATCGTAAGTTTCCCGCTGCGAAGTCAAGCGCGCCCGTTGGAGCAGGAGGAGAGACGGCCGCGGAAGAGGAGAGTCAAAGCCCACACATCGACGCAGATTGGCGCGTCGCGCCAGGCGTGGTAGACTGGCCGAGTCATGAGTGGTATGCAAGTGGATGAGAGCAGGACAGGGAAGGTTGTGTGATCCGATGCCATTTCCCGGTGCACAGATGCCCGGTGGAGGGTCGAGTTCGTGGGGGTGAGGCAGAGGAATGTCGCTCGTGAAGAGACTCCAGGCGGCTCTCTTCGACAGGGAGAGGGCTCAGGCGTTGCTCGCGAACCTTGAGCGGATGAAGGACGAGGGCGCGCTCGAGCAGGCGGAGTACTCGCAGCTGAAGGCCGAGTACTCCGGTGCGCTGGTCCAGGCAAACGCTCTGGTCGATGCGATCCGCCGTGAGGTGGATGCCGAAGTGGCCTCAAGGCGGAGGCAAGTGGACCTCTACGGCCAACAGCAGAGGAACCTTGAGACGCGGCTCAAGGTGGGTGAACTGGACGCGGCGAGCTACGAGAAGGTAGCGCGCAAGACGCAGGCAAATCTGCGAAGGCTCCAGGACGAGGTGGGCTCCCTTGAGAGGCTAGGAGCCGCTTCGACGTCGGCCGAGTTGGGCGTGCGTGGGGGACGGCCGAGTTCGGCAGGGCGAGGATCCACGGCACGGTTGGGGACCCCGTTCGCCGCATCGCTGAGCGGCCGGTCTGGGCCGGTCTTCGGCTTCATCGACTCCTGGGATGACGTCGTGAATCCAAGATCCAGACTCGTCGCCCCTGTCGCAAGCCTGGTTCTGTTCGTGAGCGTGTTCCTGCGCTGGCTGTGCATCGGAAACGACCTCTTCACGATGTCGGTCTCAGCGACAGGAAACGGTGGCCTGGTCGCGATGGCGGTCATCGGGTTCGTCCTTTGCAGCTCGTCGATCTCCCTTGCGCACCCGACCACCCGGGGCGTCATTCAGACCGCGCTTGGCGGGATCGCGTTCATCGTGGGAGTGTGCGTTGTTTTCGGTGGCGGAGGAGACAGCTTCGGGTTTGAGAGCTACTCGATCGCCTCAGGACTTAGGGAGGGGTTCTACCTCTATGTCGCCTCCGCGGCGGCGATGGTGGTCGGGGGAATTCTGACGCTCAAGGAAGCGTAGGAGAGGCTCTGCTCCTCGGCGAGCGGGACGCGGTTGGTCGGAGAAGACAAGGAGGTTGCGAGATGCGATGCAGGAAGCTCGCTGTCTTCGGCGCAGTGCTTCTCTCCGTGTTGACGTTCTGGGCGTCGGTCGCGGCAGACGTCGTGCACTTCACGGATGGTCGAACGGCAGAGGGAACGATCGTTCAGACGACGGAAACGACGCTGACCCTTGAGACTTCGGCCGGCAGAGTCGACTACCCGATGGCGAATGTCGACTACGTGGAGCGCACAGCCGCGCCATCCGGCGATGGGCCAACGAACGCCGAGGCGGCGCCGCAGCCAGAGGGCGTGTGCACGAGGCTTCTTGTGGACAGGGCTCACGATGCACGTGCCGATCGGATGGTGTCGGGCGCCGCACTCCTCGGCCTCGGAGCGCTGTTCGGCATTGTCATGGCCACGACGGACGAGGACTATGGCCTGCAATTGGGGATCGTCACCTTCGGCCTCCTCGGACTGACGGGCCTGTTCACTCTGATCATTCCCACGCAGACGGAGCGCCTGGCGACGCGGGTGATGGAGAGCCCTGCGGCGACGCGCGAGGGTGAGTGCGTAGCGAGCCTCGAGGGCCTTGCCGAGAAAGCCAAGACGAACCGGCTCTTGGGCGGCGTCGCCAACCTCATCGTCGGAGCCGCGTTCTTCTTCTCCGGCTCCTTCGTCCTGGGCGCGAGCTTCGCGATTGAAGGTGCGTATGCGCTGATCATTCTGTCGCCGGAAGAGAAGATGCTGGAAGCGTACGAGCGGGCCGCAGCCGCGAGCACGCCGTAAGGGGCAGGCATCGAACGTCGCCGCGGACTCTCGGGGTCCGCGCGACCGGAATCGGAACCGGGTACGAAAGAAGGAGAGTGTCATGAAACGTCTTGCTGTCTTGGCGTTGGCGACAGCTGTCGGCGTCCTCGCGGGATGCGAGCTTCCGGGCACCACGCCCACGGATGCCCTCTACTTGATCACCGACGAGATCCCGTATGCGCCCGTTTCCCCTGTCGGAGCTGAGTTCTTCAGCAGGACTGTGTCCGTGAACTACCACGGGACCATCGCGGTTCTAAGCTCTTCGGCTGACGGCTCGGGCGAGATCATGGTCGACGACGTCATGAGACTGGACATCCGGCATCCCGACGGGACGACCCTGAGCCGGGTCATCGACTTCACGAACGGATGCACGGAGTACGTCTCGCCCAGGGCGCCGGAGGACATCTCGGCATGGCTTGATCGTGGATGGAATCAGATCACTTTCACGTTCAACGATCAGTGCGGAGGCATGGCGGGAAGCACCTCGATCTTCCTCGTGATCCAGTAACCGCAGAGCCAAGGGCGGGCGGCTCCGCCGTCGGCGGAGCCGCGGCGTCTGGATCCCGAGGATCGTCCTACTGCCAGCCCGCGTAGCCCGCTTCGGGAGCCGACCGTGGGCTCTCTGGCGCATTGTCCGCTGCGCTGGTCGCCGAGCTCAGGGCGTAGTAGTACAGAGGCCCAGACTCGATCGACGTGTCGTCCCAGCTTGTCGCTCGCGTTGTCGCGACCTTCTTGAAGGGTCCCGACGCGGCGGTGGCTCGGTAGACGTTGTACCACGAGGCGCCCGGTACGGCACTCCACGTGACGTGGATACTCCGCCGCACCGTTCCATCGGACGCGAGGAGACCCGTCGGTGACGCGGGCGATCCGGTTGACTTCGCGGTGGGCATCGAGCCGGCCTGGCCCGAGGCAGACTCGGACTGCGGGCTCTGGGCGGCGTTGCTCGCCGGGCTTCGGCTCGAGCTAACTCTGTAGTAGTAGAGGGACCCGGGCGCAACGTTTGTGTCATCCCACGTCGTGCCTCTTGTGCCTGCCACGTTGATGAAAGAACCCGTCGCGCTGCCCGACCGGTAGACGTTGTACCAAGCGGCGTCCGGAGCAGCGTTCCAGCTTACGCGGACGCGATCTGGGAACGTGGCTTCCGAGACTCGGAGTCCGGACGGAGAAACAAGGGTGGCGGCTTCCGTTGGAGCTCGGCCGCCCGCATACCCGAGCGCCGAATGGGAAGGCACGCTCTGAGCTGCGTTGGTAGCGGGGCTTCGGCTGGACGTGACCCGGTAGGAGTACGATTGCCCGGGCTGCGCTGCCGTGTCGTCCCAGGTTGTGTTCTTCGTCATCCCAATCGGCTCGAAGGGCCCCGACGTGCTGAGCGAGCGCTGTACCGTATACCAGGACGCTCCCGCGGCGGCTTCCCAGGCTACGTGGACTCGGTCAGGGAATTGGCCTTCGGAGGCCCGCACCGCCGTAGGCGTCCCGGGCGCGGCCTCAGGCGGCTGGGTGGCACCGGGGGATGTTGGCTGACGTTCGGCGCACCCGCCAAGCAAGACAAGAAACGCCATCACTCCAAGACACAGGATTCGACTGAAGCGCATCGCATCTCCCTTTCTCGCTTCCGGACCGGCTATTGGATCGTCCGCGCTCACGCGGCCCGTCACACACAGACTAGGGTAGGCTCACCCTACCTAGAAGGCAACTGGCGAGGCGATTCGGCGTCTGGGCTCTGCCGCTGCGCTATACTGCAGGCCGCAGAGCGACGCAGTGGGGGAGGGCGTCCGGTGCGGCTGAGTTGCGAGAACGGGACGGGGCTCGGCAGGATTGCCCTTCGGGCGGGCGAGCGGATTGCGCTCGTGCTCCTTGTGGGCCTGGCGACGGTCTTTTTCACTCTGTTCGCCCTCGACCTCGCCCGCGGAGCGCCTACGGGCGACGCGCTGCGCCACGCGAGCGAGGAGTTCTCCGCCTACGTCGTCCGTCTCTCGCGCGGGGACTTGGGAATGACCTCCGTGGGCGGTCCGACGTCGCGTCGGCTTCCCGTGGCGCAGGTTCTGGCCGTGACCCTGCCGCGAAGCCTTGGCCTTCTCGGCGTGACGCTTGGTGTCGCGACCTTGGTCGGTGTCCTCCTGGGGACCGCGGCCGCGGTGTCTCGGCGGCGACTGGCCTCGTCGTTCCTCCTCTTCTGCTCAATCCTCGGCGCGTCGGCTCCCAGCTTCTTCGTCGCTCTCCTTCTTCAAGTCGTTGTTCTCAAGATCACTCATGCTGTCGGCCACAGCGTCCTACCGGTCGGAGGATTCGGGTGGGGCGGGGAACTCGTCCTGCCGACCTTGGTTCTCGCGGCAAGGCCGGTCTCCCAGATCGCGCGGATCACGTTCATCAAGGTGCGGGAGATTCTGGAGCAGGACTACGTGCGGACCGCTTACGGGAAAGGGGTGGCGTTCTCGAGAATCTTGTCGCGTCACGTCGCGCGGAACGCCGTGATGCCGGTCTTGACCACGGCCGCCATCTCGCTTCGTTTCGCCCTGGCGAGTCTGCCGGTCGTCGAGGTCTACTTCGGATGGTCGGGCGCTGGATACACGCTGCTGCGGGCCATCTCGAACCAGGACGACAACTTGACGGTCGCGCTTCTGCTCTCGCTTGCCCTTGTCTTTCTGGCAGTCCAGATGCTCCTTGAGCTCTCGTACCCGCTCCTCGATCCGCGCTTGGGTAAGGCGGCACTCGAACTCGAAGAGCCGCGGGCGTCGTTCCGCGACGCGATCGCCGCCGTCGTCGACGGCGTGCGGTCCCTTGTCCGGCTCCCTCGCGAATGGCTGGCGTACCTGGTCCGAGCCGCAAGGAGACGCGCTCGACGGCCGCGCGTCCGCGTTCCCGAGGAAGCATCGGCCCGCAGTCCCCGCCGGGGCCGCTTCCATGCCAACCTTCCGCTTCTTGCCGGCGGGCTTCTGTGCGCTGGCGTTCTCGTCGTGGTCTTCTTCGGAGCGGACCTTGCGCCGCACAACCCGTACCTCACCCGCGGCCTCGAGAAGGTCGGCGGAACGTACATGGGGCCTCCGTTCGCGCCTAGCGCGAAGTTCCCATGGGGAACCGACGCTCTCGGACGCGACCTGATGAGCCTTGTGCTTGCGGGAGCCCAGCAGACTCTCCTCTTGGCCGCCGTGGCCGTTGCGGCACGCATGGTGGTTGGGGTTTTTCTGGGTGTGATTGCGGGGTGGCGGCGCGGCTCGTTCCTCGACCGAGCGATCGTTGGGCTTGCCCAGGTTATCACGCCGTTCCCGGCGCTTCTCCTCGCCATGCTTGTCATCCTTGCGGTCGGCATCCGTCAGGGGGTCGTACCCTTTGCGATTGGTCTCTGCGTGATCGGTTGGGGCGAGCTGGCCCAGTTCGTGCGCGCGGAGATGATCGCGCTGAAGTCGCGGCCCTTCGTGGAGAGCGCTCGGGCCGTGGGCATGAGAACTCCGCGCCTGGTGGCCGCGCACCTGCTTCCGCACATGGCGCCGTCCCTCGTGGCGCTTCTTGCGGTCGAGTTCTCGGCCGTCCTCGTCGTCCTTGGCGAACTCGGATTCCTCGGGATCTTCCTTGGCGGCGGCGCGTACGCGGAGATGGAGATGTTCGCTCCGCCCCTCCACTACTCCGATGTCCCGGAGTGGGGCGCGCTCTTGGCGACGTTCCGCCAGTCGGCTAGAGCTCACCCGTGGCTCGGCATCTACCCCTCGCTCGCGATCTTCATCTCGTCGTTCGGCTTCTACCTCCTCGGCGAGGGGATCCGGCGAGAGATCGAGCGGGGCAGCTTCTACCTGCGACGCGTGTTCAACCGCTACACGTTCGCCGGCGCCGCAGCAGCCGGGATTCTGTTCTACTGCATCTCGGGCAGCCTGGGGCCGGCGGGCGTCTATCGACGCGACGCCGCGCTGTTCGACGGTGACCGGGCGGCCACGCACGTCGCGGCGCTGACTGTGGGGCTTGGCGGACGCGAACTCGGCACGGCGGGCGCCGAGTCGGCCGCCGACTACATCGCGACGGAGTTCGGACGCCTGTCGCTCCAGGCGATCGGCGGGGGCGGCGGCTACTTCGTCTCCAGCACGGGCGGGTTCGAGAGGTTGACGGAGGTTCCGGTCCTCGCGCTCGATGACGGAGAAGCGGAGCTGCGCTATGGGATCGACTTCGCGGAGTACGCGGATCGATTCCGCTGCATCGGGGAGGCAGAGGGTTCGATCCGCTTCGTCTCGTTCGGCGAAGACCCTACATACGGCGAGATCGACGTCAGCCGATTCAAGCGGGTGGACCTCTCGCACGAGATCGTCCTTGTGCTGTCGTCGCAGGATGCCGAACTCCTGGCGGGCAGGCGGTGCGCTGCCGTACTCGTCGTGGCGTCGGACGAGGAGGCGCTCGCGCGCAGGTCCGTTGTCTCACCGGAGAGCCGCGCCGATTGGGCGCTCACGGTCACGTCCGCGGCTTCAACGCCGATCGACCGCGTCACATTCTGGATCTCTGAGGCGACGGCGGAACGAATCCTTGCGGGCTCAGGGTGGACTCTCGCCAGTCTCAAGGACGACGTTCCGGAGGTGGATGCGCGAAACCCGCTGACGTTCGTCCTTCCGCGGCGGGCGTCGCTTCGCGCCCAGGGCGAGATTCGAGGCGAGGTTGCGGTACGCCATGTCGTTGGCTGGATTCCGGGGACGCGCGGCGCGCAGGGAGACCAGCTCGACAACCAGGTCATCGCCGTGCTGGCACAGTACGACAGCTGGCCGACCCGGCCGGGCTCACCAGAGAGCGAAGATGCAAACGACAACGCGAGTGGGGTTGCCGTCCTTCTCGAGATGGCTCGGCTCCTTAAGCAGTCCGAGTACGCGCCGAGCCGCAGCTTCCTGCTGGTCGCCTACAGCGGGGTGGGATGGGCCGGAGGAGAGTTCCGCGGCGAACCGAGCGCCGAGGAGTTCCTGAAGAGATCGATCTTCCCGCCCGGTCGCTATGCGGTCGAGGCCGTCGTGCAACTACAAGCGCTCGGGCGAGGCGCCACGTCGCGCCTTGCCGTGGAGACGTCGGGTGGCATGCGCCTGTCGAACCTGTTCCGGTCGGCTGCGTCGCGGATGGGGTCGCGGATGGCGGTCGCCGAGACCGCCGTCGATCTGCGTTCGGCGCTCTCCGGCAAGACGGCCTTCGAGGCGGGCGAGAAGGCGCCCGAGGCGATCCTCTCCTATGAGCGGTGGCGGGAAGCGACCGCTCTCGACGACCCGTCGTGGGCCGTGGAGGCGAGCGACCTCGAGCGGGCCGGACGAGCCATCACCCTTGGGCTGATGCTCATGGGAAGCGAGCGAGACTACTGACCGCTCTCCGCGCTGCCGCCAGGCAAACCGGGAAGGGTGCGAGCGGCTGCGTTGAGGCGTGTCCGATCCGCAGGGTATTGAAGTGCGACGCATCGGTCCTATAATAGATGTGCATGCATGCCATCTACGTGCAAGGGACATCAGAGGAGCGGCACAGCCTGTCTAGCTTCGTCAGAACGCGGAGGGCGTGCCTTCTGGCGGGCGGGGCACTGGGTGGGGCGATCGTGCTCGGTCTCGCGGCGTGCGGCGGGTTCTTTGCACCATCGACTGAGCTGCCGACGCTCTACGTGGGCGACGTGCAAGCGAGCGGAACCTACGGCTACGTCCTCGTTGCGGTCGTCGACATGCCGGCGGGCGGGCTGGCGGCGATTCAGTTTGGCGAAGTAGGCAGCGCAGCGATTGCGCTCAGCGATATCGACCCCGCCTCGGTTGAAATTGAAGGAGTGAACGGGTTCGTTGTGCTCGCCGAAGCATTTGGTCCTGTGGGCGGGGCCGTGATTGCCGCAAGCGGGGCGGACGGCGTGGTCGGCGGCGACATCCTGAGATTCACGTTCACGGTGACCGGAGACAACCCGATGTTCGTCGTGACGAAGGCGTCGGTGAGGCTCGCGAGCGACGAGGGCGAGTTCGTGACGGCGTGGACCCTGAGGACGAGCGCGGACGCCGTGTACATCGCGCGGTAGGGGAGAGGCGAATGGGCGGACGGACGATCGGCGTGCTGGCGCTCGGGATCGCGCTCTTTGGGCTCTCTGGGCTCGCGGCGGGTCCGTGGTCGGCGGAGTGGACGGCGGGAATCTCACTCGACCCGGACAGCACGCTCTCCGGCGGGGTCGAATCAACGTTCCTGCTCGGATACGCGACCGGAACGGTTCTCTGGACGAGCGACTCGGAGTTCCGGCTCGGCGTGGGCTACCTGTGGCAGGAGTTCGGTGTGCAAGGGCCGGTTGGTGCGTTCGAGGTGCAGGGAGATGTCCTGTTCGGGCCGTCGACGACCGACTTCCTCTACGCACAGGCGATCGTGAGGTTGCGGCTTGCCGGGGTCGACGTCGGGTTCTTCTACGCGGTGTTGGGCGACGCCGTCCTCGGCGGACCGGCGGATGGCGCTGTGGTGCGCCTCGCCGGGCAGGTCGGAGGATTCGAGATCGCCTCGGTCACCGAACTCGGAGCGCGGATTGAGGATGAGGAGTTTCACGGGGTCGACATCGTCCACGGCGCGACCGGGTGCCACCGCCACTACGCGACCGACCCCGTCGTTCCCGGGGAGGGATTCACGGGTGAGAAGCTGTCCGTAGGCGGTCTCGGCTTCGCTCGCATGGGGAACGTCAGGGCGATCGTCTACCTCGTGGCTGACGGACTCGAGTGCCTTGCCGCGAAGTTCGAGGACGTCGACCTCGGGATCAGCTGGATCGAGACGGACCTCGAGTTCGCTTACGACGTCGAGGCGAAGAACGTCGCCGTGACGCCGAGCGTCGCGGTGCATGAAGGGCTTCTCTGCGTGGAACCGCACCTTGGGGTGTACTTCGGTGCCCGGGAGTGGGAGATTGCCGGGTTCGGCCTAGGTGGCGTTGCGCTCGTCTCATCCTGGGGCGGGGCCACGATCCGGAGTCTCACAGTGCTCGATCCCGGGCGGTTCGTGATCACGACGCAGGAATACGGGAGCGTCATCGAGTCGATCGAGGACGCGGTCGAGAACGGCGACCTGTACTACCCCGACTACTGGGAGCTTCTCTCGATCGAGTTCGTCTGGGGCGGCTGCGGCGGGCAGGACCGGATACTCGTAGACACATACTTCAACAGAGTCCCGAGCGGCGTCTCCGGCTGGGCAAGGAGTTCCGTCGAAACATCCGTGGAGTTGAGTGCAGCAACCGACTTGTCGGTACGCGTCGCGGTAACGACCGGCGGAGTCGAAAGGGTGGAGTCGGGGATCACGCTGCGCTGGTAGGCGCCGAACCCGTCGGAGCTGCGGCGGAGCGCACCTGCGAGAGGACCTCCTTGAACTTGCCTGCCGGAGTGAGCTCGAAGGCCGCGCTTCGCTCCACCGTGCAGCGAAGGCCTTGGCACGCACGATCCATTTCGGACGTGATCTGCTTCCACAAGACTTCGTCGTACGGCCCTCGCCAGTCGAGGATGACGCGGAGGGAGTAGTCTGCGTCCTGAACAATCTGGTAGCGACGAACGGAAGGGCTCAGCCGGTGCGGATCATCGGGAACGCGGAACGCGTTGAAGAGCGCGTTCGGAAGAACGAGAGGCGCGATGCGGTGGCCGTCGGGAAACGAAACGAAGTCGTCCTCGCTGCCGCTCAGGTCTGTCAGCCACGGACCTGCCGCTCCGCAGGGACACGTGGTATCCGCGTCACCGACGAGTTGTGCCCGATCGTCAAGGTCGTAGCGCAGAAAGGGCATTGTGCGGTTGTAGAGACTGGTCACGACGACATCCCCTTCCCCCGTGGTGGGATCTCCGTGGGCGTCAACCACCTCGAGCACGCATGTGTCGTGGTTCAGGTGGAATCGGCCGTTGTGGTCGGGGCACTCCCACGCAAGGTTCCCAACCTCCTCGCAGTTGTAGAGGCTCACGACAGGCGCTCGGAAGGTTCGTCTCAGAACCTCGCGCGCGTCGTCACGGAGCCATTCGCCGCGGGTCGCAACGAGCGAGGGACGAACCAGCCTTGCCTCGGTTTCCGAGAAGCTTTCGGCCAGGATGCCAAGGCACGTCGGGTATCCCTCAAGGACCGCCGGTCGATAGTGGAGAAGGGCCGCCCGCTGCTCCGGCAGGGGCGCATTCCCCGGGATGCGGAGGATGCGCACGATCCCCAAGCTCTGCTCGACGCTCTTCCCGCCGTGCGGGACCATAGAGCCCACGTCGGCAACGTGCAACGGGAAACGAAGCGGCACGTAGTGCCGTAGACCCGCGAGGATGCTATAGCGGCGGAAGTAGAGCTCCGACCTGCTGAGGTAGATCGTGAGCGGCTTGCCGGTCGAGCCACTGGTGCTCGTCCGCGCTAGGTGGTGAGGATCGCGCCCGTCTCGCAGGAGACCGCGCTCCGGCGATTCCTGGAAGGCCTCCCGGCTGGATAGCGGCAGCGCCGACAGATCCTTGGGAGCGCCGAACCTGGAGACGTCAATCGCTGCCTTGCCGTACAGGTCCCGGTAGAAGGGCACGCGGTGTGCCGCGTCGCGGACAACTTGCCTCAGGACAAGGTCGACGTCTTCTGCGGACTTCTGGAGCTTGAAACGCGTGATCCTCGCTGGCAGGCGCACGCTTCACCTCCTCGATCTCGCGTTGCTCGCCGCGTCCCCGCGAGTGTAGCTTGCCCTACAGGGAGCGGTGGCCTGTAAACAGCTGCGGGTCGCCGTGCTGGGGAAAAGTGACGGGCCCTGGTCTCGCTCTCAGGGCCCGCCCCACCCGCTGTGGTCTCTTCGTCTCTTCTCTTGTTCGCGGTGAAGTTGCTCCGCGGGTGGCGATTCACCCTAGCACGAATCGCGGCGCGGAACCAGAAAAGAGAGAACCGCTCACGAGGAAAGCGCGCGAGCGGCGGGCTGGGAGTGGAGGACGATCTTGGAACTCTGTCGCCCGGCTGATGAAGGAAATCGCGTTGCTGCGGCATCTTGTCGAAGGTCGATAGGGCGTGTCGTTTCTATCAAGAAGCCGTCGCGCGCCTGTCGGCCTCCCCGGAACCTGGCCAGATCGGAGGCTTGGATGCGAGGCAACTCTGACTACCTAGACCACCTAGAGGAGCCGTCCCACGCAGTGCGCCAAGGTAATGCCCTTGCGAAGGGCACTCTATACGCACGGAGGGACTCAAGACCCCCGGCCGCACTCCGTGCGGCTAACGAGTTCGCCGACTCGAAGCTCGCGAACTCCAGGAGAACAAGGTGGTTCCAAACGGGAAGAAAGCGAGAGGCCATACAGCGCCCCCTCGCTCTCTTTACTCCCTAGTGGACCACTTTCGAACCGGGTTCGGAGCTCCTCCGTCCGAGTAGGCCTAACGGGACGAGTCTTTGAATCTGTGCACGGATTCGGCTTCCCCGCTGGAGTCTGGCTCACGTCGCGCGGACTGCCTTCCATACGCCAGGCGCAGAATCCATAGCAGCTAGCTGGCTGAAGCAACGATGAGGCAGTTCCCATATTGCTTCCGCCACTCGATGAATCCACCAAGAAGACTCTGCGCGCGCCTTCCGCCTTTCTGTAGACTCTCAGCCACGGGGTCACTCTCCGATCCATCGTCGCTGTAGATGACCACCGGAGTGTCCCGCGGCAGCGTTCGGACGTACTCAGCCACGCTAGCTTCCGGAAGGTTTACGGCGCCGGCCAGGTGGCCGGCGGAGAAGACGGACGCAGGACGAATGTCGATCAATACGAAGTCTGTTCTGAGTCGCGTCACGTCGTAGTACCGCAGCATCCCTGATGAGGAGTCGGTGCGAGCGCCAGAGACGTCGAGAAACGCACCCCACGACGCGTCCTCTCCCGTCGCCATGCGCGTCAAGCCATAGCTCTTCTGCCACATATCGAGGCCGCCTTGCAGCGCGTATACAGAGGCCAACCCCTCAGCGCGGAACTCCTCCAAGACAGGCGTCACCGTGGAACCGTCCTGATCATAGATGATTGTCAGAACGCCCGGCGGCAGCGCAGCGGCGTACGCCTTTGCCTGGCTCGCCGGGGCATTCATCGCGGCGATCAGGTGACCTGTGGCATACGCCGCCGGGTCCCGGACGTCGATAAGCAGGTATGAATCGTAGAACAGGTCGCCCACCGGCTTCTGGTACGGCTGCCGCTCAACAACCTTGCCCGCCAGGTTCAGCGTGAGTCGGGGACGAGCCGGATCGTTCGATTCCACTGTGACGTAGCGGACGACCCGGTCCGAGAATCCATTGGTGTCTAGCATTGCCTGGAGGCCGACGCTCTCGCCAGGCTGAAGCCGATCCGTCGCGAGTTGCGTCGTCGTGCAGTGGCACCCGACGGTCACGTTCGTGATGACGAGTTCTTGGTCGCCGACATTCGACAGGACGAAGGTGTGAACCACTGCGATCCCTTCGATCGTATCCGGGTAGTTGTACGTCTCTTGGTCCACGGCGATCTGTGGAGCAGCCACGGCCGCGGCGCTAGCCAACACAAGTGACATTGCCAGAAGAGCGATGATTCGTCTCATGCTTCTCCCTTTCGTCCACCTGTCGCCGGCGAGTCGTGCCGGGACCGGCAATCTGCGCTTCCGCGCAGGTGTTCCTCCGCGTGGCGGGCGCCTGCAAAGCAGGCCAGGCACCCCCCCCGCTCCCGCGCCGCTTCAGATGCTCGAATCATGAGCCCGCGATGTTCGATGGCACCCCTTTCGGGTCGCCCCAGAATCCGCGGCGCCCCAGGGCCCTCCCTATGTAGACGACACTGAGCATGACGGGCACCTCCCAGAAGAGGCCCATTGTCGTTCCGAGCGCAGCAAGCGAGCCCACTCCATACATGCCAACAGCCGAGGCAATCGCGATCTCGAAATGGCTCGACGACCCGATGATTGTCGAGATGATCGCCTCGCGGTAGCGGAACTTGAGCGCCCGCGTGACGAGTACGTTGAACCCGAGGACGATGGGGAAGGCAAGCAACAACGGCACCGATACGAGCAGGAGCTTGTCAAAGTGATGCAACAGCACATCGCCGTTCAGCGCGAACAGAACAATGAGCGTCACGAGCAGGGCGACGATTGTGATCTTCCCAACGAGGGGTCGGTAGACTCGATCGAACCATTCGACACCCTTGGCGCGGCTGAGCAGGCGCTTGCTGACGATGCCGAGCACGAGCGGTGCACCGATGAACACCCCGGCGGAAATGAGGAGCATCACCCGATCGATCGGGATGTTCTGCATCCCAGTCAAGAGTGACACGATCGGGACGTAGAGGAAGATGATGGTCAGAGTGTTCAGGCTTGTGTTGACGACGTTCTGTTCCTGATTTCCTCCAGCGAGTTTGCCCCACACGAGTACCATGGCTGTGCACGGGCTCGACCCGAGCAGGATGACCGCGACCATGAGCTGCGGGTTTCCGCGAAGGAAGAGGGTTGCCAGAGCCACGTGCACGAGAGGAGCGAAGATCCAGTTCGAGAAGAGCGTCAGAAGGATCGGCTTCGGGTTCGCGCGCAGCTTGCGCAGCTCGGAAACCTGCAGGTTGAGCATTGCGGGGTACATCATCAGGAAGAGGCAGATGCCGATCGGAATCGACACGCCCCCCACTTCCCACGAACCGATGGTCTGACCCACCCCAGGCACGGTCTGGGAAAGGAGGAGCCCAAGTCCCATGCACAGGGCAACCCAGATCGGTAAGTACTTCTCGAAACCATGCACTGCTGATCACTCCCCTTCCCCGCCGTGGACTAGGTGGGGAAAATCGAATCTTCTGACGGCGTGCCGTGACGCACTTCCATCTCTGTTCGGACCCTCTTCCCTTCAGTCAGCTCTCACCCTGCGTGTTCCTGCACGGGGCCTTCCCGATCCTTGCTCGCCTCTAGGTCCCCCTGATGGGCCGACGACGCAGAGCCCCGAGACCCGCTGCTGCAACCTCGAGTGCATTCGCGCGAGATCCTGCGGATCGGCGCGAACGCCATTGCGCAGGAATCGAAAGCGAGGATTGTCGGTAACACTGTAGTAGGCCCAGAGACCCTGCTTCCGATATGCGACGAGCCCCGCGCGCTTCAGGGCAGTGAGGTGCCGTGATGTCTGGTACTCGGGGACGCCAAGTCCGCTGGCCAGCTCGCACACGCACAGCGGCTCAGTGAAAGCCATCAGCAACGCCAAGAGCCGCAGGCGGATTGGATCCCCCAACGCGCCAAGACCTGCAGCCAATGCTACATGGTTGATCGTCATGTCCTCGTAGTCTGTTTGCATATTCGCACGAATAGTACACTAATCGACTCCGATGACAAAACCAACGTCGCGCGCCGGCATCTTCACCACAGGTGAAGCATCACACAGAATCCCAAGCCTCAGGTCTAGTGATGCCGCTGGTCGGCTGCTGCATGGGACCTGTCTGTTTCTAGCGCGCTCGCCGTTGTACTGCACGACCTATCGGGACGTTGGATCGAAGGGCTCCGCCAGCAGCGTCTCGATAAGGTCGGCCTCAAGGTCCATAGGATGCCCGTTGTACCGAACGGTCCCGGTCTTGTCGACGACGACCGAGCGCGGAATCCAGTCCACTTCGTATAGCTGCTTGATGCGCGTCTTCTTCCCGCCCGGCTCCCAGATGCAGGTCAGCCCCGTGAACTCATTTGCCTCGAGGTAAGCCACAGCGTCCTCGGCTTGGGCATCCGTGCTGATCGCGAGGACCACGAATCCCTGATCGTGGTACGTCTCCCAGAAAGCGTTGATGTGAGGCATGCTCTGCTTGCAGGGCTTGCACCACGAGCCCCAGAACTCGATGAGCACAACGTCACCGCGGAACTCGCTCAATGTGATCTCTTGCCCATCCGTGCTCAGTGCGGTGAAGTCGTAGGCTTTCTCCCCCACCCCCGAGCCCTCCGGCACGCTCTCGAAGACGTCGACGGAGACGGTCGCGACGTCCATCCGCCCGTCCGCGGCAGTCACCGTCAGGCACGCCTGATACTCCCCCACGCGCTCGTACACGTGAGGAACGAGCACGCCGAAGTCGTCGCCCTGCACCGAACCTGTCCCATCGCCGAAATCGAGCGTGAACGTGCCGGACTCGCCCGTGCCGTGCGTCGAACCGCTGATACGGAACTCGACGCGAAGAGGAACAGCGCCCTCTTCAGGCGACGCCTCCAGTACCGCCTCGACACCCTGAAGTTGGCTGCAGCTACTGAGAAACAGTGCTCCAAGCACGATACGGAGTATCGCCGACAAGCTCGCTCTCGGTCTCACGTCACTCTCCCCTCAACGGGCTTGATTTGCCCTCGGTGCTAGGTCATCGCTCTGGCTCTCGGCTACGCTCGCACGCAGACCATTTGCCGTTCCTACCCCCACACGCGCACGAGGTGCAGCAGGGTAAGGTAGATCCCCACGCCGATGAAGACAGCTCCCGTGATCCGCCTGACCCACCGCTCGACCTTCGTGAGTCTTCCGAAGACCTTGCCGAGGGATTGGGCGCCCAGTGCGATTGCGATCGCGAACCCGAGGACGGGGACGCCGGTCCCGATCCCATACAACGCCGGCAGCAACACCGGCGAGTGCTGCTCGATCGCTAGGGGGAGGAGACTGCCAAAGAAGAGGGCGGCCGACACCGGACAGAAAGTGAGAGCGAAGAGGACTCCGAGCAAGAATGCGCCAAAGAGACCCCACTTCGCGATTCGCTCTCCGACCCTCTGCGCGAATCCGGATGAGGGGAGGTGGATCGGGATGATCTCGAGAAGAAGGATTCCGACCGCGATAAGAATCGGCCCAAGAGCCTTGTTCATCGTCTTCTGCAGGACGAGGGAGACCCGCGGAGCGGAAAGAAGGCTCGCCACGAGAAGCGAGCCCAGAGCCAGGTAGGTAAGACAGCGTCCCAGCGTGTAGAGGACTCCGGCGAGAAGTACCTTCTTCGGGCTCCCAACGCGCCGGCCGACGAACGACATGGCTGTGATGTTCGTGGCGAGCGGGCACGGACTAATCGATGTGAGAATCCCGAACCAGAGCGATGAGGCAGCGGCGAGAATCCAGGCCGGCACTACAGCCCCTCAAGAAAGGCACGGGTCTCGGTCTGGACGTACGAGACGAACTGCGCTTCTTTGTGGGCAAGCTTCCAGGTATCAGTCAGCACCTTGAAGCGCACTTCGCGCTCTCCGTCCATCTCGGCGAGCACGAGCGACGGCGACACGAGCGAGTAGTCGATGGCGTAGTGCTCGTTCTCCTTCTCCTGCATGTTCAGGGCACGCCAGACAAGCTTCCCCGAGGCCAACTCGGCGGCGAAGGTGGATTCGATCGTCTCCTTCGCTATCCGCTCGATCGAGCGGCAGGTCACGCACCTGACCGTGTTGTGGAAGTAGGTTGCGATGACCCGGCGAGTCGGAACCACAGAGGTTGGGGAAGAAAGGGCGCTCGGGGTCTGTGCTTGTGTACTCTGGAGAGTGGCCACGACGGGAGCCGCTTGGCCCTGCGAAAGCACACTCGTCGCGGCGCTTGCTTCGGCTTGGGGCACCGCTGTCGACACCTCTGCGGCCCGAGCGGTCTCTTGATCCGGCCCGCGCGCGATAAGAACAGTCGCCGCAGCGATGACGGCGACGACGAGGACAACGATCAGCAGGGTCTTGTGTTCCACAATATCTCCTTCATTCCGCAACCTACTCCTTGCGCATAAACCCAGACGCATACTCTGCCGAATGGCGCAAGGGTCATTCCGGAGGATCTCCCCACGACAGGAAGACGCCCAGCGGAACGCCGGTTTTCGACCGACTCTGCATCCGACACTCTACCAGGTTCCTACTGCCCGAGTGGCCAGAGGAATGCCTTTCCCATCTGGGCCACCCACATCGCGAACCCTCCGACGAGGCTCTTCGCGTCGAGATGGCCGTTCTGAATCAGCATCTTGGCGATCTGATCGCCCTTTGTTCCGTCCGCATCGTAGACAACGATCAGGGTACCGGAAGGAAGTAGACTCACGGACGCGGCGAACTGCTCGTATGGGATGTTCACCGCCCCGATGATGTGGCTCTGCTCGTACGCCTCGGGAGAGCGCAGGTCGACCATGATGTAGACGAGGTTCTTCAGATCGGTGACCGCAATGTTGTACGTCGCGAGACGGGTGACCTTCCCCGTGAGGTGCAGGGAGAGCGTTGGCTTCTTGGGGTCGTTCGACTCAACGGACACCGACTTCGTCACTGTCTTTCCCCCGTAGCCGGAGGTATTGAACGTGACCTCAACCTCGACGGACGTCCCTGGAGCCAGCTTGGTTGTGGACAGAGAAGAGGTTGTGCAGCCGCACTTGCTTACCGCACGCAGATCCTCGAGGGGGCTGGTACCGAGATTGGTGATGATGAACCGATGGGTAACAAGCGTCCCCTCCAGCACCGATCCGAAGTCATATGTGTCAGCATCCACCGAGATGACTGGAGCAGCCAGCAGCGTCGTCGCGAGGATCCCCGCCATCAGGATCGCAGTGCCGAGTATCCGAAGTCTCATGTCGTACCCTCCCACTCTTCTTTCTTGGACCGCGCCTGAGTTTCCCGACGCACAGCCCTACAACACCCCGTAGATGTGAGTCAACGACAGGTAGATGCCAACCCCGACGAACACGGCTCCCGTCGCCCAGCGCATCCAGCGCTCCACTTGAGTCATCTTGCTGAACAAGCTCCCAAGGAACCGGGCACCGGAGGCAAGGAGCACCGACACCACGATGACCGGCAGTGCCGTCCCGATCCCAAAGAGGAACGGAAGAACCACACCCGATCCGTGCTGAATGGACAGCGGAATGAGGCTCCCGAAGAACAACGCCGCAGACACAGGGCAGAACGTCAGGGCGAAGACGACTCCCAGCGCGAGCGCGCCCAGAATTCCCCAGCGCTCCACGCGCTGCTGAAACCGCGCACCAAACCCGCGTCCTTTCAGCGTGACCCGCAGGAGATCCAGCATGACCATCCCGACGAGGATCAGGAGCGGTCCCAGGATCTTGTTCATCCAAGCCTGAAGTGCGATCGACACGCTTGAGGCAGACAACAGGCTTGATACCAGAAGCGTCCCGATCAGCACGTAGACGGCCGTCCGTCCAAGAGCGTACAGGAGGCCGGCCAGCAGAACCCCGCGCGGCGATCCCGTACGGCGGCCGACGAACGAGATGGCGGTGATGTTCGTGGCCAGTGGGCACGGGCTGAGTGACGTCAGAATCCCGAGCCAGGAAGCCGTCAGTGCTGCCCACAGCCAGCCGCTCACGAGCATCCCTCCAGATATCTCCGAACGTTGTCCGTCACGTACATGGAAAACCTGACGGCATTCCGGATCAGTCCCCACGTGTCGTCGAGCGGCGTCCAGTCCTCCACGGCGCCGCCCTTCACCCGGAGGACAACGAGCGTCGGCATCGCAAGATCGAACTGCGCGATGTACGCTCGGTTCTCCTCCTCTTCCATGTTGAGGGCGACCCACGTTAGTTGTCCGCTCGCGAGTTCGGCGGAGAACGTCTTCTCTACGACCTCGCGGGCGGTTCGTTCAATCTCGAGACACGTGGAGCAGCGGTCCGTGTTATGGAAGTAGCAGGCGACAATGCGGCACGTGCCGTCCGCGCTCTCAGTATCTGTCGTAAGCGGGACGATCCTTACGGGCGGCTCGGCCGGTTCGCGATGGGTGACCTCCTTGGCGACCAGAGTGACGACGCTCGCCACAACGAACGCCAACAACAGGAACGCCGCAGCCCTTCTCAGCCAGATCAAGGAACCTCCCCAACGACAAATGCCATCGCCAAGCAGCGCAGTCGGCGCCTGGCGGTGCTCACTTCGGGCAGCACTTGATGTTCTCCGCGATGAGCCTCTGGACATCGCCGAGCGCATCGTGCGTCCAGCAGTCGTCGCCACCGGCACTCTCGCGGAACGTGAGCGCCATGATGTAGCTAAGCTCCTTCAGCGTCGCCCCCGCAGCCAGAGCCCCTTTGAAGTGCTTGAGAAGGCACGGCTTCGAGCGGTTCTTGATCGACAGGGCGAAGCAGATCAACTGGTAGGTCTTCTCGTCGATCGAGCGTTTCTCGGCGTAGATTTCGTCGATCTCATCGAGCTTCTCTGCGAATTCCGGAAACCATTCCGCAAGCAGTCTCATCTTGGTCTCCTTCCCGGAGCAGCGATTCCCCTACGAGAGCCACTTCTTGATCTCGTCCACCGTCGGGATCTTCCCGACGACCTTGACCTCGCCGTCGACGACAACCGCCGGCGTCATCATCACGCCACGCGACGCGATCTCCATGAGATCCTCGATCTTGACAACCTCCGCCTGGATACCCAGCTCGGCCACGGCCTTCTGGGCGTTCGCCACGGTCGCCTTGCACTTCGGACATCCCGTTCCTAGAACCTCAATCCGCATGCGCGCTCCTTTTCGCCGCGCTACAGGGCAGTGTAGATAAGGTACCCACTGCCGCAGATCACAAGAACCCCGCAGATCCGCTTCACCCACGTGATGGCGCGGCTCTTCTCGTTCCAGTGCAGGTACTTCTGGACGGCTCCCATGGACGTGCCGGCGATCGCGATCACGCTGCAATGGCCGAGGCCGAACGCCAGCAGAAGAACCACCGCGAGCGCGACATTCGACGTCCCGAGGTCGAATGCCACTGCGAGCATCGGCGCCATGTACGCGAACGTGCAAGGTCCGAGCGCAACGCCAAACAGCAGTCCCAAGACCAGCGCGCCGGGCAAGCCGCCGAGCCGGACTCGGGTTCCCGAGGGAACGGCCCACGACAGCGGGATCACGTCGAGGAGATAGAGCCCGACAAAGAAGAACACCGCAGCGACGACGTAGTTCCCGATTCGGCCAACGTCTCCGATCATTCGGCCCGCCGCGGCCGTAACGCCGCCCACTGCGGCAATCGTGATCAAGATGCCCACGGCGAACGTCACCGAGAGAGCGAGAGCCCGGCGGGTCGACATCGATCCCTCCCGCCCGATGTAGCCGACGATCAGCGGGATGCTTGCCAAGTGGCACGGGCTTAAGAGGATGCTGAGCACGCCCCAGGCAAAGGCAGCCCCGAGGGCCAGCGGCACGCTGCCTCCGATGGCCTGAGAGAGCGCGGATAGGACGGTTTCCATCGGTTCTCGACTCCCCTCTCCCGGCTAGGAGCCTACGTTGACTCCCAGTTGCCGCCACTTGCTCAAGATCTCTTCTTTCGAGTAGAAGCCAACGTGACGGTAGAGTTCCCGCCCCTGTGCGTCGTAGAAGATCTGGGTCGGGATGATTCGGACGTTGTACTCCTTGCCTTGGTCCGGGTTCACCCAAACGTCGATGACCTCCACCGAGAAGAACGCTTTGTGCGTCTCAGCCAGCTCCTCCAGGATCGGCGCCATCTTCTTGCAGGGGATGCACTTTCCCGCTCCGAGGTCGACGAGCCGAGGGAGCCGGACGGTTCCGGACACGGCGCTTGCAGCGGTCTGCGTTGCAGGCAGTTGGCCTGCAGGCCCTCCCGGCGCACTATCGACAGCTGGCGCCACGGACGGGGCGCCGCCCAGCACCGGCATCACGACCACCTCCGCCGATGCAGGCACCGTGGTCTGCGACGCGGGCGCGCCCACCGCTGTCGTCTCGCCTGGTGTCGCGGACTTCGGGAGGTTGGCGGCCGATGGGGCCGCCGTCGCCGACGGCTTGGAGCAGCCAACGGCTACGAAAAGAAGCGCGAGACAGAGTGCCACGATCGCAGCACCCATCGCGCCGTAACTGGCAAGCTCCCTATGGAACCCTCTCATCTGGCCCATGCCCCTCCTCACACGCCGATCAAGCCAGCAGTTCTTCTTCTGCCGCGCGCGCAACTGCAGCGACCGCCGCTTCCGTCACATCCGTTCCGCCCTTCTCGAAACCCAGATCCGTTACGCAGACATGGCGGAACGGACCCACCTTCGCCTGCTCGAGGATCTTGCTTGCACAACCGACAGCGCACCCGTCAATCGCGAGGCGAAAGCCCGCTGCCTTCGTCATCGTGACAATCCCTGTCACGCGCCCGCCGAGTCCGGCAAGGCAGTACATCTGTGCCGTGCCAGCTCGATCCAGGTTCCGCGCGCTACGATCGGCCAATTCCCCAACGTCCGAACTCCCAGAGCACGGGAACACCAGCACCACTCGGTCACTCGTGTTGCAGCTGCATGGCTCCACCATTTCGCACCTCTCCAGAATCTCCCGCGGATTGACACTGGACTGGTCACCGCCTGTGGCCGCACCTTCTACGTAGGCCGGTCACAGGACGGCATTGAACAAGTACCCCACGATCAGGATTCCGAGGCCTACGACACCCACGAAGGTCAGGATGAGCGGCATCTTCAGAACCTTTCGCAGGATGATCGTCTCAGGCAACGACAGCCCGATGACCGCCATCATGAATGCGAGCACCGTGCCAAGCGCCGCGCCTTTGCTGAGGAGGGCCTGCACCACGGGGATGATGCCCGCCGCGTTGGAGTACATCGGGATCCCGATCAACACAGCCAGCGGAACGGACCACCACGCTCCCTTCCCCATGATCGAGGCCATGAAGTTCTCCGGCACGTAGCCGTGAATGCCCGCGCCGACGACGATGCCGGCCAGCACGTAGGGCCACACCTTCCCGACGATGTCCTTCACGGCGTGAAGACCCAATCGCACACGATCGCTCCACGCGAGCGAGCTCGCGCCGTCGTCGGCATTTCCCGCAGCCTGTTGGCGAACCCAGTCCTCAACCCAGCGCTCGAGCTTCAGTCGCCCGATGACCCAGCCTGCCGCAATCGCAATCACCAAGCCCGTTCCCATGTACAGCAGCGCCACCTTCCAGCCGAAGAGACCGAAGAGGAGTACGAGCGCGACCTCGTTGATCATCGGCGCCGCGATGAGGAACGAGAACGTGACACCAAGCGGCACCCCCGTGCTGACGAAGCCGATGAAGAGTGGCACAGCGGAGCAGGAGCAAAAGGGGGTCACGACGCCAAGCAAAGCAGCCAGCACGTTGCCCACAGTCTCGCGCTTCCCCGCAAGGATGCGACGCGTTCGCTCCGGGGTGAAGAAAGTGCGCACAATCCCCACGGCGAAGACAACCAAGGTCAACAACAGAAGGACCTTGGGCGCTTCGTAGATGAGGAAGGCAATAGCCGAGGCCAGGCGGGTCCCCGCGGTCATCCCGAGCAGCGAGTAGGTGAACCATGTGGAAAACGCCTCGAGGTTCACATACACGAAGTACCAAGCTGCGGCCCCCAAGAGCACGAGGGCCACGCGCGACGCGAAGCGCCATCGCCGCGACACGGGAGCACGACCAGGACCCGCAGGCGCTGAGGCCGCGTCGTCTCCGGGCCTCATTGCACGGCCTCTTTGTCTCGGACCAGTTCAGATAGCTCTTCTAGGACCCGCAGAATCTCCGGGTCTGCGAGGCTCCAAAGCACACGCGCACCATCGCGTCTGGACGAGACGAGGCCGGCCCGCTCAAGGACTGCGAAGTGCCGAGACACGACGGACTGATCGAGGCCAAGCTCGGGCGCGAACTCGCACCCGCAGCGTTCTCGATCCGCAAGCATCCACAGCATCCGCTCCCGCACGGGAAGCGCTAGCGCTTTCCCGATGCGTGTCAGCGCGGTCGCTTGCCTCATCTTGGCACTCTTGGTACATTGCACATGAGTGCAATAGTCTACCGGGCACCCGCTGCTTGTCAAGAGCTGTTGAGTCAGTCCGTAGTGAAGCGTACTTCTGACTCCGCGGGACGCCACTCTGGGTGCTTGGGATCTCGAGGCCTGGTCGGCGGACTCGATGAAGTCTTACCTGAGGTGGATCGCGCTGGGTGTCGGAGTCCTGGAGTTCAAGACCGACAGCAGGCTGTGTCTCAGCCGGCGCATCAACACAGGCGTCTAGGCTCCATGACCCTCTACGGTGCTTGAACTGCCACGCCGGGCAAACAAGATGAATCCGAGTGCGGACTTGCGTGGTTGCACGAGCCCAGCCGTAACGGAGCGGAAGCCTTTCGCCCCAGTTCCGTCCTGGAACCAAGTCAGCAGCCATGCGAGAGTGGAGGAGTCGAACCCCGGAACGCACTCCAGAATGGAAGAATAACCACTTCCTGCTGTTGGGAGTGGAGGAGGATCTTGAACTCCGTCGTCTCAGTTGATGGACGGCATCGCGTTCCTGGTACTGCGTGCCGAAGGCCACAGGTAGCTGGTTGTGACCGCACCTGCGTCTCGTTCGCCACCTCTGCGGGACTACTCTTGACGTCCGGCGCGGGAGATGGTGGGCCACAGCTTCACGGCTCTGGCGAGCAATGCACGCACAACCCCATCCCCAAAGGCCAGTTGGGGGAACCGGTTCGAGCCTCTCGCGCGGGAGCGTGTGGGGCCGATCAGGGAACGAGTGTGACCGTTCTCGAGGGGCGCCGGCTGCCGCATCTACAGGATTCCTGACTTACCCCCTTCGTTCGCCTCACTTGGCGAGAGCGGGCCCACGAGAATGAAGGTTCGCCCGGCTCTGCGGAGCGTTGCGGTCTGCAAAGGAATTGCATTGGTAGAAGAT
>JAPLGD010000070.1 GCA_026390345.1 Candidatus Bipolaricaulota bacterium | reverse complement strand
AGTCATGCCGTCGTGAACGTCTTCGACGACCACGTCGCCGCGGAGGCGAAGAGCCTGATCTGGAAGCACCTCGGCCGCCCCCCGTACCGGCTGTTCGTGATCTCGCAGACGCAGAGCACCGTCCAGAACTTGTGGCACGTCCTGGGACGGTTCGCCGGCGTTGGAGAGGAAGCGCGCGCCTTTGCGGCCGGCCTGCGGTATCTCCCGAGTGGGAAGTGGATGCTGCTCTCGTTCTGCTGGCTTTCGCCGGTCGCTCCGGCGGACATGGAGCCTACGGCTCCCGCGGCCTCGGAGTGCCCTCCCTGCCCGCCGACGCCGTAGGACCGCGACTTGGTGTCTCCGGGGTAGTTCCTCCATCTCTCCGGGGGAGAACCGCCGGAATGCGCTACTCCTGCGTGCAGATGTGCGCTTCCCTGAACTCCAGGCCTGTGACGCCGCGGGGTTTTCTCCACGTCCGCCTCATTGGGCGTTCACGGCGCCTTCACGATGTTCCACTAGATTGACATCGTGCGAGGATCGCACACCTCCTTACGGAAGGGGTCCAGGACACGAGGGGAGTCTTGGACCCCTCTCTCTTGCCGATTCCCCGTGTGGGGCCGCGGTTCCGAGCCTGATTTCGCGCTGCCTCTAGGCGAACAGTTTGCGGCAGCGCACGAAGTACTCGACGCCGGAGACGACCGAGAGGAAGAGGGCGAGCCCGAGGAGCACGGACCGGGCAATCGACCATCCCGGAGCGACCGGGAACGAGCGCCCCACGAGAATGGCAAGGATGAGGGCAATGTGCGAGATCGTCTTCAGCTTTCCGAGGATGCTTGCGGAGATAACCTGGCCCTCGGAGATGGCGAGGATGCGCAGCCCCGTGACCAGGAACTCTCGCGCGATGATGACCATGACCGGTGCCGCGGTCAGTTCGCCGAGCTGAACGAGGGCAATCAGCGCCCCCGAGACGAGGAGCTTGTCGGCGATCGGATCGGCGAGCTTCCCGAACGTGCTCGTCTGCTTCAGGCTCCGCGCGACATACCCGTCCACGGCGTCCGAGACCGCGGCAAGGAAGAAGAGGACGATGCCGAGGATGCGGCCGAGGTCCGAGTCCCACAGGATGAGGAACATGAGCAGCGGCACGCTGGCGAGGCGCGCGATCGTGATTTGGTTCGGGATGGTTCGCAGAAGGCCGGTGCCGTTCGCCATCAGGTCGGCGCCCCCGCGACGATCTGCGCGAACCCCTTTGGGTCGAGCGATGCTCCGCCGACCAGGGCTCCATCAACGTCCGGCAAGGCGAGCAGCTCGGCGGCGTTGTCGGGCTTGACGCTTCCTCCGTAGAGAATCCGGATGGGTTCTCCGGCCGAGGAGCCCACCTCTCGATGCAGCCAGCCGCGGATCCACGCCGCGGCATCCTGCGCCTGTTCTGTCGTCGCCGTCTCGCCCGTTCCGATTGCCCACACCGGCTCGTACGCGATGACCACGTCCGGGAGCAATCGTGTGGAAAGCCCGCTCAGGCCAGCGTCGAGCTGGATCCGAAGAACCGACTCGGTCTTCCCGGCCCGCCGCTCGGCGATCGTTTCCCCGACGCAGAGGATCGGACGAAGTCCGCCGGCGAACGCCGCTTCGAGCTTGCGCCGGACGAGCTCGTCCGGCTCGCCGAAGACGTGGCGCCGTTCGGAGTGGCCGACGAGCACGTAGTGGCACCCGCAATCGACGAGCATCTCGGCCGAGACGGCTCCGGTGAACGCGCCGCGGGGCTCGACGTGGAGATCCTGAGCCCCGAGACGAATCCTCGTTCCGCGCAGGATACGGCCGGCGCGATCGAGGCTTGGGAATGCCGGGATCAGAAGGATCTCGGGCTTCGCCTGCAAGACAAGGGGGAGAAAGGGAGTGAGGAAGGCCTCCGTTTCTGACGGGGTCTTGTTCATCTTCCAGTTCCCAGCGACGAGTGGTACGCGCACGGTGACCCCCTTCGCGGCGAGTATAGCCGGTCCTCGCTCACGCGTGTACGATTGACTTTCCTGCACTGGCTTCCTACCATCCAGCCCGCCCTCGGCACTCCACGCCGAGGCGCCGAAGTCCCTCTCCACGGATTCGCTCGAGGAGCGCCGAGGATGGACGCAAAGGAAGGCGGATCTCCGAGCATGAGGCGGTATGACGTCGTGGTGATCGGCGCAGGCCACGCCGGGTGCGAGGCGGCGCTTGCCGCGAGCCGGCTCGGCGTGTCCACCGCGCTCGTCACGTCGAACCTCGGGGAGATCGGCCGGATGCCGTGCAACCCGTCCATCGGCGGGCCGGGGAAATCTCAGCTCGTCTGTGAAGTGGACGCGCTGGGTGGAGCGATGGCGCGGATCACTGACGAGACAACGATTCACATCCGCCTCCTCAACACGAGCAAGGGGCCGGCCATGCAGGTGCGTCGCGCCCAGGTGGATCGATCCGCGTACAAGGAGGTTTGGAAGAAGGTCCTCGAAGCGGCCGAGGGGCTCGACCTGATCGAAGGCGAGGTCGACGACCTCGCCGTTCGAGACGGGAGGGTCTGCGGCGTCCGGCTTCGTGAGGGATTGGACCTCGCAGCCCGTGCGGTCGTCGTGGCGGCGGGGACGTTCCTCAACGGCCGCATCCTCCTCGGAGGCGTCTCGTACCCCGCCGGCCGGGCGGGCGAGCCGCCGTCGATCGGATTGGCCGCGTCGCTGCGACAGCTGGGGCTCCGCATGGAGCGGCTGAAGACGGGAACCCCACCGCGCGTCCACCGACGGACTCTCGATGTCTCTCGCCTCGAACGGCAGTCGACAAGCGACGTGCCGCTCTGCTTCTCGTTTGGGTCGAACCCCGAGGTTCTTCCCGATGACTACCCCGTGTACGTCACGCACACGAATGCGGAGACGCACCGGATCATCGAATCGAACCTGAAAGAGAGCGCGATCTACAACGGTCTGATGAGTGGGACGGGGCCGCGACACTGTCCGTCCCTCGAGAGCAAGATTGTGAAGTTTCCGGGGCGGGAACGGCACAAGGTCTTCCTGGAGCCTGAGGGGCGCGACAACGCCGAGGTCTACCTCCAAGGCATCTACACCGCGTTCTCCCCGGAGCTGCAGGAGCGGATCGTTCACTCGATCGAAGGACTCGAATCCGCGCACATCGTCCGCTACGGCTACAACATCGAGTACGACTTCGTCGACCCGCTGCACCTGACGACGTCTCTGGAAGTGCGCGGGATCGGCGGCCTGTACCTCGCCGGCCAGCTGATCGGCACGACGGGGTACGAGGAGGCGGCGGCGCTCGGGCTCGTCGCGGGAATCAACGCGGCGCTCGAGGTACGAGGCCGTGAGCCGTTCTTCCTGACTCGCGGCGAAGCCGTGGTGGGGGTCCTGATCGATGATCTGGTGACGAAGGGCGTTACGGAGCCCTACCGGATGCTTCCGTCGCGCGTCGAGCACCGGATCACCCTGCGCGAGCGGAACGCCGACCTGCGGCTTGCCGAGCGCGGCCACGCGATCGGCCTCGTCTCGGACGAGGACTACGAGCGGGTCGTCCGCCGCCGGCACAGGATCGACGAACTCGTCGCGATGCTTCGAGCCACGCGCATCGGACCCAGCGACCCGCGCAGCGCGCGCCTCGCCGAGTGCGGCAGTCGGCCGCTCGAGTCGAACGGGGCGAGTCTGTTCGAGCTCCTGCGCCGGCCGGAAGTGCGGCTGGCGGACCTCGTGGGCGTCGACGGCCTTCCAGAAGACGTCCGTCAGGAAGTGGAGATTGAGGGGAAGTACGCCGGGTACCTCGTTCAGCACGAGCAGGAGATTGAGCGGCTCAAGCGGCTGGACGGATTGCGGATCCCCGAGGACCTCGACTACGAAGCGCTGACCACGCTGTCGTTCGAGGGACGTCACCTCTTGCAGCGGGTCCGCCCGCTGTCGTTCGGACAGGCGACACGCGTTCCGGGCGTGTCGCACGCCGACCTGTCGATGCTGGCCATCCACCTGCGACGCTGACCGCTAGATTCCTTGAACGGGAAGTAGCTTGCCCATCCGGATCCAGCGCGTCGCCACGTTGCTGAAGATCGGGCCCGCGGTCGATCCCCCGCCGACCGGCCCCGTGCCGACCTCATCGAGAACGACCAGGATGACGTAGGCGGGGTCCTCCGCGGGGAGGATGCCCGCGAACAGGGACGTGTACACCCCAGAGTCGTACCCCTTGCCGGCTACGGCCTTCTGCGCCGTTCCCGTCTTGCCGGCGACGGTGAAGCCTTCGACGGCGGCGTGGGTTCCCGTCCCGCTCTTGACGACACCGACCATCAGGTCTTTCATCGTCGCGCACGTCTGGGCCGACAGGACGGCCGGCGGCGTGGCCACCTTCTTCTTGCGCCCCGACTCCTGATCCGGCTGGATCACGTGCGGGGAGACGAGGACACCTCCGTTCGCCACGACAGCGAGGCCGCGCGCCAGCTGGATGGCGGTCACGGCAATCGATTGGCCGTACGAGGTCGAAGCGAGATCGAGGTCGGTCCACTGCTTCGAGTCGCGCAGGATGCCCTTCGCCTCGCCGGGGAGGTCCACACCGGTCGGCACGCCGAACCCCAAGTCGACCAGGGTCTTGTAGAGCCGGTCCTTGCCGAGGTCGAGGGCGACGCGAACCATCGCGGTGTTGACCGAGTCCGCGATCACCCGGGCGAACGTGACGGTCCCGTACGACCAGTTGTCCGCGTTGTGGACGGTGTGTCCGCCGACCTGAATGCCATCGTTGCCGTTGAACTTGTCGCCCGGCGTAACGGTGCCGGCCTCGAGCGCAGCCAGCCCGGCGAACACCTTGAACACGGACCCTGGCTCGAACATGAAGGTGACTGCAAGGTTGCGGCGCTGCGCGGGCGTCGATGTCGAGAATTGATTGAGGTTGTAGGTCTTGTCCTGCGCCATCGCGAGGACCTCCCCCGTCTCGGGGTCGAGCACGACGATCATCCCCGCGCTGGCCTGAAGGCGGGAGACGCCGCTCTGGATCTCGTCTTCGCAGACAAACTGGAGGCCGGCGTTGATCGTGAGGTGAAGGTCGCGGCCCGGCTTCCCTTCCTCGATCACGTCGGACGAGTACGTGCGGCCGTCGGCGCCCGCGACGATCCGCACGCGGGTCGGTGTTCCGCGCAGATCCTCGTCGTGGGTCAGCTCGAGCCCTTCAAGCCCTTCGCCGTCTGCGCCCACGAATCCGATGAGGTTCGAGGCCAGGCGCCCCTGGGGGTAGAACCGCTTCCAGGCGTCGAGGAAGATCAACCCGTAGGCACCGGCGTCTTCGGCCTCGGTCTTGATACGGCGCGCTGTCTCCAGGTCGACCTGCCGATCGATCCACGTGAAGTAGCTGGCGCGGTACACGCGGTTGGAGGCTTCGGTGGCCGATATCCGAAGCTCCTTGCTCAGGATGTCGACCAACTTCGCCGGGCGGGTCATGTTGTAGCTGTCGATCGCGATGGCCATGGCCTTGACGTCGAAGGCGAGGACGGTGCCGTCGCGATCGTAGATGGCACCGCGGCGTGGCCATACGTCGACGGTCTTCTCCTGCATCGCCGCGGCGGCGCGCGACCAACTGCCATGTTCGATGATCTGAAGCTGAATGAGGCGAAGGCCGATGACGGCGCACCCGACCATCAGGATACCCGCGAGGATGCGCCCGCGACGCCACGTCTCTCCGTCACTCGTCGCTGCTCGGCGGAACGCGTACATAGCGTGTGGTGGTGGGCTGGATCATGCCCAGGTGTTCCGTGGCGTAGTTCGAAACACGGGGAAGCGAGAAGGCTTCCGCAATCTCGAGCCGCAGGGTGTGGTTGATCTCCTCCAGCTCGGTCAGGTTCTCCTGGATCGCCTCGCGATCTGCCGTGAGGGCCCGAAGCATCGTGCCTTGATGGATGTACAGGAAGGAGAGCCCACCCACGAGGATGGCGGCCCCGAAAGCAATCGCCATGTCGGGGGGGATCGGGAGGCGCAGGTCCTTCAGGCTGAGCTTCCTCCGCATCTTCGTCTTCGGGCCCTCGGCGGGGGCCCAGCTTGTCCCTCGGCGCGACCGGAACGTCGGCAGGCGCAGGCCCTTCCAACGGAATCCCGTGCGTCGTGCCGGCGTGGCCCCTTCCGACGGCAACCAGGTTGTCGCCCGACGATGCCGGAACCGCATTCGGCTGCGGCTCGTTCGTTTCACAGGCGCAAAAGCCTGTGCGGGCATCCAGGTCCTTCGGCGGCGCGACATGTCGCTCACGAGGATAAGGCGGGGAGGCCCCCGCCGTGTGGACATGTGTCGTGCTAGCGGCCGAACTCGATGGCTTTGCGGCACGCGCGGAGCTTCGCGCTCCGAGCGCGGGGGTTGGCCGCCACCTCGTCCTCCGTCGGAACGATGGGCTTTGGCGTGAGAATCTCCGCTTCCACCCGCTTGCCGCACGCGCAGACAGGAAGGTCGGGCGGACAGATGCACGCCGCGGCGAGGTTGCGGAAGTAGCTCTTCACCATGCGATCCTCGAGCGAGTGGAAGCTGATGACAGCGAGCGTGCCACCCTTGGAAAGCCGCGCGAATCCGCGGCGCAGGCCGAGTGAGAGCTGTGCCAGTTCCTCGTTGAGAGCGATTCGGATCGCCTGGAACGTTCGGGTCGCGGGGTCGATCCGCTGGGTGAAGTAGGCGCGGGGGACGGCCCGGTGGACCACGTCCCGGAGTTGGGCGGTCGTCTCGATTGGACGAGCGATCCTCTCGCGCACTACGGCCCGAGCGATTCCCCGTGCGTACCGCTCTTCGCCGTATTCCCGTAGGACGCGCTCCAGTTCCTCCGGGGAGACCAGCGTAAGCCACTCGGCTGCCGTCACGCCGCACGATCGGTCCATCCGCATGTCGAGGGGACCGTCGGCGCGGAAGCTGAACCCGCGGGCGTTGTCGTCGAGTTGGAGGGATGAGACGCCGAGGTCGAAGAGCAGGCCGTCGATGGGGCCGACGTCGTGCTGATCGAGGAGCCGGTCCAGGTTGCCGTACGTGCCGTGCACCAGGACGGCGCGATCCCCGAATCGATCGAGTCTTCTTCGGGCACGCTCGAGGGCCGCCTCGTCCCGGTCGATGCCCACGACGCGGACTTCGGGCTCCGCTTCCAGGATCGCCTCGGCGTGTCCGCCCAGGCCGACCGTGCCGTCGACGAAGAGGTTCCCCGGACGCGGGTTCAGGAGCCGGACGACGTCGTGCGTGAGGACCGGGACGTGGAGGCGCTGCCCGCCTCCGGTCATTCCGCGCCCCGCTCGGTGGCGTGCCGCTCGCCCGCTTGCCGCTTCAACTCGGCGAGCCGCTGAAGCGCTTCAAGCGGCGTCATGCGGTCGGTGTCGAGCTTCCTAAGCGCTCGAAGGACGGGGTCGTCTTCGGTTCCGAACAAGGGGAGGGGCTCGGCGGGCGGCTCTTTCCGTGCCAGTCGAGTCAGCGGTGCCTCGGAGAGAAGGTCTGCGAGGATCCGGTCTGCGGCGTCTGTGACGTGGGTCGGGAGACCGGCAAGCCTGGCGACGTGGACGCCGTAGCTCCCCTCCGCGGTCCCGGGCTCGACGCGGTGGAGAAACACAACGTCCTTGCCGACTTCCTTCACGAGGACGTGGAGGTTGACGACGTTCGGGATCTCCTCGGCGAGTCGCGTCAGCTCCTGGTAGTGGGTGGCGAAGAGCGTCTTGGCGCGGACCCGGTGCGCCAGCTCCTCGGCCACGGCCCAGGCGATCGAGACGCCGTCGAACGTGCTTGTTCCGCGTCCCATCTCGTCCAGGATGATCAGGCTGTGCGATGTGGCGCGCTCGAGGATCGCGGCGACCTCGAGCATCTCCATCATGAACGTGCTGATCCCCGAGGAGAGCATGTCGCTCGCCCCGACTCGGGCGAACACCCGGTCGACGATCGGAAGGGCGGCGCTTCTAGCCGGGACGAAGGAGCCGATCTGCGCCATCAAAGACACAAGAGCGGCCTGGCGAAGGAACACCGACTTCCCAGCCATGTTGGGGCCCGTCAGGATGACGAGGTCGCGGCCCTCGGGGAGATCGAGGTCGTTCGGGACGAACTCCTCGATCCGCTCGACGACCGGGTGCCGGCCGGCGCGGATCTCGACGGCGTGGCGATCGTGGAACATCGGGCGAACATACTGGTATCGGTGGGCGACGTCGGCGAGGGAGAGCAGGACGTCGAGTTCGCCGAGCGCGTCGGCGGACTCCTGGAGCTGCGGGATCGCGCCGCGAAGCACGCCAACCGTCTGGTCGTAGAGCTCGGCCTCGAGCGCCTGAGCGCGCTCTTCCGCGCGGGCGATTCGGCCTTCGATCCCGCGCAGCTCGTCCGTGATGAAGCGCTCGGCGTTCGCCAGGGTCTGGCGCCGGACGTACTCTGGAGGCACCTTGTCAAGGTGAGTGCGGGTGACCTCGAGGTAGTAGCCGAAGACCCGGTTGTACCCGACCTTCAGTGAGGGGATCCCGGTGCGCTCCCGCTCGGTTCCCTCGAGGTGCGTCAGGCGCTCGCGCATCGCCTTCGACTCTTCGCGCAAGAGGTCGAGGTCGGATGAGTACCCGGGGCGGATGAACCCTCCGTCGCGGACGTCGACGGGCGGCTGATCGACGAGCATTCCGGCGAATCGCGCGCG
>JAPLGD010000089.1 GCA_026390345.1 Candidatus Bipolaricaulota bacterium | reverse complement strand
CTGGGCGAGACCGCTGAGATCGATGAAGCAACGTTGGAGCAGCTTCTGGCGTTCGCATCGCCGAACTGCGCGACGCAAGGGTTTGCCGTCCAGACAAGTATGCTGGCTCCGCCCGATGTCATCCTCGTAGTAGCGGAGGAGACCCTGAATCAACTTGGGGCGGAGATCGACCAGTACATGAGTAACGTGCAGGGAGCTAACCCGCTTCTGCATCTGTGGCTACTCGGCAGCCCGCCAGCCGAGACGGCGGAGAGCCTGCGCGCCAAGCTGGTCGAGGAATGGACGTACTGGGGGGGCGATCTCAGCGGGGTCATCCTTATTGGTGACCTTCCGACCGCTGAGTGGAAGTTCTCCTCGGGCGAAGTCTGCCCCTTGCCGCTCTACTACGAGGACCTTGATGGCGAGTTCTCGGACACGGACCAGGACGGCTACCTTGACACCCATCAGTGGGGAGCGAACGAGGGACCGGAGATCTGGGTGGCTTACATCAGAGGTATGCCCCTGTGGGGGAGTGATCCACAGGAAGCGAAGTACTGGTCGCTCAAGTGGTTCTTCACGAAGAGCCACTGGTACTATGCCGGCAGCGACCCCTACGAGGGGATCCTGCCAGATGCACTTCTGTATGTCGCGACGGACTGGGCGGGGAGTAGCGCCGCCAAGAGCCAGTACTTCAGTCTGCCGGATGCGGCGGGGGGAAATTGCCTGTCATCACTATATGATGAGCTCATGAAAAGGTTTAACACATCGCGTCAATGCGGTGGAACATCTGTCGACGACTACATCGCCAAGCTTACCAGTGAGCCGCGAGCCTTCGTCGACGTCTGGACACACACTAGCCCTTGGCAACACTACTTTGATGATGGCTCGATGCTGGATTCATCGCTTCTTGCATCCATAGGCACAGCTGGCCTGCTGACAATGATCTGGGGATGCCACGCTGGAGACTTCATCGAGGGGGAGGACCTCACACTCGCGCAGGCCTACGTGTTCGCTGAACCCCTGGGTTTGGCGAGCGTAGCTGCTGTCCGCTCCATTGGCACGGAGTACCAGGAGGTCTTTGTCCAGGGGCTTGACGGAACAGCAGGTGAGGCCTTCAAGGGATGGCTCGACTACGTCTACGACAAGAATCGAATACAGGCCCGGTTCCCTCAGGATGACATAGACAGATTCGTTTGGGACTTCATACTCTTCGGTGACCCGTTCCTCCGGCTGCCGCTGAAGAGCTGCAGGTGCCTGGTTAGCCCGACGGGCGCGACGGCATCGGTAGGTGGGGGGAGTGGCACGATTGCAGTGACGATTGGCACCGGGTGTACGTGGTCGGCGGGCGAGAGCTGTAGCTGGGTGACGATCAGCCCGACGAGTGGAACCGGAAGTGGCACGATCACGTGGAACGCCGTGGCCAATGCGGGATGTTCATCGCGCAGCTGCACAATCACGATCTGCAACAAGCCATTCACGCTGTCGCAGGCAGGAGGAGGGGGGACGTGCACGATCAGTCCGACGAGCGCGACGGTACCGGCCGGGAGCGGCAGCGGGACGATTGCAGTGACGATTGGCGCGGGGTGCACGTGGACAGCGAGTGAGAGCTGCGACTGGGTGACGATCAGCCCGACGAGCGGGACGGGGAGTGGGACAGTCACCTGGAACGCCAGTGCGAACCCAGGCTGTTCATCGCGCAGCTGCACGATCACGATCTGTGACAAGTCATTCGCGCTGTCGCAGGCAGCGGGAGCTGGGACGTGCACGATCAGTCCGACGAGTGCATCAGCACCGGTAGGCGGAGGAAGCGGCACGATCACAGTGACGACTGGGTGTGCGTGGACAGCGAGTGAGAGCTGCGACTGGGTGACGATCAGCCCGACAAGCGGGGCGGGGAGTGGGACAGTTACGTGGAACGCCACCGCGAACCCGACATGTTCATCGCGCAGCTGCACAATCACGATCTGTGGCAACTCGTTCGTCCTATCCCAGGCCGGGACCTGTTGCTCGTGGGAAGATGACATGGAGTCTGGGCAGACCTGGACGGCGACGGGGCTGTGGCATCTTGCGACGAAGAAGAGCCACTCGCCGACGCACAGCCAGTGGTTCGGCGATGAGAGCACGGGGACGTACGGGCCGGGGAGTGCTCCGAAGTTGGCGATGAGCGCAGCGGAGCGGGCGGCGAGTGCCTCGAAGGCGACGGGAAGAGCGGTGGGCGAACTGACATCACCGGTGATTGCCGTGGCCGGCGGCACGACGGCCACGCTGTCGTTCTGGCACTGGCGCGAAGTGGAGTACTACGCCGGTAGCTACGACAAGACCTATGTCCAGGTGAGCTACGGTGGCGGGGCTTGGCAGACGGTCTGGAGTCTCGACTCGAGTACGTCGTCGAGCAAGACATGGGGGCAGGTCAACCAAGACCTGAGTGTCCCAAGTGGGGTGTCGTCGCTTCAGGTACGGTTTGTGTTTGACAGCATGGACAGCTACAACAACAGCTACGGGGGCTGGTTCATCGACGACGTGTGCGTGACTGCCGCTGGATCGGGGAAGGTGTCGGCGGTGAGCTTCAGTCCTGTCCCGGGCACATACGGCGCTCCAGTCAGCGTCGCGCTGGCGTGTGCAACCGCTGGTGCGACGATTTGCTACACAACCGACGGCGCAGAGCCGATCATGAGTTCGTCATCGTACAGCTCAGCGATCCCCGTTGCCGTCACCACAACGATCAAGGCGAGGGCCTTCAAGGCGGGCCTGGCAGACAGCGACGTCAGCAGCGGAACCTACGTGATCGAGAGCAGTTGCTCGTGGGAAGATGACATGGAGTCTGGGCAGACCTGGACGGCGACGGGGCTGTGGCATCTCGCGACGAAGAAGAGCCACTCGCCGACGCACAGCCAGTGGTTCGGGGACGAAGGCACGGGGACGTATGGACAGGGGAGTGCTCCGAAGTTGGTGACGAGCGCAGCAGAGCGGGCGGCGAATGCCTCGAAGGCGACCGGAAGAGCAGTGGGCGAACTGACATCACCGGTGATTGCCGTGGCCGGCGGCACGACGGCCACGCTGTCCTTCTGGCACTGGCGCGAAGTGGAGCACTACGCCGGCAGCTACGACAAGACCTATGTCCAGGTGAGCTACGGCGGCGGGGCTTGGCAGACGGTGTGGGCTCTCGATTCTGCGACAGCCTCGAGCAAGGCGTGGGGGCAGGTCAGTCAGGAGTTGAGCGTCCCGAGCGGGGCCTCGTCGCTTCAGGTACGGTTTGTGTTTGACAGTGTTGACAGCTACAACAACAACTACGCTGGCTGGTTCATCGACGATGTCTGCGTGAGTGCCGCTGGATCGGGGAAGGTGTCGGCGGTGAGCTTCAGTCCTGTCCCGGGCACCTACGGCGCTCCGGTCAGCGTCGCGCTGACGTGTGCAACCGCCGGTGCGACGATTCGCTACACAGTCGACGGTGCAGAGCCGACGGCGAGCTCGTCTGCGTACAGCACGACGATCTCCGTTGCCGCCAGCACGACGATCAAGGCGAGGGCCTTCAAGGCGGGCCTGGCAGACAGCGACGTCAGCAGCGGAACCTACGTGATCGAGAGCAGTTGCTCGTGGGAAGACGACATGGAGTCTGGGCAGACCTGGACGGCGACGGGGCTGTGGCATCTCGCGACGAAGAAGAGCCACTCTGCGACGCACAGCCAGTGGTTCGGCGACGAGGTTACGGGGACGTACGGACCGGGGAGTGCTCCGAAGTTGGCGATGAGCGCAGCAGAGCGCGCAGCGAGTGCCCCGAAGGCGACCGGAAGAGCGGTGGGCGAACTGACATCACCGGTGATCGCCGTGACGGGTGGCACGACGGCCACGCTGTCCTTCTGGCAGTGGCGCGAAGTGGAGCACTACGCCGGCAGCTATGACAAGACCTATGTCCAGGTGAGCTACGGCGCCGGGGCTTGGCAGACGGTGTGGGGACTAGACTCAAGCACGCCGTCGAGCAAGACTTGGGGGCACGTCAATCAGGAATTGAGCGTCCCGAGCGGCGTGTCGGCGCTTCAGGTGCGGTTTGTGTTTGACAGCGTCGACAGCTACAACAACAACTACACGGGGTGGTTTGTTGATGACGTCGGAGTCTCCTGCGATGGTGACGTTGTGGACCTGTCCTCGGCAACGAACCGAGCGGAGGAACTGCGGGCAATATGCCTCCCGAACCCGGTTCGCGATGTACACACGTGCTCGTTCTACGTACAGGGGGGGGAGGTCGAAGCGACTCGGGTCTGCGTGTATGACCTTGCAGGTTCGCTCGTCTTCGAGGGAGAGGAGCCGGGAGATGAGATCGAGTGGCACACCGACAACTACCTGGGTGAGTACCTTGCAAACGGTGTCTACCTGTACAGGGTTTGGGCTCTGATCGAGAGTGAGTGGATCCTGGTGGAGAAGGCGGGTAGGGTCGTTATCCTGCGCTGAGCGCCTTGTGGGGTTTGGGTACGCAGGGCATGTCGCCAACCGCCGGGCAGGCTGACTTGCGCAAGCCAGCCGCGGTGCACTGCTCTTCGGAATCCAATGGACTGAGCGGACCCTACGAATGGAGGTCGCGAGTACAGACCACCTTCCACAAGCCACATGCTACGTGCCGGCGCGTGTGAGCTAGACCCGCTCGCCGCGGGAGAAGCGCTTCATGGCTTCTTGGGTGTCCCGCTTGGCCTGATCGTCTCGGAGCTTCTGGCGCTTGTCAATCTTCGTTCGCCCGCGCGCGAGTCCAAGCTCGACCTTGGCGAAGCCGCGCTGGAAGTAGACCTTGAGCGGCACCAGCGTGTAGCCGCGCTCCTTCAACTTGATCGTGAGCTTCCGCAGCTCCTGACGGTGGAGGAGGAGCCGCCGGTCGCGGACCGCGTCGAGGTTGGCGAACGACCCCTCCTTGTAGGGGGCGATGTGGACCCCCTTGAGGGTCGCTTCGCCGTCCCGAACGATCGCGTAGCCCTCCTGCAGCGAGCAGTGGCCGGCGCGGAGGCTCTTGACCTCCGGCCCGGTCAACACTAGGCCAGCCTCGATCGTGTCCTCGATCGAGTACTCGTGCCTGGCTTTGCGGTTCGTGGCAACGGCGGTGGACATGATACGCACAGGCTACAGGCGGCCCAGCATCCCCGCAACCTCCCGAGACCCAAGGTGCCGGCGCGGCATCTTCTGAGCCCGTGGGCGCCAATCGGGCAGGCCGGTGATCCTGGGGCCAGCGGTCGGTGTGGGAAGGAAGCCCCGCACACTGTGGTGAAGACCTCCCGCGCTGTTGGGGAGACCCTCCTCCGGGAGGGCGAGAAGGAGGGTCCTACAAGACGCTTCGACCTTAGGGTTCCGCGCTCGAAATGTCAACGACGATTCCACCTGCAGCAGGCTCGACCGTGAGCTGGTGGATGGGGACATTCATGTATCGGTTCGGAAGCTCGAGGTATACGGGTCGTTCGCTGGCAACGAGCGACGAGTCCGACCAGTTGTCAGAGAAGCGGATGAGAGCGCTTAGGTACAGCGTCGAAGTCTTGGTGACGCTCGGCGCGGTGAGAGAGAACGTCATCCGATCGTCGAAGACAAGGCCAGGGGTTGTGAGCCCTGAGGGCAACGTACTTGACGAAGTCTGGTAAGACGTGAGGGACGCATACAGTGTGGCAGACCGGAACGTCTCGAGGGTAATGAGTCCACCGGCGTCTGTCGCCACAACCTTCACCGAGAAGCTGTCCCCGGGTTTCACCGTGTCGGGTGCCGAAACCTCAGCAGTCCACGGACGCAGCGACAGCGTGACCGTGCTGACTTCATCAGCGGCTACGATGACCCGCGTGGCACGGCTGCCGGTCAGTGCGTACGCGGCGCCGCCTCCGAGGTAGTACGCCACGGCATCGACGACGTAGTCCGTGTCCTCGGGGACGGCGATGTCGACGGGCTCAGATGCCGTACCCAGCACGACGGTCGCTACGGCGTTGAATCCGCTCTGGGGATGCCAAACCCGAACGCGGACCTTTGTGGCGGCCGCGGGGATGACCTTGGCAGAGATCCCGTCCCGCTCCGCTGCGGACGGAGTGACGGAGATTCTTATGGTGCCCTCACCGACGTCATGAACAGACGGCCGAATGCATCCACCCAGTACTAGACAGACGAGGCCAACGACAACTGCAAGAAAGCGAAGCCGGGTCCCCATAACTCCCCCCTTGTACCCTACTGATCGAGTATACCACCGGTGGGTGTGAGAGTTGAAGTCTCCGCGTGAAGAGCGAGCTGCTCCGATGATGGCCGACCGTTCAGGAGCCTCCGGCGCACGCCCTGCAGCCGGGACAACGAGCACCTCGCGTCCGTTCCCGTGGCACTTCTGATCGGCCGCCCACGGTATACCCTCTGTCGAAACGAACTCGGTGGGAGTCGTTCATTACGGAGGTGCGATCATGCGACGGCGCGCTCTAGTCTTCGCAATGTTGGCCGCCACGCTTGTGGCGGCGTGTGTCGGGTGCTCTGGAGCGCCGAAGGTATATGTTGCAGAGCCCGAGTACGACTTCGGCGTGGCCATTGAAGGGGACAAGGTCGAACACGCATTCCTGATCGAGAACCAGGGGGATGCGCCGCTCGTGATCAGCGACGTGCGAGCCAGTTGCGGCTGCACGGCGACGAACCTGTCGACCTCGACAGTCGACCCTGGGAAGTCGGTGCGACTTGGAGTAACCCTCTCTACGGAAGGGTACGGCGGATCGAGGGTGTCGAAGGCCGTGCACATCACCACGAACGATCCGGAGAACGGGGAGGTCGTGGTGTCTCTTGTTGGCACTGTTGTCAACGCCCAGGCGTACTTCGTCAAGGGCGAAGAGGTCGGGCGCAGCCTAGCGCTCGTAATCGACGTTCGCCCTCTGGCGAACTACGAGCAGGGGCACCTTGTGGGCGCTGTGAATCTTCAGCCTGGAGAGATCGATTCATGGCTCCCGCATATTCCGACCGGGATTCCTGTGATCCTGTACGACGAAACGGGGGAGGAGGCTTCCTACATTGCAGACGCGATGCTTCGCGCCGGGTATCTCAACGTGAGCGTCCTCCTCGGGGGCTTCTCAGAGTGGCGGCGGCAGTACGGAGACCGGCTCGTGGTGACGTTTGCGACGGTTTTCATCTCGTTGGAGTAGAAGACAGGCCATCCGAAGCAGTTGAGGAAGAGGGCGGTGACGCGCGGCGGAGAAGCGTTACCGCCCTCACTCTCTTGGGCGAGCTTCCCGTCTTGGGCGAGCTTCGCGCGCCCAGGAGAGGGGCGATGGACCAACCGGGGACATGGCGGAGGCCCGCGGCCGCGCCGTGGCGGCACGTGTGGAGTCGGGCGTCTTCCGGAAGAGCGCATCCACTCGGGTGCGTGACGGGCATTACAGACCATTTGTGCGGAGGGGCCTATAATTGCCCGACCCCATTAGAGGAGCTACTAGATCAGAGGTGCGGAGAATGACTGAACAGGAGTTCCGGATTCGCTCTCCCAGTGGGTGGTTTACGATGAAGGCCAGGGAATCTGGTGTTCAGTTCAATCGATAGTGCGGACGACTGAAGCAAGGAGGCGCGGAATGGGCAGCAGAAGTAGAAGGAGAGCAAGCCTTGTGGCGGTTCTCTCGCTTGCCGCCGTGGTGATCCTCTCGACCGTGGCGATGGCAGAGATCACGCGCCACGCGGACGGCGGAGAAGCACAGTGGTGGTACCGTGAGAAGCACGACGAGGTTTGTCTGGACAACCCAACAGCACCCGGTGACTACTGCGCTGTCGCCGACCACTGGGGCATGGAACTTGCGACGTACTTCGAAGGCAATTGGGCATACATGGCCCTCGACTGCGCGAAGCGGTTCCTTCTCGAGGACGTCGTGGCCGGTCCCGGGTTGGGGTTCGAGTACGTGATGCTGGGCACAGTTCAGTCCGACAGCGGCCCGAGCCTCGCGTTCCTGCTGTTCAGCGGGGGGAACTACTACCTCGCGGTCAGCGAGGCGGCGCCGAACCCGGGGACGCTCGCGGATCACACTTGTGCGCCGTTTGATGCGGGCGCGGCTGACTGGTGGTGGGGATCGGTCGAAATGGCCGACAGCGACACGGTCGACCCGTCGACCATCACTGTTGCTGATACTGGCACGTTCGCCGAGTTGCAGACCGCCTACGGCGCCTACAGCGTCGTGGAAGTCCTCGTTCTCATGGGTGTCGTGGGCGAGCAGGTTGGGTGTTCGAACGTGGCGAGCCCGCAGGACATCCACATCGGGAAGACCGTTGTTGACGACGTCAAGCTCAACTGGACCGAGGGTATCATCGCGCACGGCGGTGTCTACCGCATCGAGCCTTCCTGGTATGAGAAGGAACTTGAGGACGGACTCAGCTGGGAGAATGCGGGCGGATTCGACGATTGGACGCAGGCGCCCGGCTCGGGCGAGCCGGCACGAGAGTGGGACAGGTGGTGCTTGTGCGACCACTGTCTGCAGATCGACGATCAGAACCTGTGGAACCTCGTTAGTGAGTCCGACTTCGTGGGTGTCGGGGTGCCTACGGGTGCAGATGAGTTCCCGTCTCCCGACTACGCCCTCTACTTCGGCAACAAAGAAACCGGGGACTACGACATGGGCGAGGCCTCGGTTGGCGTTGTGTGCTCGCCGTGGAACGAGATCAACCCGGGCGACCAGTACGTGAGCATCTCGTTCGAGTACTTCCGTGAGGTCGAGCAGTACATGGGCGCCTACGACTGGACCTACGTCCAGGTCTTGTTCGACGACTGGTCGGACCTCGACTACGACCCGTTCACGGTGTCGAACCCCGGCGACGTCGAGGACTGCAATGGCGGCGACTGGAAGACGGTTTGGTACAAGGACTCGAGCGACGCGAACGAGGGGGACTGGGCCGAAGCGACGATCACCCACTACCTTGACGCGGACGAGGAAGCCTACACCGACGACGAGTACAGGGTCATCGTCCCGCCGCACGCGACGCGCATGCGGATTCGGTTCGGCTTCAACTCAGTCGACGGAGCGTCCAACGACTCGTTCGGCTGGTTGATCGACAACATCGTGAAGACCCACTCGCCGGACCCGACCGGGTGTTTGATCTGCACCGACTACTTGCCGCAGGCGACGATCGGGGAGAAGTACGACGTCGATCTGTGCCCACAGGTCATCGATGGTGCTGCAACGGGTGCGCGGTCATGGGCGATCAAGTCGGTCGTCAAGGACGGCGAGCGGTCGTCGCTGCCGCGCCGATTGGCGCTCGACTCCATCGGACGGCTCTATGGCGAGCCGGATCCGGGGACGTCGGGGACGTACGAGATTACGTTCGTCCTCACGTGCATTGAGGGCCGGCCGCAGACGAAGACGCTGACCCTGAACATCCGAACGCCCTCGGGTAGCGGGTCGGCCAACGAGATCGACTACTCGCAGGACTTCGACGACTGCCCAACGGCGAGCGCACAGCCTCCGTGCTGCGCGAACTGGGACACGTGGCAGAACAGCGCGACGTGGACGGTCGAGGGTGACCCGATTCCGTCCGTGCCGAGCGACCCGGAGAACCTGTGGCACGAAACCGGGCACGTTAAGTACGCGTTGACTGGAGACGCGGAGTGCGAGTACGGACACGTGGCGTACTTCGGGCAGTACGACGACGGTACGACGTCGGATCCGGAGGACCCGAACTTCGCGGTTGGCCGGGCGAAGGGCTGCCTCCTCTCGGCTTGGTACGCGATCAAGGAGGCGTACGACGGAGAAGAGCTGATCGTCGGGTTCAAGTCGTGGAGGAATGTCGAGTACTTCACCGGCGGCGAGTACGACAAGACTTGGGTCGACATGCGCTTCGAAGGTGGAGCGTGGCGAACGATCTGGTCGAAGTCGTCGACGAACAAGTCGGAAGCAGCATGGACGTGGCAGGAAGCGCACACTGGAATCCTGCTGAAGGAAGGTGTGAAGATCCAGCTGCGGTTCTGCTTCGACTCGATCGACGGCTCGGGCAACGCGAAGGCGGGCGAGGCCTACGGCTGGCTGATCGATGAGGTCACGCTATACGCCGGCAGCGCCGAGCTCGGGATTTCGAACTGCCCGAAGGCGGAGGCCTCCGTCGGCGAGTACTATGACGAGGAGCTCACGGCGGCGGGCGGGTCGGACAGCATTGTCCCGATCTGGGAAATTGCTTCCGGCACGTTGCCCTCGGGGCTCGGTCTCACCGTCGACTCAACCGACCGCAGAACGGCCTACATCCAAGGGACACCGCGGGCTTCGGGTAGCTTCACCTTCACGCTCCGCGTCCGCGACGAAGCCTGGAATGAAGTCGCAACGAGGACGTGCACCATCGTGGTCGGTCAAGAAGTGAGCCTGCTGTTCGAGGACTTCGAGAACGACCCGTCGTGGGGCCTCGGTGGTCTGTGGCACTTCACGGCTGACACCGGCGTCACCGGCGTCGATGACCTCGGGGCCGGCAACCACGCCGCGTACTACGGCCAGCACGACAACACGACTACGCCGGACTACAACACCGACGCGAGGACGACGGGGACGCTGACGCTCGTCAGCCCCGTGATCGACCTTACCGTCGGATCGGGAGTCGAGGCGTTCAAGGTCGTCTTCGACTACTGGCGCGCTGTCGAGAACTTCACGAACGGCGGATACGACAAGACTCAGATTCAAGTCAGGCTCGACGACGGCGACTGGAGAACCATCTGGACGGCCGATTCGGGCACGGCGTCGACCGAGGAGTGGGAGCGCGACGTCAGCGCGGGCACCTACCTGACAGGCGGTGCCGAGACAATGACGATCCGGTTCCTCTTCGACTCGGTCGACAAGTGGTACAACGACTATGTCGGATGGCTCGTCGACAATCTGAAGGTTCGCAGCGCGTCTGCAAGTGGCGCTGCGACGCTGCCGACGAAGTCCGAGGAGAAGTCGGCGTCGCGTGACGTCGCCGGCAGTCTGGACGTCATGAACGTCCCGAACCCGGTGAAGGACGTCCACACGACAACGTTCATGGTCCGCAACACTGAAGTTGAGGCGATGCGGATCGTGATTTACGACCTGAGCGGGACGCTCGTGTACGAAGAGGAGATCGCGGGGAACGAGCTGGTATGGCACACCGAAAACAGCTACGGTGAGTTCCTAGCGAACGGGATTTACCTCTACCGAGCGTACGTCCTGATCAATGGAGAGTGGATCCAGACGAAGGTGCAGAAGCTGGTCATCCTTCGCTAGATCCTCGGTTCGAAGCGAAGCTACGGGGCCCTGGGGAGAGAACTCCAGGGCCCTTTTCACTAGGTGACGTGGAAGGGGATCGAGATGGTTCGGCAATGGGGTATCGCCCTCTGCCTGATGATGGCGGTTGGGATTCCGGTGGTTGCCTTCGAGATGGAAGGAGGGCTCTCGGCGTTCTACGCCCCCTTCGCGTATGCAAATGGCCTCCTCGCCGCGTACGAAGAGGAGGCGGGCGCGACGATTCCCGATCTTGGGCTGGGGATCGGGGGCGACTTTCGCATGCCGATTGCATCTTTCTCCGATCGGCTGCGCGGTGGCGTGGGGGGGAGAGTCCTCGGAGCCCGCGTCTCAGAGCGGGAGACGGATGCAGCAGCGTCCCTGGTGGGAGGCTACGCGTGGTGCGAGTACCGCCTCGGATCTTGGCGCTTCCAGACCGACCTTGGCGTGTACAGAGGCACGTTCGACTTCGCCGAGGCCCGGTATGCGGGTCTCGGCGGGTGGGGATTGGGTGTGGCAGGACGAGCAGGCTACCGAGTCCCGCTGGGGAAGAGACTGTCGCTTGGCGTTGCGGCGGGTCTGGAATGGTTACCGGTGTGGGAGATGACCGACGCTTCGGGACAGACGTATCGAGGACGCGGGACGCCGTTCGTCGACTTCTCCGGGGTCTCGGTTTCAATAGAGCTGAGTTGGAGTTCGGGAAAAGGAGTCGGTGAATGAAGACGCTGGTCCCGGTGGCAGTGTTCCTGGTGGCTGGATGCATGCTCGCGATGGCGAGCGGGGTTCCCCCTGGCGTAGGGGCTTCGGCGTTCTCCCGGATTGGGATCGACGCGCGCCCGCTCGCGATGGGGGGAGCCTTTGTGGCTGTGACGCTCGGCAAGCCGATCGCATACTACAACCCGGCGTCTCTGGTGAGGGCTCCAGACCTCAGTGCGTCGGCGATGTACTCGCAGCCGTACGGGGCCGACTTTGGAATCACCTTTCAGGACGTCTCGCTCAGCGCGAGAATCGATCTGCGATTGCAGACGGAATCCGTACGCGCGCTCGGCCTGTCGATCGGCTGGATCGGCGCCGTTGTTGACGACATCATTGTCTGGGACGAGGAGAATCCCGGGAGCTACGAGACGTTCAGCGCGACCAGCTCGATCTTCTGTGCCTCGGCCGGCGTGACGTTGCGCGACTACCTGTCGGTGGGCTGTACGGTGAAGTACTACCACGACTCGATTCTCGAAGGGCGGAGCGGGGGGCTCGGCTTTGATCTGGGGTTCCTTGGAACGTTCGCTGTGGCGGAGATCCCCGTGGCGGTGGGCGCGAATCTGATGGACGTCGGTCAGACCAGGATCCAGTGGTACGGGACCGCGGGTGAGCCGGTGAACTACGTTCCGTGGGTCAATAAGATCGGTGCGTCTGCGATCTTCGGGGAGGACCTTGTGCTGGCGGCCTGCGATGTCGACTGGGCGGTCGGCCGACCTGCAAGTGAGCAGAAGGTTCACGTTGGAGTCGAGGTGACCCCGGTTCGGTGGATCTTCGTGCGCGCAGGGTGGAGTTCCGACTTCACAGGGAATGGCACAATCTCCGGCGGAGTCGGCCTCGAGTTGTTTGGACAGCTGTGGCTCGACTACGCGTATGTTCCCAACAGCGAGCTCGGGGCGACCCACTTCGTGTCGATGCAGTTCTCTTTCTAGCGAGCGGCGGCCTGCGCGCCTGTGGGCTGGTGCGCAGCGCTTGTCAGGTGCGGCCAGGGTTGGCGGGCCCGAACGAGGTCCGCCAATGCCTTTCAGGTAAGGTGCGTGACGCCTTCAGAGGGGACGGACTTCCCTTCCGCGAAGGACCGATTCGCCCGGGCGCAGTGACTCACATCAACGGCGCGACTGTCGCTCCTGCTATGATCGCATCGAGAGATACTCTACCGATCCAGCGTGATGCGGAGGAGGCAACGCAATGGTGAGAAGAAGCTTGATTACCGCGCTCTTGACGATGGGCCTCGCGTGGGGGGTAGGCCATCTGGCGTGGTCCCAGGCGACCGTCAGTTTCACGTTCGTTCCGGCTTCCCCCGCAATTGGCGTCCAGGTGACGTTCACGGCCACCGTCACCGAAGGCGACGCCTCCTGGTTCGTGCTGTACGAGTGGGACTTCAACCAGGATGGCACGTACGACGCGAACGGGCGCGTCGTCACGCACTCGTTCTCCTCTGCCGGCACCAAGCCTGTAACGCTGCGAGCCAAGGACGATCGTGGCGGCTACCAGTATGTGACACAGAATGTCGCCGTGACGAACAACCCTCCGGTGGCCTGCTTCACCTACTCGCCAACCTACCCAAACGCTGGGGATATCGTGCAGTTCGACGGCGCCTGTTCGACGGATTCAGACGGGACGATCGTGCAGTACGCATGGACCTTCGACAACGCACCGGGGACCGGGGGGACGGCTACGGGAAGCACGCCTCGGTTCACTTTCACGACTTCCGGACAGCACCCGGTTACGTTGACCGTGACGGACAGCGGCGGAGAAACCGATCAGATCACCAAGTTCGTGTCGGTGCAGTGCGTGGAGCCATCCGCGTCATTCACGTACTCGCCGACGAGCCCGACGGTCAACAACTCGATCCAGTTCCAGGATACGTCGACTGACCCGGACGGGGGCACCATCCTTACGTGGAGTTGGACGTTCGGCGATGGCGGAACCAGCACCCAGCGCCATCCTACTCACCAGTACACCAACGGCGGAAGCTACACAGTCACGCTGACAGTCGAAGACAACTGCGAGAAGACCGACACAGCGACGACCGTGGTCGCGGTTGTCGGACCATCTGCCTCATTCACGTATTCCCCGGCGAACCCGTCGACGCAGGACTCCGTGCAGTTCTTCGACCAGTCCACGGGTGGCTCAAGCGATATCACCTCGTGGAGCTGGAACTTCGGCGATTCGGGAGGTAGCAGCTCTCAGAACCCCGTGCACACGTTCGCGAGTGCCGGTACGTACCGAGTTCAGCTCACAGTGACGACGCGTGGAGGAGCCACCTCGTCAGCGGCGCGGTCGGTCACCGTCCTCAACGCGCCTCCTCATGCCAGCTTCACGTTCAGCCCGGCGAATCCCAAAGTAAGCCAGATGGTCACGTTCTCTGCCGCCGGATCTGGCGACACGGACGGCAGCGTCGTGCTCTACGAGTGGGACTTCGACGAGGATGGTATCACGGATGCCACTGGAACGACGGTGACGCGCGCGTTTTCGTCCGTCGGCGCGAAGACGGTGATGCTGACCGTTACCGACAACGCGGCCTCGGAGGACAGTGTCACCAGGGTCGTCCCCGTGCAGGGAACTCCGCCGACCGCAGCATTCACGTATACCCCGACGGCACCGGTGACGGGTCAAGTGATCTCGTTCAGTGCGAGCACGTCCGCCGATGCTGACGGAACGATCATTCTGTACGAGTGGGACTTCAACGGAGATGGCGCGACCGACGCGACGGGCATGTCCGTCACGCACTCCTTCGCCTCCGTGGGTGTGTACCCGGTGATGCTGACGGTGACCGACAACGACCAGCAGGTCGGCGCGGAGACCAAAGGGATCCCCGTCAGCGCGGGTGGGACAAGCGGGGACAACCAGGCTCCGGTTGCCGATTTCACAATCACGCCTGCGGAAGGTGATGAGGCAAACCTGAACGAAGTGCTCACCTTCAAGGCGGACGGGTCAAGCGACGCTGATGGATCCATCGTTGCCTACGAGTGGGATTTCGACCGCGACGGGATCTACGATGCCACTGGGAGCACCGCCTCGTTCATCTACCATGCGGGGGGAGCGAAGATCGTCACGCTCCGAGTCACGGACAACGAGGCGGCGTACGGGTACAAGACGCGCGTCGTCTCCGTGGAGTTCGTGCGGCCCCAAGCGAACTTCACGTATACGCCGAGCCAGCCGGAGGTGGACGAGATCGTCACATTCGACGGCAGCAGCTCGACGGACCGCGACGGAGAGGTGGAGTTCTACGAATGGGACTTCGATGATGACGGCGAGACGGACGCAACAGGGCAGTCCGTAAACCACGTCTTCTCCCGAGGAGGCAGCCTGCCCGTTACGCTGATTGTGACGGATGACGACGGTGTCACGGACTACACGACGAAGATCCTAACTGTCGCAGTCAACTCGCCCCCGATTGCCGCGTTCCAGGTGCCAAGCGCCCCCCATTACGGAGCTGCGCTCGTCTTCACCGATGAGTCCGTAGACTCCGATGGAGAGATCGTCACCTGGCTCTGGGACTTCGGCGATAGTACGACGAGCGCGATTCAGACTCCTTCACACACGTACACCTGCGCTGATGAGGCGTGTAGCTCGCGGACATACACGGTCACCCTCACGGTTACGGACAACAAAGGAAATACGGACGACGTGTCGCACCCACTCTCCGTCACGAAGAACCCAGTGGTGGTTGTGGCGTCGTTCACGTACACGCCGACCGGCCCGGACAAGAACGAGGTGGTCACGTTCACCGACACCTCCACCCCGATTGGGAGCATCGCGACGTGGAGCTGGACGTTCGGTGACGGAGGTACGAGCACGGCACAGAACCCCACGCACACGTATGAAGACTCCAGTACGGGGGCAGGATACGAAGTCACGCTGATCGTGGGGACTGCAGGCGGAGACACGGGCACGATCACAAGGTACGTTCCGGTCGGTGGTGACGTGCTCACGCTGTATGCCTATCCCAACCCGGCAGCGTCACAGGCACAGATTGTCTGCCAGCTGCCCGATGGTGCGGAGGACGTCGTGCTTCGGATCTACAACCTGGCCGGGAAGCTCATTGTCGAAGTGGACATGTCGGCACACGACGGAACGTACGAGTGGGACCTCACATCGGACGATGGTGAGGATGTCGCGAATGGGATGTACTTCGTGCTCGTTACAGCGACGGTCGACGGGCAGACGCGTCGATCAGAGACATTCAGACTACTGGTGGCGCGACGATGAGGGAGGGGACAGCCGTGAGAAGATTCGAGAAGTGGATGTCGTGGGTGGCCCTCCTCAGCCTGGGGCTGGGTCTTGGGGCGATGGCACAGACGGCCACAACTGTGCTTGACATCGCTCCTGGAGTGGGTGTAGTTGGTGCGGGCGGAGCCGGGATCTCGCTCGTCAGCAGCGCGGAGACGCTTTACTACAACCCGGCGGGTCTGGCCTCGCTGCCGGGGATCAGCTTCACTTCGTTCTTCTCTTCGTACCTGGGCGAGGCGAACTACTCGGCGCTTGCGCTTACGTTCCGGAACTTCGGAATTGGCGCCCTACTGCTGAACTCCGGGAGCATTCAGGGGTACGACGACGAGGGGCAGCCGACGGGGCTCCTCGGGTACTCGAGCTCGGCGTACCTCTTCGCGTTCGGAATCGACCCCAACGACCTGCCGTTCATTCCCGATCTGCCGATGGCGATGGCGTTCGGCGTACAGCTGAAAGCGATCACCGCGAAGATCGGCGACGTCAGCGGTTCGGGGTTCACCCTCGACCTTGGGTTCAGAATGGGGCTTCCGGTGGCCGGATTCGGCCCGGTCTCGCTGTCGGACGTCGCGATCGGCGTCACGGCCGTCAACCTGTTCGGCGCAATGTCGTACGACGATATCTCGGACGACCTTGCGATGGACCTGCGGATCGGCGCCTCGGCACGCCTCATGGGCCAGGTCACCGTGGCCACCGACCTGTACTTGGGAGGCGCGTTCCGGGCCGGCGTTTCGTACTCGCCAGTGCCGACGCTGGCGCTCCGCCTCGGCGTGATGAGCGGGTCGGGGACGTCGTTCACGACCGGCCTGGGGGTGAACGTAGAGGGATTCCTCGTCGACTACGCGTACGTGGGGAACACGCTCGGAGGGTCACACCGCGTGTCGCTGACGCTTGACTTCTCGGCGCTCGACATCGGCGCGTTCGGACGGTCGCTGCGGAGATTCCTCCCGTGACGTAGAGAGCGCGAAGGGTTATCGGAGCAGATTCGAGAGGGGCACGCCGTGCCCCTCGTTCATTTCTGGGGAACGCAGACGTTCGGCCCTCCGCGGGAACGCAGGCGTTGGGCTTCCTGCTGGGAATGCAATCGACCGGCTATCTGCTGGAGATGCAGGCGTCTGGTTTCCTGCTGGGAACGCAAGCGCTCCCCTCTTTCGTTCTCGAGACACAGCGGGCCAACTACGCGGGGGTGACGTCCCACTCTCGGGCAAGGTTGGGCAGACGTTCCGAGGCGACCGCGGCGCGGACGTCGTCGAGGAGTTTCACGAGGAACCGCAGATTGTGGATCGTCGCGAGGCGGTAGTACGAGAGTTCTCCCGACCGACACAGGTGCTGCAAGTACCCGCGGGAGTGACTCCGACAAGTGGGGCAGTCGCACGTCGGGTCGATCGGCCGGTCGTCGGTGCGGAACGTGGCGTTGCGCAGGTTGATGCGGTGGCGCGGCGCTCCTTTGAGGAACACGGTGCCGTTGCGGGCCATCCGCGTCGGCGCGGCGCAGTCGAACGTATCGATGCCGCGCTCCACGCATGCGAAGATATCCTCGATCTCGCCGATGCCGAGGAGGTGGCGTGGCCGGTTCGTCGGAAGCTGCGGGACAGTCCAGTCGAGGACGTGGGCCATGTCGTCTTTCGACCGGCCGAGGGATCCCCCGACGGCGAACCCGTCAAACCCCATCTCTCCGATGACACGCGCGCTCTCGCGACGGAGATCCTCGTAGGCGCCTCCCTGGACGATGCCGAACAGCGCCTGGCTAGGGTTTGGGAAGGTTGGGTCGTCGGCGAGCAGGCGAAACGCCGCGGTGGCGCGCCGCGCCCACCGGTGCGTCCGTTCCATCGCGTCGCGGGTGTAGGCGTAGTCGTGGAGCGGCGAGGTGCACTCGTCGAGCGGGAGGATGATGTCCGCCCCGAGCTTCCGCTCGATGGTCATCACGGACTCGGGGGTGAAGAGGTGGGAGGAGCCGTCAAGAATCGACCGGAATGCGGCGCCCTCCTCGCTGAGTCGTACGAGCCCGCGGCCGCCGCTCCTGCGCGGGACCTCGGGGGCGCTGCCCGGGAATACGGAGGCGACCTTCCCGACTCCGTGCTCCTTTCCGGCGCCGAGACTGAACACCTGGAATCCTCCCGAGTCGGTCATCGTCGGGCCGCGCCAGCCGGAAAACGCGTGGAGTCCTCCGAGTTGGGCGACGACGTCCTCGCCGGGGCGTAGGTGCAGGTGGTAGGCGTTCGAGATGACCATCTCGATCCCAAGCCCGGTCAGGATCTCAGGCTCCACCGCTTTGATCGAGGCCCTTGTGGCGACGCCGACGAACGCCGGGGTGTAGACGACGCCGTGGGGCGTCGTGAGCTCGCCCGTTCGCGCGAAGGAGTGAGAAGAGCGATGCAGTTCCCGGAACATGGGTATCGGTCTCAACGCCGGAAGACTCTACCGAATCCCGCTCGGCGGAGCCAGCCTCGCGACGACGGCGGGAAGCCGTCGACCGCAGAGGGCGCAGAGGCGCGCAAGAGCGCGGAGGACTCAGAGACGAGCAGAGCAGCAAGGTAGAGTTGAGGACCGCCCCCTCAAGCCCGGCGAAACGAGGTAGCTTGGAATGGAAGATGCTGCGGACGGTGTGGGCTTCTGCGCCTCGGCGTTCTCTGCGCGCTCTGCGGTGGGGCTTCGTTCTCAGTAGGTGTACGGGACGCCGAGAACGCGGTACAGGGCGCGGTAGTCGTTGGACGGCTCCCAGAAGAGGTACCCGTCAGCGCCGTAGTCTTTGGCGGCGCGGATCTCGGCGGCGATGTAGGCATCGAGCGTCATGCCGGCCGGGATGGCCATGTCGAACACCTGAAGGAACGGACGGACGGCCGTCGAGGTGCGCTTCTTCCCCGAGACCATGGCGTCCTTGACCACGAGGTACGGGCCGTCCTTGTACTTCTGCTCGGTGTAGTGCGACGGGTAGAGCATCGGGGACACGTAGTCGACGTGCGCCGACATGTCCTCGAGGGATTGGCCGATCGGATCGGTTCGGCGGACGTTCCAGTCCCACATCACCCGGCCGAAGAGGTCGACGGAGAGTGCGATCTTGCCGCCGATGCTCTCCTCCACCTTGGTCAAGAACGAGTCGATGGCCGCGTAGCGGGCCTCATACCCCGACGCCAGCCCACCCCCGTCGGCGAAGCGGATGTAGTCGAACTGCAGCTCGTCGAACCCGAGGGTCGCGACCTCCTGGGCGATGGAGAGGTTGTAGGCGATCGCGGTGGGGTCCGCGGCGGGAACCCAGCCGTTGGAGTAGCCGAGGTGCTTGGCGAGGATGGGGTCGTTGAACACGACCTGGCGCGCGATGAGGTAGAACCCCTGTCCGCGAAGGATCGGGATCAGCTTCTTGAAGTCGAGCAGCCCGGTCGACGCGCCGAGCACCTTCGCAAGGGGCACACTGCTCGTGTAGGAGATGTCCCCATGGTTGTCCTTGACGTTGATGACGAGCGTGTCGATCTTCCCCGCTTTGCGCGCCTCGAGGACGCCGCGCAGGATGTCCTCGCGGAGCAGGCCGTAGGCGGTCAGGTAGACGCCGACGCGCCCGTGCCCGGTGAGGCGCGGCGGTGCCGCCGTCGTCGTCTGCGACGTAGCACCACGATCCGACGGAAGGAAGAAGAGGGAAACGAGTGCGGCCGCAAGGAAGAGACAGAGAATGGATTTCCGGCGTCCCATGGGTCGACTCTACGCGGTGGGCCAGTGGAGGGGGGTCGCGCCGGTTCACGCCGGAGAGGACGTCGGGCACGTCGCGCCCTCGCGAGCATCCTTCACAAGATTGCCACGCCCCGCTCACGACCCCGACAACGCGATGATGTAGACTCGGTCTAGGTTATCCGCTCGGATCTCGATTGTTGGGGTCTCGGGGCATCGCTATAATGCGGAGCAGAATCCCTTGGAATCCGGGTGGGGACAGAGAACGAAAAGGAGCTTGAGATCATGAAGCGGTTGCTTGTCTTTCTCTTGATCGTGGGGGCGGCCCTTGCGGTGTCCGTGGCCGCGCTTGGGGGATCCCGAGGCGCGATTGCGATCCTCGGAGAGGCGGAGTTTACCGCGGAGAACGGGGTCGTTTCCGGAAGCGGTACGGAGGCCGATCCGTACGTCATCACGGGATGGGAAATCTCCGCCGATGGCGCGAAGTACGCGGTGAAGATCGAGAACGTCACGGCCCATTTCGTCCTTCGGGGTTTGATCATCCAGAGCGCGGTAGCGGCGGACGGCGCGGCGATCCGAATCGCGTTCTCCTCGGGCGGTCGAATCGAGCAGTGCGCGATCTCGAACTCGATGAACGGGATCGAGATCATCTCGTCTCGCGAGATCACCGTGACGAGCTGCGTCTTGTACGTGAATGGGGTCGGCTTGCGCGTCATCGGAGAGGAGGCCGCCGAGTACCACCACGACATCGACCGAAGCAACACGGTGAACAACCGCCCGATCCTCTACGTCTACGGCGCCGACGGCGTGACGATCGAGGGAGAGGCTCCGGCGCACCTGACGGTAGCCGACAGCCGGAACGTCGTCATCTCGGGGAACGACCTCATGAACAGTGACGGGATCCAGCTTGCGTTCGTGACGGACTCGGTCGTTTCCGGGAACGCGGTGTACCGAACGACTCCCGTCCTCACCGAGCACGGGATTTTCCTCTTCCAGTCCGATCGAAACACGCTGCAAGGGAACTCGCTGCGCAACAACCGGCTCGCCGGCATCCAGATGACAACCTCGTCGGACAACCAGGTCCTCGACAACCAGTGCTTGGCGAACGACACAGGGATTCGCCTCATCGCGGCGGATGGGAACCACGTGTCCGGCAACGTCGTCTTTGCGAACGCTAATGGGATCATCGTCTCGGGTGGTTCGGACGAGAACGAGCTTTCCGGCAACATCCTCTACCACAAGAACACGAAGCAAGGGATTACGCTGGAGCTTGCGTCGGCCAACCGCGTGGTCGGAAACGGGTTGTCCGATTGCGAGATCGGCATCTCCCTGTCCGCTCAGGCAACCGGGAACGAGATCGTCGCGAACACGATCGTGTCTGGAGGGTACGGGATTGCGCTCTCCGGAAGCGAGAACCGAATCGAAGGCAACCTGATCGCGCAGCAGTCGCGCGGGCTCCTCTTCCCCGAGGCGTACGGTCGGTCCACGGCGGCCGGGAACGACGTTGTGAACAACGTCTTCACGGACAACGGGAACCACGTCTATGTGAACCTCGACTCCAAGGCGAACCGCTTTGCGCGAAACGTGTTCCTCGGCGTGACCGCCGCGAGCGTCCTCGACTACGGCACGGGGAACGTCTGGACGATCGACGGAGTCGGCAACTTCTGGCAGGGGACTCCGGTCATTGACGCGGACGGAAACGGCATCGGCGAATCCGCGGTGACCGTCTACCCCTCGACGGCGCAGGATACGGCTCCGCTTGCCTCGGTGGACGCGGCCGCGGCCGGGTTCGGGGTTGCCGGGGCGATGGGCTCCGACGTCGTGACGATCGTGCGCGCGGACGGCTCCAGCGTGGACATCTCTGTTCGCGTCGCGGCCGACGACGTCGGGCATTGGACGGGTTTCCGAGGGTTCCCGGGGGCCTACGTCGAGGCGTTCTCGGGGATTCTCTTCCCGTTCGACACCGAGGCCGAGCGTCGATTCACCATGTCGACGGTGCTGTTTGACCTCGAGATCGCGTTCTTCGCGGCCGACGGGACGTTCGTGGGCGCCGCGCGGATGGCGGCGAATTCCGGCGATCTCTACGCGCCGAGCGCTCCGTTCCAGTTCGCGCTCGAACTTCCGGTCGGGTCGATCGAAGGCCTTCGGATTGCGGCCGGATCTACGCTCGTGGTGCCGTAGCGTGGGGCGGGTTCGGCGGCGCGGCATCTCGACGATCGTCTTCGACCTCGACGGTACGCTGGTGCGCTACCACGGCATCGAGTTCGAGTCGAGTTGGGGGGCCGTGGCCGCCGCCGCCGGCGTGGGAGCGAAGTCGCGGGCGCTCCTGGCGGACTACTTCTCCCGGCCCGAGGCGTACGCCGAGTGGGTGGCGCGAGACGCCGCTCTCTTGGCGGGTGTCTCCGTCGCTGACGTGGCGGCGCGGGTGCTGCCGGCGCCGTACGCTGACGGGGTCGTCGGCGCGGTCAAGACCCTGCGGGGGCACTACCGAATGGGGATTCTCTCCTCGGGGGTCGACCTCGTGGCCGACTGGGTGTGCGAGGACCTCGAGCTCGACTTTGCCCTCGCGAATCGCATCCACGTTCTCGATGGGCGATTCACCGGAACGGCGGAGACGGTCGTCGACTTGTGGGCCAAGGACCGAGCGCTGCGCGTTCTCGCCTCGGAAAGGGGATTCCACCTGGACGAGATCTGCTTCGTTGGGGATCACGTCAACGACGTGCCGGCCATGCGGATCGTCGGCCTCGCCGTCGCCGCGAACCCGAAGGACCCCGCGGTAGGCGAAGCAGCGTGGCGCACGATCCGAGACTTCGCCGAGCTGCCGGCGGTTCTTGAGGATTGGCGGCGCCAGGCGTCGTAGGCCGGGTCGCCTCGCGTCTAGGTTCCGAAGAGACGGTCGCCCGCGTCGCCGAGACCGGGAAGGATATACCCCTTCGCGTTCAGCTCGCGGTCCAGTGCCGCGCAGTAGATCGGCACGTCGGGGTGCTCCGCCGAATACGCACTCACGCCCTCCGGCGACGCGACGAGACAGAGGAACTGAACGTCCCTCCCCCCCTCGCGCTTGATGATCCGCGTCGCGGCGACGGCGCTCCCGCCCGTCGCAAGCATCGGGTCGACGATGATGATCTGCGCACGAGCGAGGTCCGGGGGAAGCTTGCAGTAGTACTCGACCGGCTGGAGGGTCTTCGGGTCTCGGTAGATGCCGACGTGGCCAACCTTGGCCGTGGGGATGAGATCGAGCACGCCCCCGAGCATTCCCGTTCCCGCGCGCAGGATGGGGACGAGGACCACGGGGACGCCGAGGACGCGTCCGGTCATGGTCTCGAGCGGCGTCCGAACCGTGACCTCGCGCAACGGATACGCACGCGTGATCTCGTACACCATGAACGCCGTCAGCTCGTCGAGCAGCCGCCGGAACGTCTCGCTGTCTGTCGTCGCGTCGCGCATCCGCGTGAGCTTGCTCTGGATCAGGGGATGGTCGATGATGTGAAGGTTCGGCATAGCTCTCCTGGCTTCCTGCGATACTGCGCCCACGATACTCGATCGGTCGGGGCTGGACAAGCCTTACAGGAAGCGGCGCGCCGGCCGTCTGCCCTTGGCGTGGCGAGGCGGGAAGGGTTCGCCGTCTTCAGTACAGCTCTAGAGTTCGTCGCCGCGAGGCGCCGGGATGCCAGGCAGCCAGACAAGACCTGTGTCCCCCAACGAGGCGGGGCATTGCGGCGACGATCGGAAACGCAGACGAGAACGACACTTCCTCACCAGGCGGCCGATGTCCCCGTTGACACTTCGGCGGCCAGCACCTAAAAACTGAGTGAGGGGTCGTCGAGTCCCTCGGCGGACCGGCGGCTGAACGGGTGGACGCATCGGAAGACTACCAGCTGGTGTTCGTCCCCACTTTGCTTTTTGCGGCCACCCGTAACCGAGCGAGGAACAGGAGGGCCAAGCCGTGGGCGGAGGAAGTGCGGGGGTTCGCAGGGGAAGGTCGCAGGTCGAGCCGGACGCAAACGCGAAGGGCGTGGACCAGGCGGGGGTGGATCGTTGCTCGGCGATCGCCTATGCCTACGCGCAGAGCACGTTCGGCGCTCTCCGAGGGCGGGACGGGCTTCGGATCGAAGGGGACGAGGAGAGCTTCGCCAACGTCGTTCGGATCGGAGACGCGCGCGTTGCGGTGACGTCCGATGGGATCGGCACGAAGCTCGAGGTTGCAGAACGCGTTGGCCGCTTTGACACCCTGGGCTTCGACCTTCTCGCCATGGTTCTCGACGATCTCGCGGCGATCGGCGCCGCGCCGGTCGCGGTGTCGAACATCATCGACGCGGATCGACTCGACGAGGCGACGATCGACGCGATGATGTCGGGTCTCGCGCGCGCCGCACGGGAGTGCGGCGTGGCCGTGACGGGAGGCGAGATCGCGGCCCTCGGCCGGCGCGTCGGGGGGTGGGGCGACGGACCCCACGTCAACTGGTGCGCGACCGCCATCGGGGTACTCCCCGGAGAGCGGCCGGCCCTCTGCGGCAAGGGTCTCGTGCCGGGCGATGAGGTCGTCGCCCTTCGGAGCGCGGGCCTGCGCAGCAACGGATTCACGCTGGCTCGGAAGATTCTCGAGCAGGCCCTCGGCGACGCGTGGCACCTCGCGCTTCACGAAGGGACGTCGTGGGGCGATCTTCTCCTCACGCCATCGCTCATCTATGCGCCGTCCGTCGTCAGCGCTCTCGCCTCGGGGGTTCCGATTCGAGGACTGGCGCACATCACGGGGGGCGGGATTCCCGGCAACTTCCCGCGGGTCCTCCGCGCGACGGGACTCGGTGCGGAGCTCGTCGATCTCTGGTCTCCGCACGGCTGGGTTCTCCGCCTCGCTGAGCTGGGCGGGTTGTCGGCACGCGAAGCGTACGCAGAGTGGAACATGGGGAACGGGATGCTCGCCGTCGTCCCGGAGGGGCACGGACGGGCACTCGTGCAAGCGTTCGAGGCTTGCGGCAGGAGTGCGCGGGTCGCGGGGAGGGTTGTTCCCGAGGACGGCATCACGATCGACGCTCGCGCTTGGGGCCTGGGGATTGCTCGATTCGCGGCGAACGGGGAGGGCGATGCCTGAGACCTGGACGCACCTTCACGTGTCCTCCCGACCCGACCGCGGCGCCGACCCGGTCGGCGAACGGGTCCGCCGCCAGGCCGCCGACTTCCTCTCGATCGATACCGGGCGAGTCACGACGTCGAAGATCTACTCGGTGTCCCCCGCGCTCGACCTTGCGAGGACGGATCGGGCGCTCGCCGCGCTCGGGAATGAGGTCTCGTGTGTCGTGGGTGTCGGAGCGCCGGCCCGCCTGGGATTCCGGTCGTTCATCTCGGTCGACAAGCGGCCGGGCGTGACGGACGACGAGGGGCAAACCGTGCTGACCGTGCTCCGCGACCTGTTCTCCGGTGCGCCGCAGATTGCCTCCGGTCGGGCGGCATCGCGTGACGTCTACTGGCTGGAGCGCGCGCTGTCCCCGGCGGAGCTTGGGCGCATCGCCGAGGAACTCGTCGGGAACCCACTCGTCCACGTCCTCCGATCGGGACCGGCCGACGCCTACGAGGATCCGAGGCCTCGCGGCGCAGTCGCGACGCAGCCGGTGATCGAGGAGATTGCTCTCCCGCGCGACGACGCCGGCCTGCTCCGGTTGTCGGAGGTACGGCTCTTGTCGCTCGACCGGGCCGAGATGGTGGCCCTGCGAGACTACTTCGACCGCGAGGCGGTTCGGGCGAGTCGTGGCCGGCGTGGACTCCCCGCCGATCCGACGGACTGCGAACTCGAAATCGTGGCCCAGACGTGGTCCGAGCACTGCAAGCACAAGGAGTTCAATGCGCTCGTCGAGTTCGTCGACCGCGACCGGGGGACGACCGTGGTGATCGACTCGCTCTTCCGAACGTACATCGTCGCTGCGACGCGCGTGGTCGGGGAGGCGCTCCGCGAGTGGGGGCAGGCGTGGCTCCTCAGGGTCTTTGACGACAACGCCGGCGTCGTTCGCATCGACGACGACAGCGTCTTCGTTTGGAAGGTGGAAACCCACAACAGCCCGTCGGCCATCGACCCGTACGGCGGCGCGATCACCGGTATCCTGGGGTGCAACCGGGATCCGCTCGGCACAGGGCGTGGCGGCGGCAGGCTGCTCTTCAACACCGACGTGCTCTGTTTCGCGCCGCCGACCTACGACCGCCCTCTTCTTCCCGGGCAGCTGGCGCCCCGGCGGGTCTTCGCCGGCGTGCGCGCAGGGATCGAGGATGGGGGCAACAAGTCGGGGATTCCCACGGTGAACGGCGCCCTCGTGTTCGATGATCGTTTCGCGGGGAAGCCGCTCGTCTTCTGCGGATCCGGCTCGATCGCCCCGGCGCGGGTGGCGGGCGCCCCGTGGTGGGAGAAGCGCATCGACGCGGAGGACCGGATCGTCGTCGTGGGAGGGCGCGTCGGCAAAGACGGGATTCACGGCGCGACGTTCTCCTCCGTTCACCTGGACGAGGAGTCGCCACGCTCCGCCGTCCAGATCGGCAGCCCGCTGACGCAGAAACTCGCGAGCGACTTCCTTGAGGAGGCGTGCGCGCGGGGGTGGGTGAAGGCGGCCACGGACAACGGAGCCGGCGGGCTCTCGTCGTCGGTGGGAGAGCTGGCCCGCATCACAGGCGGCGCGGAGGTGGATCTCGAGCGGGTCCCGCTCAAGTACGAGGGAATTCAGCCGTGGGAGATCTTCCTCTCCGAGTCGCAGGAACGAATGACGCTCGCTGTTGACCCCGCCGTGGAGGGCGACCTCCTCGCGCTGGCGCGCGAGCGAGGCGTCGAGGCTGTTGACATCGGGCGGTTCACCGAGGACGGGGCCCTGTGGGTGAGACACTCGGGCCGCACGGCCGCTTGCTTGGATCTCGACTTCCTCCATCACGGCGCGCCGCGGAAACGCCTCGCCGCAGAGTGGTCGAATCCGCCGGTTGAGGCGCCGGCAGTCCCCGACGTCGATCTGGAGTCGGCGCTTCTCGGCGTGCTCGGAAGCTGGAACGTCTGCTCCCGCGAAGGCGTTATTCGGCAGTACGACCACGAGGTGAAGGGGCGCACCGTGATCAAGCCGCTCATGGGTCGCGGCGGCGGCCCGCAGGACGCCGCCGTCCTTCGCCTTTCGTGGTCCGACTACCGCGGGATCGCCGTGTCGAACGGGATCGCTCCTCAGTACGGAGACCTTGATCCCTACGCCATGTGCGCATGCGCGTTCGACGAGGCGGTGCGCGGGATCGTTGCGGTGGGGGGGCGGCTGCCCGGACCGGACACAGCAGCGCCGCAGTTCTGGTCCGTCAACGACAACTTCTGCCTTCCCAACGTGGCCTACGACGCGCGGACGAACCCGGACGGCCGCCGCAGACTCGGGCAGCTTGTCCGGATGTGCCAGGCTCTCTACGACATCGCCGTGGCCTACGCGGTGCCGTTGACGTCCGGCAAGGACAGCATGAAGAACGACTTCACCGCCGGAGGGGTGACGATCTCGATTCCGCCGACTGTCCTCTTTTCGGCGACGGCGGGGATCCCCGACGTGCGGAAGACCGTCACGACGGGACTCCAGGCCCCGGGGGACGCGATCTACGTGATCGGCGAGACGCAGGCCGAGCTGGGAGGGTCGGAGTTCTTCCGCTGGCTGGGGCTTGCCGGGGGCACGGCGCCGCAGGTGAGAGCGGAGCGGGCCCGTGACCGGTATCGGTGCGTCGGCGAGGCGATCGCCGCCGGCCTCGTGGCGTCGTGTCACGACCTCTCCGACGGGGGACTCGCCGTGGCGCTCGTGGAGTCGGCGATCGGGGGAGGGCTCGGGTTCGACGTCGTGCTCGACGGGCTCGGGCCATCCGAACGCCCCTGGATTCCACTCTTCTCCGAAAGCTCGTCGCGGTTCGTGGTCACGGTGCCGGAGGAGAAGCGCCGGGCGTTCGAGGGGATCTTGGGCAGAGACGCGTGGCCGATCGGGCGGGTGACGGGTGACGCGCGGGTCCGGATCTCGGCGGGCGGTCGCCCCTGCGTCGAAGCTCCGCTTGTGCGGTTCGAGACCGCGTGGCGGAGCGGTTTGGAGGGGTACGGATGAGGACCGTGCAGGCGCTGGTTGTCGCAGGGGTCGGGATCAACTGCGAAGAGGAGACGGCGGCCGCGTACCGACTCGCCGGCGCCACCGCGCGGACGGTGCACCTGGAGAGCATTCTGCGGGGCGACATCAAGCTCGACGCCTTCGACGTCGTCCATCTCCCCGGAGGGTTCTCGTTCGGCGACGACCTCGGCGGCGGCAGGGTCCTCGCGAATCGGATCCGAACGCGAAAGCTCCCGGGAGGGACGACGATGGGCGACGGTCTTCGCGCCGTGGCGCGCCACGGCGGGATGGTGATCGGGTTCTGCAACGGATTCCAAGCGCTCGTCGAGCTGGGTCTCGTCCCGGACGTTGGCGGCGAGGGCGCCGCGGAGGCGGCCCTGATGCAGAACGCGTCCGGAAAGTACGAGGACCGGTGGGTGCGGGTTCGAGCGGATGCCGAGTGCCCGGCGCGAGTGTGGGCTGGGCTCGAGGAGTGGGAGCTTCCGGTCCGGCACGGGCAGGGCCGACTCGTGTTTCGCGACGTGAGTTTGCGGGATGAGATCGCGCGGCTTCACCTGAACGGCCTCACGTACTGCGACGAGGCCGGTCGGCCGACGGACCGGTACCCGGCGAACCCGAACGGCGCGGAGCTCGCGTGTGCCGCGCTGTGCGACCCGAGCGGGCGGATCCTTGGCGTGATGCCGCACCCCGAGGCGTACCTCTCCCTCTTCAATCACTACGACTGGCCTCGCCTCCGTCGGGAGCGTCCGGAGCGAAGCGAGGAAGGGGCGGGGCTGGTGTTGTTCCAGAACGTCGTGAAGGCGGTCTTGGCGGCCTAGGCCGACCTGGGTGCAGGTCGGGCAGGGGTTCAAGGAGGAATCGTGGACTGGAAGATCCGACGGGCTTTGGTGAGCGTCTCGGACAAGACCGGCGTGGCGGAGCTTGGGAAGGCGCTTCGTCGTTGGAGCTGCGAGATCATCTCGACCGGAGGCACCGGGCAAGCGCTGCGCGACGCCGGAATCCCGGTGGTCGACATCGCGTCGGTGACGGGGAACCCCGAGGCGTTCGGGGGGCGGATGAAGACGATCTCGTTCGCGATCGAGTCGGCGATCCTCTTCGACCGCGAGCGCGACCGAGCCGAGGCGGAGCGCCTGGGGATCGTGCCCATCGACCTTGTCGTCTGCAACCTCTACCCGTTCCGCAAGTACCGCGACGAGAAGGCAGAGCTCGATGTCCTGATCGAGCAGATCGACATCGGCGGGCCGACGATGATCCGTGCCGCGGCGAAGAACTACCGCTACGTGGCCGCCATCTGCGACCCCGCGGACTACGGGGAGTTGATCCAGGAGCTTGAGACGCGCACGGGCGCGCTCTCGCTCGAGACGCGGGCGCGGCTGATGCGGAAGGCCTTCAACCACACCGCGGACTACGACTCGATGATCGCCGAGGCGCTGGACGAGCGGTTCGGCGAGACGTCGCTCCGGCTGGCGTTCCACGGCGGGCGGAAGCTGCGCTATGGGGAGAACGCGCACCAGGGCGCGTTCGTCCTGCGCGAGCGGGACGCCGCTGCGTCGCTCTACGACCTGGAAGTGCTCGGAGGGAAAGAGCTTTCGTACAACAACCTCGTGGACATCCACGCCGCGGCGGCCGCTGTGCGAGACCTCGTGGCTCCCGCGTGCGCCGTGGTCAAGCACACGAACCCGTGCGGCCTCTGCCAGGCATCGTCGGCGCGTGCCGCTCTGGAGACGGCGTGGCGATCCGACCCGGTGTCCGCGTTCGGGTCTGTGATCGCGTTCAACGCGGTCGTCGACCGGGCGGCGGTCGAGTTCCTGGGGCTCGATGCGGCGAACAAGTCGGAGCGGAAGTTCGTCGAAGTCGTGGTGGCCCCGGCGTTTGACGAGACGGCGGTCGCGTACCTGAGGCAGAACGAGAACCTCCGGATCGTGCGTCTCGACGCCCGAGGACTCCGACGCCCCAAGGAGATCAAGCTCCTCGGCTGCGCGGCCCTCGTCCAGGACGCGGACGGCGTTCTCCTCGAGAAGCTGGAGGTCGTCTCGAAGGCCCGCCCCGACGGAGACCTTGGCGCCGGCGGCGCGCTTCGCCGGCTGATCGAGTTCGGGCTCGTGGCCGCTCGGCAGGTGAAGAGCAACGCGATCGTCATCGTCGCGGAGACGAGTGGGGCGTTGCGTCTCCTCGGGATGGGGGCGGGACAGCCGAACCGCGTGGTGTCGACCCGCCTCGCCGTGGAGCGGGCGCGCGCGACCCTGGCGGGCGAGAGTCTTGACGAGAAGGGAATCTGCGCCGCTCTCGGGCGCGCGGTGCTCGTCTCGGACGCGTTCTTCCCGTTCCCGGATAGCGTGGAGTTCGCGGCCGACGCCGGTGTGCGCACGTTCGTCGAGCCCGGCGGATCGATCCGCGATCGCGAGGTCCTGGCGTGTGTTGACAGCCGCGGGGCCTCGCTGGTCTTCACCGGGATCCGGCACTTCCAGCACTAGGAGGACGAGATGCAGACCGTGAGCCGCTTCTCGACGCCGCAGCTCGAGTGCGTTCATCGCGGGAAAGTGCGCGACAGCTTCCGCATCGATGCCACGACGCGGCTGATCGTCGCCACGGACCGCCTCTCCGCGTTCGACCGCGTCCTCGACTGCTGCATTCCGGGCAAGGGTGCCGCGCTCACGCGGCTCGCCTCGTTCTGGTTCGAGCGAACCCACGACCGGGTCCCACACCACTGGATCCGGACGATCGGGGAGCGCGCGATGCTCGTCCGGGAGGCTCGGCCGATCCTTCTGGAGATGGTGGTGCGCGCCTACCTGACCGGGTCGGCGTGGAGGGCGTACGCTGCGGGAGCGAGGAGTCTCTCCGGTGTGAAGCTCCCGGAAGGGTTGGCCAAGAACGAGCGGCTCGCGGCGCCGATCGTCACCCCGACGACGAAGGCGGCAAGAGACGAGCCCGTCACCCCGCAGGAGATCGTCGAGCGCGGGATCGCCTCGCGCGACGTCTACCGCCGCCTCGAGGAGGCGAGCCTCGCGTTGTTCGACGACGGGTCCCGCTACCTGCGCGAGAAGGGAGTGCTCCTCGTCGACACGAAGTACGAGTTCGGGCTGATCGACGATCGCGTCGTTCTGATCGACGAGATGCACACGCCGGACTCGTCGCGGTTCTGGCTCGCGGAGGAGTACGACCGCAACCCGGCGGGCGTCGAAGGGTGGGACAAGGAGATCGTCCGCGCGTGGCTCCTCGCCGAAGAGTCGAAGGGACGGCGCCCAACATCCCTTCCCGACGACGTCATCTCGGAGACAGCCCGGCGTTACCGTGAGATCTGCGATCGGATCACCGGAGAGACGCCGGCCGTCGAGGGCTGCTCGGTGAGCGGCGGCGGAGATAGGGATCTCCTTCGTGCACTGGTCGACGCGGGCCTCCTGCGCGATGGGTTCGTGGCGATCGTGATGGGCTCGCCGAAGGATCGCGAGCACGCGGAGCGGATTGCCGCCGAGCTTCGCCCGTACGGAGTGGCCGTGCTTCTCCGCGTTGCGTCAGCGCACCGGACGCCGGACCGCGTCGCGTCCCTGGCGGCGGAACTGGACGAAGCGCGAGAGCCGGGAGCCATCATCGCAGTCGCAGGGCTGTCAAACGGCCTCGGCGGGGCGCTGGCGGCGAACGTCACGCTTCCGGTGATCAACTGCCCGCCGTTCCGGGATGGTGCGGAGGCCAAGCTCCACCTGAACTCGTCGCTCTTTATGCCGCCCCGCGTGCCGGCGGTCACGGTTCTTGGCGCGGAGAACGCGGCGCAGGCGGCGCTGCGCGCCCTGGCGCTTCCGCGGGTCCGAGAGGAGCTTCGCCGCGGGATCGAGGCAAACCGGAAGCGGGTCGACGAGGCGGACGTGGCGTGTCGCGCCGAAGGGCGCTCGGCGGGCGGCGGGGAGGTCGGGTCGTGAACGTCGGCGTGCTCGGCTCCGGCGGACGAGAGCACGCGCTCGCGTGGAAGCTGGCGCAGAGCGCCCGGGCCAAGTCCGTGTTCGTCCTCCCCGGGAACGGAGGGACGTCGCCGAACGTCGCGGTCTGTCCGACCGACGCGGAGGCGGTCGCCGCAGCGTGCGAGCGGCTGAGCCTCGATCTCCTGGTTGTCGGCGGTGAAGAGCCGCTGGCCGCAGGGGTCGTGGACCGTCTTGCGACGACCTCAACCCTTGCGTTCGGCCCGACGGCGGCGGCGGCGCGGGTGGAAAGCTCGAAGCTGTGGGCGAAGCGGTTCATGGAGAGGCACGGCATCCCGTGCGCCGAGCACGCGGAGGTCGCGACGACCGCCGAGGTCGAGGCCGCGGCGAATCGCTGGGGCGGCCGGCTCGTCGTGAAGGCGGACGGGCTCGCGGCAGGGAAGGGAGTCGTCGTCTGCGATTCGCCGGCCCGTGCCCAAGAGGCGTGGCATGAAATGCGGCGATCCCGCCCGGCGGACGAGCCTGTGTTCGTCGAGGAGCCCCTCGACGGCTGGGAGGTCTCGGTGCTGTGTGTGACGGACGGCCGCGCGTACGCCGTCCTTCCCCCGGCGCAGGACCACAAGGCGGTGTACGACGGAGACCGCGGACCGAACACCGGAGGGATGGGAGCGTTCGCACCCGTCCCGGCGCTCGGCGCTGAGGCCCTCGGCGTTGTCCGGCGAACGATCCTCGAACCGACCCTCGCCGGGCTTCGGTCGGAGGGGATCAAGTACTGCGGATTCCTCTACCTCGGGCTGATGGTGACGGACGAAGGGCCGAAGGTCCTGGAGTACAACGCGCGGCTCGGCGACCCGGAGGCCGAGGCCGTCCTGCCGCTCCTTCGCGGCGATCTCCTCGACGCGATGCACGCGTGCTGTGAGGGGACATGGGACGGGATGGGGATTTCAGCAGGCGACGGGTTCGCCGTGGACGTCGTGCTGGCGTCGGGGGGCTACCCGGGAGCGTTCACGGCGGGCCGCGAGATCGTGGGCCTCGAGAGCGTCGACCCTGACGTGCTGGTCTTCCACGGAGCGACCCGACGCGACGGCGATCGGCTCCTCACGAGCGGCGGGCGCGTGCTGCACGTGGTTGCCCGTGCCGACAGCCTGGACGAGGCCATCGACCGGGCGTACCGGAATGTCGATCGGATCCGCTTCGCGGGGATGCACGCAAGGCGAGACATCGGGCGGAGGCTTTAGATGCGAAGCGTAGCGGTCTTGATCTCGGGCCGGGGGTCGAACCTCGAGCGGATCGTCGCCGAGGTCGGCGACGGGTGCCTCTCCGGCGTCTGTGACGTGGTGGTGGTGGTGTCGAACCGTTCGACGGCCGGGGGCCTCGAGATCGCACGCCGCGCCGGGATCCCAACGTGCGTCGTGCCGTCGCGCGGCCTGGACGCCGACGCGTACGGACAGCGCCTTCTCGAGACGCTCGAGCCGTGGCGCGTGGACGCCCTCATTCTCGCGGGATTCATGCGCGTCTTGTCTCCGGCGGTCATCGGCCGATACCGAGGCCGGATCGTCAACATCCACCCCGCGGACACGGCCGAGTATCAGGGCATGGACGGCTACGGGTGGGCGTTCCAGCGCAGGCTGGCGGAGACAACGATCACCGTCCACCTTGTGGACGAGAGGGTCGACACGGGGCGCGTGCTGGCGCAGGAGATGGTGTCGCTCCAAGGCGCGACGACGCTCGACGAGGTGAAGCGGCGCGGCCTCGCCGTCGAACACGGCCTCTACAGCCGAGCGCTGCGAAGGTGGTTCCAAAGCGAGGGCCGATTGTGGACCGCGTCGGCTGGCGGGAGGACACCATGTGCGGAGTCCTAGGGATCTGGGGACGCTCGGAGGTGGCCGCCGACCTGATCTTCGGCCTGACGACCCTGCAACATCGAGGCCAGGATGCTGCCGGCGCCATCACGTTCGACGGCTCGTTCCACGTCAAGATCGGCCGCGGGCTCGTCAGCCGCGTTTTTGAGGACCGTCATCAGGAACGGCTGCGAGGGACGTGGGGCCTCGGTCACGTCCGCTACGCGACGATGGGGTCGACGGACGTCGAGGATGCCCAACCGGTGCACGTCAACTACCCGTACGGGCTCGCCATGGTCCACAACGGCAACGTCGTCAACTTCGCCGAGGTGCGCGAGAACCTCTACACCGAGCACCACCGTCTGGTGGACACGTCGAACGACGTCGCCCTGATCCTGTACACGTTCGCCGCGGCACTGGAGCAGCGAGACCTCCGGGCCCTTACCTTTGATGACCTCTTCTCGTGTGTCGACGCCACGCGGCGGGCGATCCACGGCGCGTACGCGGTGATCTGCCTGATCGCGGGGCGCGGCCTCCTAGCGTTCTCCGACCCGCACGGGATCCGGCCGATGGTCCTCGGGGTTCGGCAAACCCCGAAGGGGCCCGAGTACGCCATCGCGTCGGAGACGACGTGCCTCGACTACCTCGGGTTCCGGGTCGAGGGGGACATCGGCGCGGGCGAGGCCGTCTTCATTGACGCTACGGGGACGGTGCATCGGCACCAGGGCCCTCGGGAGAAGCCGGCGTTCTGCGTGTTTGAGTACATCTACTTCGCCCGCGAGGATTCGGTGCTGCAAGGGAGGGTCGTCGCGGCCGAGCGAGAACGCATGGGGCGCGCGCTCGCCGACGTCGTTCGTCGTGCGGGGCTCCGTCCCGATGTGGTCATCGACGTCCCGGCGTCGGGGTTCCTGTTCGCCTCGAGCATGGCGCAAGCGCTCGGGATTCCTTTCCGGCGCGGCCTGGCGAAGAACCATCACATTGGGCGGAGCTTCATCCTCCCGACCGATGAGGAGCGCCGTCGGATGGTCGGGTTGAAGCTGAACCCGATCCGTGGCGTGCTCGAGGGGCGGAGGGTGGCCGTTGTCGACGACTCGATCGTCCGGGGGACGACGTCGCGCCGGTTGGTCGAACTCCTACGGGGTGCTGGGGCGCGGGAGGTCTACGTGATCAGCGCCGCTCCGCCGGTGGTCTCGCCGTGTGTCTACGGGATCGACATGTCGACGACGGCAGAGATCATTGCGGCGAACCGTACCGTCGACGACGTCTGCCGCATGATCGGCGCCGACGCCGTCGTCTATCAGGAGCTCTCCGCGCTCCGGTCGCTTTACGGGGAGATCTCGTGCTGCGATGCCTGCTTCTCAGGCGAGTACCCTACGCACGTCGATCGCGAGGCGCTCGACGACATCCGTCGGGAGAAGGAAGACGCGGGACGCTAGCGGCCGAGCGCAGGGTGGCTCTAGGAGCTCTTGAGGCGTCTTACCGCGGAGCGGCGCGGAGGCGATCCAGGTAGAGAGCGTGTCGGCTTTCTCGCACCGCGCTGGGACTTGCCGGTCTCTGCGTTCTCCGCGACCTCTGCGTTGGCAGGCTTCCGATGGGTAGACCTAGAGGATGGCCTCGAGCATCTCGGCGGTCAGGTCGAGCGGGTGGCCTACGTAGCGGATGACCCCCTGGCGGTCGATCACGAAGGTGCACGGGATGCCAACGTCCGTCCCGTTCAACCCGTACAGCTCGGTGAGTGGGCTTCCGCTCTTGCCGCCGGGTTCCCAGACGGAGAGGAACGCGTCGTACCCGCCGTCTTCGAGGAAGTCGATCGACGTCTGCTCCGCGGCATCTGTGCTGATAACGACCGCCACGACTCCGTTGTCGGCGTATTCGCGAATCAGGGCGTCGAGGTGCGGCATGCTCTTCCGGCACGGCGCGCACCACGCCCCCCAGAAGTCGAGGAGGATCACCTCGCCGCGGTGGTCGTAGAGGGTCAGTGACCCGCCGCCCGTCGTGTGGGCGGTGAAGTCGGGAGCCGTGTCCCCGACCGACGTTCCGACGGGAGGCCCGCTCGCGTCCGCCGTGATGGTCAGGGTGTCCGAGTCCTGCTGGCCGCGAGCATCCGTCAGGATCAGCACGGCGTCGTAGGTTCCGGCGCCGTACGTGTGGTGCACGACAACGCCGAGGTCGGAGCCCACCGACGAATCCGAGGCGTCGCCGAAGTCGAGTTCGTACGTCGCCGATCCGTTCTCGCCACAGACTGAGTACGACAGGTCGAAGGCGATCTCAAGCGGTGCGGCACCGGTGATGACCGCCGCTGTGAGCACCGCGATCGGCTCCTCCCGGCCCGTGCACCCCGTGAGCACGACGACGGCGAGCGCAAGGACGAGGCGCCGCCGGGCGAAACGAACGGCTCGGGTGTCCATAGGTCGAGCATGGTCGGAGCACGGGGCTGGCACAACGGCGCCTGGGCAGCGAAGGCCCGACACTCATCCGGTCTCTCGAGGACGCACGTGTCCCTCGACGTGGCGGGACCGGAAGGGGGGCACGAGCGGCCACCTGTCCAGGACAAGCGTTGTTGACTCCACGCCGGGGGGCAGCGTATGATGCACTGTGATCGTGCCATGGTGCGGAAACGACAGCGCAACATGCCTCTTCTGATCTACATTCCTGTGCCCCGCTAAGGGGCGCCCTTCGGTTCGTCTTTCGTCGCTTTCGGGTGTGCGTGGCTTGGGATGGATGTTGCTGGTTTTGGAGTAAGGAGAGACATGAAGCGGTACGAGAAGCTGGAGAAGGATCCGGTCGCCCGCGAGCTCGAGATTCTCGAGCTCTGGCAGCGGACAGACGCGTTCGGCGAATCGCTACGCCAAACCGAGAACGGACCTCGGTACGTGTTCTACGAGGGCCCGCCGACGGCGAACGGACGCCCGCACTTCGGGCACCTGATGCCCCGCGTCTACAAGGACCTCTTCCCCCGCTACAAGACGATGCAGGGGCACTACGTCGTGCGCAAAGGGGGATGGGACACCCACGGACTTCCAGTCGAGCTCGAGGTCGAGAAGGAGATCGGCGTCAACAGCAAGCCGGAGATCGAGAGCTACGGAGTCGAGCGGTTCGTCCAGAAGTGCAAGGAATCCGTGTGGCGGTACAAGGCCGAATGGGAGCGGCTTATTCGGCGGATGGGGTTCTGGATCGATCTCGAGAATGCGTACGTCACGTACACGGACGACTACATTGAGTCCGTCTGGTGGGAGCTCGCAACGATGTTCGAGCGCGGGCTGCTTTACCAGGGACACAAGACGCTTCCGTACTGCCCGCGATGCGGCACGGGGCTGTCGTCGCACGAGGTTGCTCAGGGGTACAAGGTCGTCGAAGACCCGTCCGTGTTCCTCCGAATGCCGATCGTCTCGGACGCGGCCTCGGTCTACAAGCTGGACGGCGGCGTGCGAACGTCCCTCCTGACCTGGACGACGACGCCGTGGACGCTGCCTGCGAACGTCGCGCTCGCGATGGCCGCGAATGAAGCATACGTCGAAGTCGAACAGGGCAGCGAGCGGTTGGTCCTCGCGAAGGCGCTTATGGAGCGGGCGCTCGTCGGCGACGCCCGCATCGTGCGGGAGATGCCGGGGCGCGACCTCCTCGGTGTGCTGTACGAGCCGCCATACCGGCTGACAAGCGACGCTGCGGCCTATCAGGTCTACTCCGCCGGGTTCGTGAACATGGACGACGGCACGGGGATCGTCCACATCGCGTGCGCGTTCGGAGAAGACGACTACCGACTCGGTCAGGAGGAGGGGCTTCCGTTTGTGCAGCCGGTGGACCTCGGCGGACGCTTCACCGAGGAGTTTCCCCTCTGCGCCGGCCAGTTCGTCAAGGACGCGGACCCCGTCGTCGTGGCGGACCTGAAGAATCGGGGGCTTCTCTATCGGAGCATGCCCTACGAGCACGACTACCCGTTCTGCTGGCGCTGCGACACCCCGCTCCTCTACTACGCCATGGACTCGTGGTACATCCGCACGACCGAGTTCAAGGACCGAATGATCGAGGAGAATGAGGGCATCTCCTGGTATCCGTCGCATGTCGGCGAGGGCCGGTTGGGCGACTTCCTCGAGAACCTGAAGGATTGGGCGCTCTCCCGCGACCGGTACTGGGGCACGCCTCTCAACCTGTGGGTCTGCGAGGAATGCGGAACGGTGTCGGCCGTGAAGAGCCGCGCCGACTTGGTCGCGCGGGCGACCGACCCGGAGCGAGCGCGAACCGTCGAGCTGCATCGCCCGTACGTGGACGCGATCACGCTGCGTTGCGAGGCGTGCGGCGGGGTGGCGCGACGCGTTCGCTACGTCATCGACACGTGGTTCGACTCGGGGAGCATGCACACCGCGCAGTGGCACTACCCGTTCGAGAACGAGGACCGGTTCCGCGACAGCTTCCCCGCCGATTTCATCTGCGAGGCGATGGAGCAAACCCGCGGCTGGTTCTATACCCTCCTCGCGACGGCGACGATCCTGCACGGGGAGGCTCCGTATCGGAACTGCATGGCGACCGGGCTCGGCCTCGACGAGAACGGCCTCAAGATGTCGAAGAGCAAGGGCAACGTCCTCGACCCGTGGACCTACATCGACCGGTTCGGCGCGGACTGCATCCGCTGGTACCTCTTCTCCTCGAGCGCTCCGTGGAAGTCGAAGCGGATCGGCGAGGCTGCCGTTCAGGAGCCGCTCTACAAGTTCCTCGACACCGTGCGGAACACGTACGACTTCTTCGCGCTCTACGCGACGATTGACGGCTACGACCCCGACGTGCACCCGGCGAGAGAAGCCTCGTTCTCAATCCTTGATCGCTGGATCCGGTCGCGCCTCCAGACGGCGACCCGAGACGTCGTGACGGCGCTGGACGCGTACGACGTCGTCTCTGCGGCGGCGGCCCTCGAGGCGTTCGTCGACGACCTTTCAAACTGGTACGTCCGCTTGTCGCGCCGGCGGTTCTGGCGCGGAGGGATGGGGGAGGACAAAGCGGCGGCGTACGGGACGCTGCGTGAGGCGCTCCTCGTCCTGTCGAGGCTTCTTGCTCCGTTCGTCCCGTTCCTCGCCGAGGCCGTCTACCAACCGCTTCGGGCGGGCGGCGACCCCGAGAGCGTCCACCTGTGTGCGTACCCCGCGGTCGACGAGGACTCCGTCGATTCCGCGCTCGAGAGCGAGATGCAGCTGGCCCGCTCCATCGCGGCCTTGGGTCACCAGGCGCGGAATCAGGCTCAGGTCAAGGTGCGGCAGCCCCTCGCCCATGTCGTGATTGCGTCGCCGGGCGACGTCGCGCTCCGCGCCGAGGTTCAGGAGCTGATCGAGCGGGAGCTGAACGTGCGACGGGTCGACGTCGTGAAGGATCTCGGGGCTTACCTGACCGAAGCCGCGGCGCCGAACTTCCGGTCGATTGGACCGAGGCTGGGAGCGTCGGGGCCGAAGGCCGCGGCGTGGATCAAGGGGCAGAGCGCGTCGGCGCTCCGAAACGCCCTGGCGACGGGATCGGTCACAGTCGCGATCGGCGGCGAGACCGTGGAAATCCGCCCCGAGGACGTGACGTACACCGTGTCCCTGTCCGAGGGGTACGTGCAGGCGGAGACGGGGTCGGACCGCCTTCTTTTGGATACCCGGATCGACGAGGACCTGCGTCGGCAGGGGTTGTTCCGCGAGGTCGTGCATCGTATCCAGGTGGCGCGCAAGGACGCAGGGTTCGATGTCACGGACCGCATCCGCCTCGCGTACGAGACGGATGACGCGCTCGGTGCCATCCTCGCGCAACACGAAGAGGAGATCGCGGCCGAAGTCCTCGCCGTGAGCGTGAAGCACGACATGAAGGGGAAGCACGAGTACAGCCAGACGATCGAGCTGGATGAGGGACGCCGCGTCGCGATCGGATTGACTCGAATGCAGGACGCGTAGGAGGGCAGGATGTCGACGGCGGTTCTCGGACTGCAGTGGGGCGATGAGGGCAAGGGCAAGATTACGCATCTGTTGGCGCGCGAGGCGGACATGGTCGTCCGCTTCAACGGCGGACCCAACGCCGGGCACACGCTGATCGATCGCGGAGTCAAGTTTGGCACGCATCTGATCCCGGCCGGTGCGTTCTACCCCGGCGTGACCTCCGTTCTGGCAGCAGGAATGGTCGTCGACATTGAGCTCCTCTCGAAGGAGATCCGCGCCGTGGCCGACCACATCGGCGAGACGCCTCGGGTGCTCCTCGCCGAGAACGCACACCTTATCCTTCCGTACCACCGTACCTTGGAGGAGCTCGAGGGGAGCGGCGCCCGGTTTGGAACGACGCGGCGCGGAATCGCTCCGGCGTATCGCGACAAGGTGGCCCACGTCGGAGTGCGCGCCGGGGACCTCCTCGATCCGGAGACCCTGCGAAGCCGGATTGCGTGGCGTCTTGACCTCTTGAAGCGCGAGTGGCCGGCGAGCGAAGAGATGCAGGCGTACTCCGCCGGAGCATTGGCTGAGCTCCTGCTCGCGGCCGGGAAGGAGCTTCGCGAAGGGATCTGCGACGTGTCCCCGGTGGTGGACGAAGCCCTGCGGAAAGGGAAGCGGGTTCTCTTCGAGGGTGCGCAAGGGACGCTCCTCGACGTCGACTTCGGAACCTACCCGTTCGTGACGTCGTCGACGACGACGTTCGGCGGGATCGGACCGTCCCTCGGCATCCCGCTTCCGTCGATCGACCGGCGGGTGGGCGTCGCGAAGGCGTACCTGACCAGGGTGGGCGAGGGTCCGTTCCCGACGGAGCTCGAGAATCCAGTCGGAGCGGGCCTTCGGGAGCGCGGCGGGGAGTACGGAACGACGACCGGCCGTCCGCGCCGGTGCGGGTGGCTTGACCTCGTGGCGTTGCGCTACGCCGCGACGCTGAACGGAATCACCGAGATCGCGCTGACGAAGCTCGACGTCCTGAACGAGTTGGATGAGATCCGCGTCTGCACCGAGTACCGTATCGGCGGGCGGAGCGCGGAGCGGTATCCGCTTTCGGGAGAGCGGCTGGCGCGCTGTGAGCCGGTGTATGAGGCCGTGCGCGGCTGGCGGGAGGCGCTGGGGAATCCCACGTCGGTCGAGTCGCTTCCCAAGGCGGCGGCGAACTACGTGCGGCTGATCGAGAAGAAGCTTGAGATTCGGGTGGGAATCGTCTCGTACGGTCCACGACCGGAAGAGACAATCGGAACGACGCTTTGAAAGGGTCGACTCCTAGAGCTACAATCCACCCTTGAACCGCAGACCTTGGAGGAGTTCCAACATGCAACGGCAACGGACGTTTCTGGCAAAGAACGAAGAGATGGGGAAGACCTGGGATCGCGAGTGGTACGTGGTCAACGCCGACGGGAAGCGACTGGGTCGGCTCGCCTCGGAGATCGCCGTCATCCTTCAAGGGAAGCACAAGCCGATCTACACGCCCCACGTCGACACCGGGGACTACGTTGTCGTGATCAATGCCGAGCGGATTGAGCTCACCGGGAAGAAGTGGGATGACAAGCTTTACCAGCGACATTCGGGGTACATGGGTGGGCTGAAGTCGATGTCCTACCGCCGGCTCATCGAGCGCCACCCCGAGCTCCCCGTCCGGGAGGCCGTGCGCCGGATGCTTCCGAAGTCGATCCTCGGCCGGCAGATGCTTCGCAAGCTCAAGATCTATGCGGGTCCCGCGCATCCCCACGCGGCGCAGGGTCCGAAGGAATTGGAGATCTAACCGGATCGCGGCATTCGGAGCCCGTCGCCCGGACATCTGTCCCGGACCCCCTAGACAAAGTCGGACGAACGCTTCGACACCGTTCCTTCTTCGCGGTTTCTCGCAGAGCTAGACTCCCCTCACATGCTACTAGGCTTCACAATGGGTGGTGGGGAGTGAGAATGTCCGATCGAACGCGCCGTACCGCAAGGTGGGTCGTCGCCGTCGTGATCGTCGCGACGGTCGCTCTGGGATGCTCCGCTCGGCCGAAGGTTGCCGTGTTCTTGCAGGCTGCGGCGGCCGTGCCGACCGCGGACTTGGAGATCCTCAAGAACTACGCCAGTCAGCGCTGCTCGGTCGTGGCCGGGTGCGACGTCAACACCCAAGGGGATTTGATGCTCGCCCAACGCCTGACGGGGTCGTACGTCGGCAACAGCATGACGGTCGAAGGCATGCAGCGCCTCGCCGAGGCGCTGAACGCGGACCACGTGATTATCCTTCGAATCGTCGAGTGGGAGAGTCGGATCTCATACCGCCCCGAACGCTCCCTCGTCCTTCTGGGAGCGACGGCGTTCCTCGATACCACATTGCAGATCCTCATCTCACCGCTGGGTCTTCTGTTTGGCATCGACAAGGTGGCCACGGTCGGGATGTTCGCGTCGGTTTTCAGCCCGAGAGGCGACGTCGAGTTCACCACATCGGTGACGTGCGAGGATCGTCCGCTGTTCTCGCTCCTCACCGCCGACCCTGTGGAAGCCGCAAAGGAAGCGATTGATGCAGCCCTCTACCAGATCGCTGTGGCACTGTAATGACGATGGAGACAGGGAAGGAGGCAGATTGCAGCGTAATCGGTGTTACAGACTACTGGGGGGGGAATCTGCTAGAGTGATGTTGCATTCCTGCTTTGAACACGAAGGGAAGATGAAAACGCCGACAAAGGAGGTAGCAATGAAGGTGCGAAAGGTCAGTATTCTTGGCCTTTTCCTCCTTCTGGCGGTGGTCGTTCTCCTACTTCCGACGACGGGCTTGGCACAGGGAGACGGCTTCTACACTGTCAGTCAAGGGGAAACGCAAGTTCAGATCGAGCCGCTGGCCAACGCGGCCGACGCGGTCGCGTTCTACAAGTACACGAACCAGCAGGCCGCAACGGGGCTGGAGAAGCCCAACACCGCGGTCATGTTCCTGTACAAGGACTCCGCAGGGGGGGGGCTTTCGCTGTTCGTCATCCTGGGTGCCACGGGCGGCACGGCCGGTTCGACGACGATGACGCTGTCCGGCGTCCCGACGGGGGCCAACTTCCTCGTGAAGGACGACAACGACCTGATGGACAAGTGGCAGCTCACGCCACCAACGGGCAGCGTCTCGTGGACCTGGAATGCGGGAAAGGGAGACGGCATGGTGCTGGGACCGCTCGGCACCGAGTTCTCGCTGAGTCTGTTCCCGCAGTTCTCGGCCGGCATCACCCGGGTTGTGTTCTTGTCCGGGCAGCTGGCGAGTCCGACCGAGGTCACACTGAACCTGCTCGACCCGATCATCGTGGCGGGCACGCCGAACGAGCCTCCACAAGTGGGGTTCACGGTCTCTCCGTCGAATCTGCGCATCAACCAGCCGGTGACGTTCGATGCGTCTTCGTCGTTCGACCCGGACGGCCAGATCGCCAAGTACGAGTGGGATTTCAACGGCGACGGCCTGTTCGACTCGACGACCACGGAGCCTACGGTCAGTTACACGTACGCGACGAGCGGCGCGAAGAGCGTAACGGTCCGCGCGACGGACAATGAGGGTGCGACGGCGCGATCGACGCTCTCCGTGTCGATCGGAGATCTTGCGGTGAAGGTCACCCGGACGATCTCCACCTCGGCCGCCCTCCCCGGGAGCACATTCCTGGTTGTCGTGCGGATGGAGCCGCAGATGGATGTGGCCGGCGTCGGCCTGCAGGAGAACCTCCCGGTGGGCTGGAAGATCAAACCGCTCGAGAACGCCGGTGCTGCGTTCAAGCGCGCGTCGGTCCAGTGGGTGTTCGTCGACCAGATCCGAGCGGGCTCGACGAAGATCATCTCCTACGAGCTCTCGGTGCCGCCGAGCGATCAGCTGATCGCGACGACGCTCCCGGTGTGCTTTACGCTCACGGGGACGTTCCAGGCGATGACGCCGTTCATGGAGCTGCCGGTTGAAGGAGACGCGAAGATCGAGGTCTCCACGGCCCTGCCTCTGAAGGAAGCGATCGCTCACCTGGTTCCTCGTGTCGGTCTGGACACGGAGGACACGATCGACCTCCGGCTGTCGCAGAAGATCGACCCTCAGCAGCTGAAGAGGGCGCTCGAGATGTGGCAGAACGACGAGGTCGTGCCGTGGACGCAGGGTTCGACGATCAGCCTCGAGCAGATGAAGGAGCTGTCGGCGTACGCGTATACGTGCACGCCGGTCGACCTGCCTCTGCCGCTCGTGCCGCCGGCCCGCATCTCGGCCGTCCGCACGATCGCGACCCCGGTGCCGTGCAACAACGTCCTGCTCAACTACTACGGGCCGGGCGGCGACAAGGCGGGGAGCACCTTCACCGTGAAGGTCGAGATCTGGGCTGACCAGGACCTCTACGGCGTTGGACTCAAGGAAGAGCTGCCGACGGGGTGGAAGGTCATTCCGATCGAGAATGACGGACTCACCTACAAGCGCTCCCGCAACGAGTGGGTGTGGCCTACGAAGCTGCCGGCCGGGGTGACGAAGACCATCATCTACCAGGTCGAGGTTCCGCAGACCGAGATGATCGAGATGGCCGCGAGCGATCCGTGCTACGCGAGCAGCAACGATCTCTACGGCGTGGTGGACTCGGCTCTGCCGTGCATGGAGACGCCGGTGACCGGAGACAGCGGTGTCGACATCAGCGACTGCTTGTCCGTCCTCGTGGCGATTTCCCGCTGGGATGTGGACCACGATCGTCTGGACATTACGCTGTCCGACAGGATCTCGTTCCAGCAAGTCCAGCGGGCCATTGCCTTCTGGTTGGAGGACGAGGTCGTGCCGTGGACGTGCGGCGAGACGGTTGGGTACCACATGCTGAAGGAGATCATCGCCTACTGGCTCACGGGGACGAACATCTGCGATCCGCTCCCCGTGATCCCCGACGGCCCGTGCGATCCGGATGCCTCGGTGTGCGACGGCTAGCCGCGCGCCGGGGACTCCGTCGAGGGAGATGATGTGTCATGAGAACGACCACCAACACGGCGAGGGGGGTTCCCCTCGCCGTCTTCCTTCTCTTCGTGGGCCTAGTTGCCGGTTCGGGAGTGGCACTAGGTGAGGGGACAATCCAGATCTTCCAGACGGTCGATCCGTCTCAGATCTTCGTAGCAGGAATGGGACAGGCGCCGGAGACGACGAACGTCTCGCTCGTGCTTCAGGGCATCGGCGCAACCGGGGAACGCTTCCCCGTGGACTGCATGCTGGTCATTGATACGTCGGCCACGGCCGAGCTGGCGGAGGCGAAGCTCTTCGCCCTCGACCTCGTCGATCGCATGGGTTCGAACGACCGCGTCGGCGTGCTGTCGTACGCGGCGACGGCGCGTGTAGCCTTGCCGCTCTCCAAGAGCAGGGCAGAGATCAAGTCGGCCATCGGAGGCCTCACGGGCGGCGACAAGTCGGCGCTCGGCACGGCGCTTCAGCTCGCGCGCCGGGAGCTCTCCCAGACGGCTCGTCCAGATGCGACGATGCTCATCGTCCTCTTCTCGGACGGGCAGTCCAATATCGGATCCGACGCGGCGTCGGAGGGCAAGATCGCGGTCGAGACCGGGATCCAGGTCACATGCGTCGGAATCGGCACGTTGATCAATCGGGCGCTCCTGGAGGAGCTCGCCGCGACATCGGGAGGGGCGTTTGCGGTTCGCCCGTCGGACGCGGCGCTTGAATCCGTCGTCAACCACGCGTTTGTGAAGGTTGCGGCGTCCGATGTGGTCGTGGAGAAGCGCATTCCCGCAGGACTCGAGTGGATGACCTCTGCACCGGCCGCAAGCCAGGTGCGGATGGAGATGGACGGTAGCACGACGGTGCGCTGGGCCTTCGAACAGATAGAGCTCGGCCAGATCCTGCGCATCGACATGAAGCTTCGGGCGACGGAGAGCGGAACTCTCCTGACGGACGATGGTTCGACGGCGACCTACAGGGACTTCCGCAAGGTGGAGCATAGGGTGGACATCGCGGCGGACTCACTGAACGTCGTGATGCCGAACCGCGCGCCGGAGGCTGGCTTCGAGTTTGAGCCGGCGGCGCCGACCACGGCCGACCCCGTCGAGTTCTACGACGCATCGCGCGACATCGATGGCGACGAGACTGTGGCCGCCTGGGCGTGGGAGTTCGGAGATGGGACGACGGCGGACGCTAGGGACCCCGTCCACCGCTTCGACGAGAGCGGCACGTATGCCGTGACGCTCGTCGTCGCGGATGATCGGGGGCTTGTGTCGAAGCCGTACGAGCAGGAGATCGTGATCGGTAACGCGGCTCCAACGCCGAGCTTCGCTGTTCTCGAGGCCGAGTTCATGATCGCGGTCGCCCAGCCGCGTGCGGGCGTCGAGGTCATCCTTGACGCGAGCTCGTCGTACGACCTAGATGGACGGGTTGTCCGCTACGAGTGGGATTTCGAGTCGGATGGAGTCGTGGATGTTGCGACGGACGCACCCGATGAGTCCTTCACGTTCATGAAACCTGGGGACTACGACATCACGCTCTACGTCACGGACGACATGGGCGCGCGAACGACCCTCGAGCGGACGGTCACCGCTGTGACCAGCGTGACGGCGGTGCGGACGATCGAGACGTGCCTGCCCGAGGATCGAACGGTCCAGGGAGCCACGGTCACGATCACGCTGGCGCTCCGCGCGAACACGACGCTGAACGGGCTTGCCGTGAGCGAGACGCTGCCGGCGGGCTGGACGTTCCGCTCCGTGGAGACGGACGGCGCGGCCCTTCGGCAGAGCGGTTCGACCGCCGAGTGGTTGTTTGTCGAAAAGTTCACCGGCACGGGGCCGGACTCCCAGAGGGAGATTCGGTACACGCTGACGGCTCCGACGAGTTCGCCGAAGGCGGAAAGCGAGCCTGTGGCGATCCGGGGCTCCGTCGGCAGCTCGTCGCCGCGTCTGCTGCAGACGATCACCGGCGAGGATCGGGTGTGGCTCCAGAAGTACCTGTCCATTCCCATCGTGATCTCCCGGTGGAACGTTGAGACGTCGGCGATCGACTTGTGCCTGAGAGAGGTGATCACCTTCGACCAGATCCAGTACGCCGTGTCGCTCTGGCTGTCCGGGGCGTCGGTTCCGTACACGAACAACGGCAAGATCGACCTGTCGACCCTCAATGACTTGATTGCGTATTGGCTTACTGGAAGCTCGGTGCACGACCCGCTCCCGTAGGGGAGCGGGCCGTCGCCGCCGGGCGTGATGAAGAGGGAGGGGGCCATGAGGAACATACGACGCGTATGGATTGTCGCGACGGCGATCGCCGTCGCGGTTCCGTGGATGGCGGCGGCTGCGTGGAAGGCCGACTTCACGCCGTCTACGTACAACCCCGGGGTGGGGGAGGCCGTCAGCTTCGCTGTGTGCGAGCCCTGTCTGACCGGGGGGACGTACACGTACCGCTGGGACTGGAACGGGGACGACGTCGCGGACGTCGAGACGCGCGACCCCATGGCGACGTACTCCTACGCTGCCGCGGGTTACTACGAAGTGCAGCTCACCATCGCGGACGACACCGGGCGCCGTGAGACCTGCCGCAAGGGCGTTGTGGTGGGAGCGGTTCCCGCGTTCGCCGTGCGGGATGTCGTGGCGCAAGACGACGGCACGCTCCTCGTGGTCGTGACTGTCCGTGCGGTCGAACCGATTCCAGGCGGATTCGGCTTCGAAGAACAGATTCCCCAGGGATGGCAAGCGGCCATCGAAGACCCAGGCGGGACCTTTCTCTCTGGTATCGACGCCCCAACGCGGACCGTGTTTGCCCAGTGGACGGCCGTGGAAGCAGGAACGGAGTTGGTGTTCACGTACCGCCTGTCGTTGTATGCGGGGTACGCTGTGTCGCAGAGTCGACTGGCGGGAGAGCTCGCAGGCTACATCGCGGGCGTCAGGTTCCGAGCCACCATCTGCGGCGTGTTAGGCTTGCCCTAGTGAGGGTTTGAGAATCCTCGGGGTTGGTAGGAAGGGGACGCCTCCCGCTCGGCGGCAGCGTCCCCTTCCTCTTTTCCTTCTTCGCCTTCCTTCTTCTCCAGGACGACGGGGACGACGGCCGACGATCGGCGCGCGGCCCAGAGGACCGCGATGGTGAGGCCGAGGAGTCCGATGGAGGCGCCAAGCGCGACCGGGAAGGTGAGCCGCAACTGAAGGATGTTTCCGCCGACGGCGACGCCAACGGCGGCTCCGCAGATCCCCGCCATGGCAGCCGCGTACCGTAGGACGACGTGGGGCTGCACGACTTTGGCGAAGCGCGACATCGTGCGTCTCGTGAAGCTCGCGTCCCAGGCGAAGAGAGCGAGGGGAAGGCCGACAAGGCCGAGAATGCGCGACTCGACGCCGACGGTCAGAAATGCACAGGTCCCGACGCAGAGCAGCATCGGAATCACGTGGAGCCGGCTTGAGGGGCGCCAGGCGGCGAGGGTGATCCATAGTCCTGCGATGAGGCCCGCGGGGAGGGCGAACGTCCAGGGGGCGACGAGCGCGGCCCCCGCCACGGCGAGACCGGCGGAGAGCGTCACGAGGACGAGCACAGCGAGTCTCACGAGCGCCTCCTCTTTCCGCCTCGGTCCAGGCGTGCCCGATGAAGGGCGACGGAGAGGGGCTCCTCGGTGTCCCACGACAGGACGTACACGCCAGCACGGCGCATCTGGCGGATGGCCGTGTCCCGTCGCAGGGAACGAATGCGTAGCGCAAGAACCAGCGCGTCGTCGGCTTGCTCGACGGAAGCCTGCAGCCTCTCGCTGTTCATGTAGACAGCAAGGACGGAGTAGCCCCGGGCGGCGAGCTGAATCGGCACCTCGTAGTCCTCGTCCCTCGGCAGGGAGGAGAGGAGGATCAGCTGCGACCCCGACGGGAAGATCGAGGCCGGAATGCCCGCAAGATCCTCAAACGCAAAGCTTCGCACCGGCTTGGCACGGACGATGGAGCCCAAGATGCGTTCGAGGTGGAAGCGCCCTCCCGCAGGCTGGATCCAGTCGATCGACTGGCCGTAGAGAAGGAATCCGACGCGGTTTCCCTGACGGATCAAGTGGTCGGCGAGGCTGGCGGCCGCGCGGCACGCCGGTTCGAACGTGTCGCGACCTCCGGCCTCCACGTGAGCCTGGGCGCGGACGTCGAGGATCACGGTGACGTCCGCCATCCTCTCCTGCTCGTACTCGTTGACGATGAGGCGGTCGGTGCGGGCGAGGGCACGCCAGTTGATCCTTCGAACGTCGTCGCCGGGCGCGTAGGCGCGGCATCCGAAGAAGTCGACGCCCGGCCCCGCAGCGCGAGCCATGATGGGGCCGGCGAAGGCGTGCGTACGACGGGGTGCAAGGACCAAGGGCGGGAGCTTCTCGATCTCCGGGATCGCGGAGACGTACGTTGAGCAGACGACTTCGTGCTCCTGAAACGCGAGAGTACAGCGAGTCCAAGACACTACGGTCACATGGTCCTGGAAGTGGATTCCGCGACTCGGTCGGACCGTGTAGGAGAGGCGAACGTCCTCGTCACGTCCGATGGGGCCGAGGAAAGAGGGCTCTCCCTCCTGGACGGGCTCGTCGGTCGTCAGAACGTCCAAGACCCCGACGAGCGGCAGGGGCTCACCGCAGTTCTTCACGGTGACCGCGTAGCGAACGTCGTCGCCGGAGCTCACTCGGCGGGAGGACGGAGTCCTCGTGATGTCGAGCTCCGGGCGGGGGAGCTGCAGGCGCGCTATGAGGAGCGCCGCGGCGTACGCGAGGGCCGGAATCGCGGCCATGAAGAGGCCGGCGCTGCGTGTCACAAGCGCAGCGATCATGATTCCAACGCTGATGCACACGGCGATCGGGTACCGAGGATCGGTCATCGTGCTAGGAGACCTTCGGAACGGGAGTGGCCTGGACGATTCCCTGGACCACGTCGCTCGTCGACGCCTGGCGGCTCCAGAACTCCGGTCGAAGGATCAAGCGGTGGGCGAGCGCCGGCACGGCAAACCGCTTGACGTCGTCGGGAAGGACGTAGTCGCGACCGTAGAGCGCGGCCCAGGCTCGGGACAACTTGAACAGCGCCAGCGACCCGCGGGGGCTGGCCCCGACGTAGACGCTCGTGTGCTTCCTCGTGCGCCCGACGAGGGAGACGATGTAGTTGCGGACGTCCTCGTCGACGACGACGTCCTCCACCGTACGCTGCATCTCGAGCAGCTCCTCGGCGGAGGAGATGGCGGAGAGGCTGACCTCCTCTTCCTTTCGCTCCGCGCGACGTCGAAGGATCTCGGCCTCCTCCGGCGGCTCGGGGTACCCGACGCTGAGGCGAACCATGAACCGGTCGAGTTGCGCCTCGGGAAGCGGGAACGTCCCCTCGTACTCGATCGGGTTCTGGGTCGCCATGACGATGAACGGCTTCGGGAGCGGCCGCGTGTCCCCGGTGATCGAGACCTGGAGCTCCTGCATCGCCTCGAGCATCGCCGACTGCGTCTTGGGAGTGGCTCGGTTCACTTCGTCGGCGAGGATGACGTGAGCGAAGATTGGGCCGGGAGCGACGATGAACTCGTTCCTGTTGCGGTCGTAGATGTGGGATCCGGTGATGTCGCTCGGCAGGAGGTCCGGGGTGAACTGGATGCGGCGGAAGTCGACGCCGAGAACGCGGGCGAAGCTCCGTGCGATGAGGGTCTTCGCGAGTCCGGGATTGTCCTCAAACAGGATATGCCCGCCGGCGAGGATCGTCGCCATGACCTCCGTGAGGACGTCGTACTTCCCGATCACCGCCTTCGAGACTTCATCCACGATCCGGCGTGCCGTCTTCTCCACTTTTGGGATGGGGATCATCGTCTAGGCCTCCTCGCTCTCGCGTTCCAGGAACGCGACGGTTCTCCGTACATAGGATTGAAACGCCGCGCCGGACAACGCCCCGAGGTCCTCCTGTTCCAGAAAGCTCGCCAGGTCAGGCTCCAGCTTCCGACAGCGTTCGCGGACCAGGGTCCACGCCTCTTCCTCGTGCATCTCGAACCGCTCCGCATCGATGCGTACAGCGAGCCGGACGAGCTGGCTCGCGACCCGGGATCGTGCGAGCTGGCTCGATCGAGACTGTCGAATCGCGTCGACGAGATGGGCCAGGGTCCCGGCGGAGGCATCTTCGACTCGCGGAGTCGCGCGAGGCGCCCACTCCGGGCGGAGCCGATTGGCGAAGAAGAGGAGAACGGGCAGGGCGAACAGAATCGGGACAAACCATAGAACGATCTGGGGAAGGACGGCGACCGCCTCCCAGAACCGTGCTCCGTGCCGCATGGGAATCGAAAGGGCGAGGAGGGCAAGGGCAAGGAGCCCCGCGAGTTCCAGCACAACGAAGGAGAACTCCATCTTCCTCTTGCTCACGGGGTTGCCTCGGGGGCGGGGTACGAGGTCGTGATCGCCGTCATGCACTGGAGGGCTAGGGCGGACAGCGCTTCCTCCGGGCGGTGGCCGTAGTGAACCTCTTCAAAGAGGGTCGATAGCTCGCCAATGGCCGCGCCGTCGAGGCCGACACCCGCCAGGGCGGTCACGAACTCCCGCGGCGTCAGGCAGGCCGGATCCACCCTCGACCGCTCGGCGAGTGCGCGGAGCATCTGTCGGTAGCAGTGTTCAACAACGCTGCGCGGGTCCCTGCCGAGGCGAAGCTCTGCGACGGCGGCGCGAACCGGCGCCAGGATCTCTTCGGTGAGGTCTTCCTCCCGAGCGCGGGGCTTCCGTCGGAGAAGCAGGACGATGAGGAAGATGGAGAGGCCGACGGCCACAACGGCGAGGATCCCCGTGATCAGGAAGAAGGCTGGAGCCATCCCCCGGCCCGTGTCCCGTCCCCCGGTTCCCATCAGCTCGTCGATGTTCTGGTACTTGCCCGGGCCGGCCTCCTCGTTGGTCAGGTCCGGGTTGGCCGCTACCGCGTCGGCCGTCGACCCTTCGTCCTTGTCGGGCTTGTTCACTTGGAGGAAGACGACGGTGATCGCGGCCACGAGAGTGGCAAGGAGGACGATGTTCGCCCACTGGTTGGTCTTCCGTGGCGAGGCACCGCCGGCGTTCTTCCGGAGGAGAAGAATGACCGCAACGACGATGAGGCCGACGGACCCGTACGCGATGGCAAGGTCGATCGGACGAAGCGGCGCTGGCACCGTGCCCGCCCCCCCGACGGGGTGTAGCTTGACGGAGGTGTCCTCGTCGAATGGGCGTCCTGACGTGAACGTCACCCGCTCCACGCTCGCGGTGAACAGGATCGCAACCACGATCAGCGCCGAGACGAGTCCCAGGGAGAGCAGAAGGACGGAGCGCCTCATGGCCTTCGAGTGACCTCGATTCCCAGTTCTTCGAGCTGCTTCGCCGCCGCCGGCATCGGCGCTTCGGTGAGCGGGCACATACCGTTCGCTGTCTTTGGGAACGCAATGACGTCGCGCAGCGACTGCTCGTGCGCCATCAACATGACAAGACGGTCGATCCCGAGAGCAAACCCACCGTGCGGCGGCGCACCGTAGTCGAGCGCCTCGAGGAACCAACCGAACCGCTGGCGAGCGTCCTCCTCTGAGATCCCGACAAGGCGGAAGATCCTCTCTTGGAGGGCGCGGGAGTGGATTCGGATGCTCCCACTGCCGAGCTCGGTCCCGTTCAGCACGAGGTCGTACGCGTTCGAGCCGACGTGCAGAGGATCTGCCTCCATCCGCTCGATCTCATCCTCGTGCGGAGATGTGAACATGTGGTGGGCGCTCGTCAGGTGTCCTTCCTCGTCGAGCTCGAAGAGCGGGAAGTCCGTGACCCAGAGGAACCGCCACGCGTCTTCGGCGAGCGATTCCTCGCGCGCGACGGCGAGCCTCAACTCGCCGAGCGGCTTCTCGATCCCTGTTCCCGCGAGGAGGAGGATCAGGTCTCCGGGCGCGGCGCCGAAGGCGGAGACGATGTCGTGGAGTTCCTTCTCCGTCAGGTTCTTGGCGATCGGGGACGCCACACCCTCGTCGACCTTCAGCCACACAAGGCCTTTCGCGCCCGCCCCGACCGCGAGCGCCTGCAGCTTGTCGAGCGCGGCGCGCGAGTAGTGGGAGCATCCCTTAGCGAGGATGCCGGCCACCCTCCCTCCGCTCTGGACGGCCTCCGAGAAGACGCGGAAGCCGGAGCCGCGGACGTGGGATGAGATGTCCAGAATCTCCACGCCGAACCGCATGTCCGGCTTGTCGATTCCGAACCGGGCCATCGCGTCGGCGTGGGTGATCCGCGGGAAAGGAAGGTCGAGCTTCACGCCGAGGACCTCGTGGAATACGCGGGCCACGGCGCCCTCGAGCAGCTCGTAGATCTCGTCCGTCCCCGACGGGAAGGCGATCTCGAGGTCGAGCTGTGTGAACTCCGGCTGCCGGTCGGCGCGCAGATCCTCGTCACGGAAGCACTTCACGACCTGGAAGTAGCGGTCGACGCCGCCCACCATGAACAGCTGTTTGAAGAGCTGCGGCGACTGCGGGAGCGCGTAGAAGGAGCCCAGATGCATCCGGCTCGGGACCAGGAAGTCGCGCGCGCCCTCAGGCGTGGACTTCGTCAGGAACGGCGTGTCGATTTCCAGGAACCCGCGCTCCGCGAAGAAGCTCCGCGTCGCCTGGAACGTGCGGTGGCGCAGCTCAAGCGCCTTCTGAACGCGCTCGCGCCGCAGGTCGACGTAGCGATACCGGAGACGCGTGTCCTCGGTGGTGTCCGAGCCGTCTCCCTCAATCAGAAACGGGGGGGTCTTCGAGCGGTTGAGGATTTGAAGCTCGTCGACGTGGACCTCGATCTCTCCGGTGGGCATCTCGGGGTTGATGTTCGACCCCGACCGTCTCGCGACCGTTCCGCGGACGGCGATGACGTCCTCGCGATTCAGGGTGTGCGCGTCTCGGAGGTTGGCGTCGTCGCTTCTGAAGAGGAGTTGAACGAGGCCGGTGCGGTCGCGAAGGTCGACGAACGTGATCTTGCCGAGATCCCGTCGACGGTTGACCCATCCAGCCAACCGAACCGACTCTCCGACGTTCGCCGCGGTCAAGCGGCCGCAATACGCTGTGCGCATCATCGCAAACCTCCGAAGCCTCTCGAGATGGCGTGATTATAGACCGGGGGCTCAGGCGCGCCACGAACGTCGCGCACGAAGGTCAGGTGTCGATGAGAGTTCCTTTGAAGAAACGTCGCTCCATGTTCCGCTCCCAGTCCGTGAAGTCCCCTTCCTCAGCGTCGGAAGCGATGTGAGTCTTGATCATGTTCAGTTTGGCCGAGAGGTTGTCGAAGTGGTAGACGGCGACAGCCTCCGGGGTTTTCGGCACCATAGCGGCGGCGTACTCGAGCTCTCCGTGGTGTGAGATCAGGATGTGCTCGAGGAGGAGAGGGGTTCGCGGGTCGGGCCACGTCAGGGACGCGGCGGCCTGGCGCACCATGTCGCGTCCGAGAAGAAGGTGGCCGATCAGTTGTCCCTCCAGGCTGTACCGCGGGGCGATCGGGTTCTCGAGTTCGAGGAGCTTCCCGACGTCGTGCAGGATGGCGCCGGCGACGGCAAGCCCACGCCGCAGTCCGAGCGACGGTTCGTCGTCGGCGAAGCGGGCGATGCCCTGCGCAACCTCCAGCGTGTGCTCGAGAAGGCCGCCGATGTAGGCGTGATGGTTCGATACCGCGGCCGGCGCCTCGCGAAAGGCCTGCGCGTGGTCGCGAAGCAGGGACTCCGTGAGAGCGCGAAGTGGTTCCGGCTCAATGGTTGCGGCCAGGGCAAGGAGTCGAGCCCACATGTCGTCGATGTTGTGCTCGGATGTCGGCACCAGGAGCGTCGGGTCGAAGCCCGGCAGCTTTCCGCCCTCCTGCTCCTCTTGCGTCAGACGGCGGATCGACTCGACGATCAATTGGAGGGCATTGCGGTACGTCTCCACCCGTCCTTGAACGAAAACGAAGTCGCCCTCCTCGAACTGGCTTGCATAGCGCTGCGTCGCATCGGCCCAGGCGCGCGCTTGAACGGCCGCCGTCCGATCGGCGAGGAGAATCTCCAAGTAGGGGTCTCCGGTTCGAGTCGAACGTTGGGCCTTCTTCTTGACGAGGAAGCACTGGCCGACGCGGGCTCCCTCGCGCAGGTCAGACACCGGGACGTGAAGGAGGTTGTAGGGGATGTCACCCCGGACCCGGTCGGAGAAGCGCTCGGTTGACATGGTGTCCTTTCCGTTCGCTGGAATCGCAGAAGTGTAAGGACGATTGGCGCAGAAAATCAACTGGAGAGAGGTCGCTCGGGCTGCGTCGCGGCCGATTCAGGAACGCGGCGACCCCGTCGCTGGGGTCGCCGCGGCACGGATTCGGGAAGCGTCCGCCGCTCAACAGGGAACTAGCTGTCGCACGTTTCCGGTTCGGGCGTCGGGACGAGCGGGTGGGTCACGAGCGGGTAGCTGTCTTGGTCGCCGTCGCTATTGATCAGGTACGGAGAGTCCCAGATCCCGTCCTCATTCGCATCGATCGCATCGAATTCGTTCCAGTAGTTGCCCTGGCGATCGCTATTCCAGACGTTTGGCTCATCCGAGTACGCGTTGTGCAGGTTGGCAACGAACGCGTTCATCAGGACGCGGTTTCCGGTTGATCCGAGGTTCAGGTAGGCGCCCATGTGCGAGCCGTGGATCAGGTTGCCCGTGATCTCGTTCCGGTTGGAGGCGTCAAGCCAGATCGACGTGTCGTTTCGGTCGAAGACATTGTAGAGGATCTGGTTCTCGCCCGAGTAGAACAGGTGTACGCCGTCCGTGTTGGTTTCGAACACGCAGTCCGAGATCCGCACGAAGGTGGAGTAGCTGAGGACGACGCCGACCCAGTTTGCGTCGAGCAGACACCCCTCGATGCGGCCGTTGCGGACGTAGCTGAGTGACATGCCAGCCTTGGCCGCGCCCGCGACTTCCACGTCGCGGACGATGAAGTAGCGGGTCGTTCCGTGAACGCGGACGCCATAGTCGTCGTACCCCGCATCAATCTTCCAGCCCTGGATGACGTACGGGTCTTCGGCGGTGCCGGATCCTGAGCAGACACCGTTCGATGGTGTGAACTCGTAGTCGTTCGTGATCACGATCGCCGTGTGCTCCGCCCGCTCCGCGCCAGCGACGCAGGACAGGCCGACTCCGACGAGGAGAATTAGCACACCAACAAGGGCTACACCCTGCTTCATAACCCATCACTCCTTTGGACGATCTTCCCTCAACGTGCAGGTTCATCTTAGCAGCTCGAACCTCAGGGTTGAAGCCAATCGTACGTCGGTGAGGCGACCTTTTTCCCGTCACACTCCGGGCCGACGACGACGGACAACCTGCCAAAGCGTGACCGGAACGTCTTTCCGGCGGAAGAGGGAGACGAGAAGAAGGCCGGCGGCAAACCCGCCGATGTGGGCAAACCAGGCTGTACCCCCTGCGCCGCCCGTCGAGCCCAGGCCGCTCAAGATCTGGAGAACAAACCAGAGGCCGAGGAGGAACACGGCGGGCACGGCGACAACGCGCACGAAGAAGAAGATCGGAATCAGCGTGACGATTCGCGAGAACGGGAACAGCATGAGGTACGCGGCGAGCACGCCGGCGATCGCACCGGATGCGCCGATCATGGGCAGCGCGCTTCTGGGGTCGACGGCGATCTGGGCGCCGGCGGCCGCCACCGCGCACACCAGGTAGAAGATGAGGAACCGGAGGGGTCCCATCGCGCCTTCGACGTTGTCGCCGAAGATCCAGAGGTACAGCATGTTTCCGAGCAGGTGGAGCAGGCCTCCGTGGAGGAAGACGGACGTCAGGAGCGTGAGCCAGAGAGGAACGGAAATCGTGGGGGGCAGGTCGCGCCCAGCGAGGAGCTCGCCGGGGATAAGGGCGAACTGCGCGATCAGCTTGTTGGCGGCCGAGATCGGGTACTGCGACGGATCCCCGCCGTCTGCGAGATGGAGCCGGTAGGTCTGCTCACTGTACGCGGGAGGGGGAAGCAGTCGGGCGTCGCGCCAGGGCGCAAGGCTGTTTAGGGTAGACGGTTGCGTCTGGAGATACCCCTGGTAGAGGAAGACAAGCAGGTTGATGAGAATCAGCGACACGGTGACGACCGGGAAGCGGCGGCTGCGCAGCGTGTCGCGAAGCGGAATCATGCCGCGATGGTAGCGGGGCGGGTCGGAGAGGACAACGGTTGATCTCGTCCAGGCCGCGACTACACTCTACGATGGCGGAAGGAGGCGGCATGAAGCTGCTGAAGCAACTCACGCAGGCGACGGGAGTTCCAGGGTACGAGGGGCCGGTGCGACGGGTGATCGTGGATGCGCTATCGCCACTCGTCGACTCGGTGGACGTGGACGCCCTGGGGAACGTCATCGCGCACAAGGCGGGCAAGGGTCCCGTCGTCGCAATTGCCGGACACATGGACGAGATCGGCTTCCTCGTCAGCCACATCGAGGACGAATCGGGGTTCTTGCGAATCCACCCGCTCGGGGGGTTCGACCCCGTGACGCTTGTTGCCCAGCGCGTCGTCGTGCACGCGGTGGGCGGCGACCTCCCGGGGTGTATCGGCCGGAAGCCGATCCACATCCTGACGGACGACGAGAAGAAGAAGCCGATCGACATGGCCGACCTCTTCGTGGACGTTGGCATGCCGGCCGAGGATGTGAAGAGGAAGGTCGCCGTCGGGGATGTCGTGACGATGCGCCAGGATTACGTGGCCTACGGTGATGTCGTATCCAGCAAGGCGATCGACGACCGCGTCGGCGTGTACGTGGCGATCGAGGCCCTCAGGCGCGCCAAGAAGGTCGCGTGCGATCTCTATGTCCTGGCCACGTCCCAAGAGGAAGTCGGGGTGCGGGGCGCCCAGGTGGCCGGGCATCGGATCGCGCCGGATATCGCAATTGCGCTTGACGTCTGCATTGCCGCCGATATGCCGGGCGTCCCGGAGAAGGACCGGCTATCGCAGTTCCGCGGTGGTGTTGCGATCTCACTCAAGGATGCGGGCTCGATCTCGCACCCCGCGCTCGTGCGCGCATTCCGAGAACTTGCCGAGAAGCGCAAGATCCCGTATCAGATCACCTTGGCATCGAAGGGCGGCACGGACGCTGGCGGACTCCAGCGTGCGGGTGACGGCTCCGCGGCGATCACCCTATCGATCCCGACGCGCTACGTGCACTCCGTCGTCGAGACCGTGCACGTCGACGCGATCGAGTCGGCGATCGCCCTCGTCGCGGCGTTCCTCGAGACGGCGAACAAGGTGAATCTCGCAGGATGAGAGCGGTGAAGCGGACGCTATTCATGGGGTTCGACGTCATCGCGACGATGGACGGCTCCGGGCGAGAGATCCGGGGCGGATTCGTGCTTGTCGACGGCAACCGGATTGCGGCCGTGGGCGAGACTCCGACCGGCGTCCGGGCCGACGAAACCATACGCGGCAACGGGAAGGTTCTTCTGCCCGGGTTCGTGAACACGCACCATCATCTGTATCAATCGCTCTTCCGGAACGTCCCGGGGGCATCCGACGCGAAGTTGTTCGACTGGCTCATCTTCCTCTACGACCGCTGGAAGGGGATCGGCGAGGAGGCGATGCGCACGGCGGCGGCCGTCGCGTCGAGCGAGCTGCTTCTCTCGGGAGCGACGACGACGAGCGACCACTGCTACCTCTATCCGCGCGGCGGCGGGGACATCCTTGCCGCGGACATCGAAGGGGCGGAGCTGGCGGGCATTCGGTTCCACCCCTGTCGTGGGTCCATGTCGCTCTCGAAGAAGAACGGGGGGCTGCCGCCTGACAGCGTGGTCCAGACGGAGGACGAGATCCTCGCCGACTGCCGCCGCGTGATCGAGCGGTACCACGACCCGGAGCCCCTGGCGATGCTGCGGATCGCGCTTGCTCCGTGCTCTCCGTTCTCCGTGACGCCGGAGTTGATGCGGGAGACGCTCCGGCTGGCCGACGAGTACCGGGTGCTCGTCCACACCCATCTTGCAGAGACCCAAGACGAGGAGGCCTACTGCCTCGAGCGCTTCGGGCGGCGGCCGGTGGACCTGATGGAGGATCTTGGCTGGCTGCGGGACGACGCCTGGTTTGCCCATCTCGTTGTCCTCAGCGAGGCGGACATCGACAAGCTCGCCCGCGCCCGCGTCGGAATGGCCCACTGCCCCACGTCAAACATGACGCTCGGATCGGGGATCGCCCCCGTGGCGAAGATGATCGACACCGGGATCAAGATTGGCCTCGCTGTCGATGGATCGGCGAGCAACGACTCGTCGAACATGATCCGGGAGGTTCGACAGGCAATGCTCCTGCAGCGCGTGCGCTACGGGGCCGACGCGCTCTCCGCCCGCGACGCGCTCTCCATGGCAACGATTGGCGGCGCGCGCGTCCTCCACAGGGAGGCGGAAATTGGGTCGATCGAGGTGGGCAAGGCGGCCGATCTCATCGCGTTCGACTTGAACGATGTGGCCTTTGCCGGCGCGCAGGCCGATCCCGTCGCCGCTCTCGTCCACTGCGCGGCGGATCGGGTCGACTTCGCCATGGTGAACGGGGAGTGGCGCGTTCGGGACGGGCGGCTCGTCGACGAGACGCTCTACGATCTCGTGCCCGTGCAGAACGCCATCTCGGCGCGCCTCGTCGGGCGATGAGAGGATGCGAATCTCCGTCGAGCTCGGTTTCTCGTTCAAGAAGGATTTGAGCGAGGGCTACCGCGAGTTGGAGCTTCCGGAGGGGGCGGACGTCGAGACGGCCGTGCGTGCCTTGGCGTCACAGCATCCCGCGGCGCGGTCTCGTCTGCTCGACGACGCTGGCCGGGTGCGGAGCCACGTCGCGGCGTTGATCAACGGGGGCAACGTCGCGTGGAAGGACGGCCTGCGCACCGCGCTGCACGACGGAGACCGCCTCACGCTTCTCCCGCCGGTCGGCGGAGGATGACCCTCAAGAAAGGCAATCGGGGAGCTCCCGAAGGATGCTCCCCGATCGGTGTGGTGGCTATCCGCAAGGAGGTTTAGCGGAAGAGCAGCCTCAGGCTGCTGACCGTAGAATGCCCGCGGGCTGTGAATGCCGTGTGAAGAGGGGATGGTCGAAGCGTGTCGATTCTCAGGCAGACGCTACGGCCGCTGCCTCAGGCGTTGCGTGCTTGTGCCGTGCCGTCCGTCCGCGCTTGCGCCACGCCCGCTGTACAGGCTTGCGTCGCGCCCGCCGTTCGCGCTTGCGCCGCGCCCACCGTTCGCGCTTGCGCCGCGCCCGCGGTACGGGCTTGCGCCACCTTCTCCGCGACCCGGGTCTCGAACCTCGCGGCGTCGATGATGTAGCGCATGTGCGTCGCGCGGCCGACCACCTCGACGTCGTCGCGGGCTTCGATCTGGAACGTAAGGCGCCGGCCGTCGATGTGGGTCAGCTCGGCGCGGACGGTCACGGTCATCCCCGGAGGCGTTGCCGCGAGGTGTTCGAGGGCAATGGAGGCCCCGACGGTCTTCTGGCCGGGTGCCAATTCGGGATCGACGAGCCGGCGGGCGCACTCCTCGCAGAATCCGACGAGGACGGGGGTTGCCAGGACCTCAACGAGGCCGCTTCCGAACGCGCTGGCCAGGTGAGTTCGCTCCACGGTCCACGCCTGCTCTCTTGCGCTTCCGACATCGATCATGACACATTCCTTTCCCTGGGCGCGGGGCGCCCTTCTCCTTGGGATACAGGCACGTCCTGCGCCCTGCTAGGTCCGGTAGAACTCGGGCCGGCGGTCTCCGAGCTTGTCGTTGCGTGACGTGAGGCGCTTGTTTCGAGCCTCCGCAGGATTGATCTCGGCGACGGCGGCCTCGACGCGGTCGGACGAGAGCCGGGCGAGCGCGGTGCCGTCCGGAGCGACGATCTGGCTCTGGCCTGTGTAGCGCAGCGTCTTCTCCGCGCGGGACTCCTCGCCCACACGGTTTGCGGTCGCGGCGAATACGCCGTTCTCGAGCGCGCGGACCGTCATCGTCCGTTGCGCGAGGCCGGGGATGATGAGGTTCGCGGGGTGTGCGAGGATGTCGGCGCCGAGAAGGGCCAAGGTGCGGGCTGCTTCAGGGAAGAAGTGGTCGAAGCAGATCATGATCCCGACGCGCGCGACGCCGATGTCCTGGACGGAGAACGGCAGGTTCCCCGGAGCGAACCAGCGCGTCTCGTCTCCAAACAGGTGGATCTTGCGGTACACCGACACGAACCCGCGAGGTCCGACAAGGACAGCGGAGTTGTACACGACACCGTCGGCGGCCTCGGGGAGCCCGGCGGCAACGAAGCAGTTGCGATCCCGGCAGAACGATGCGAGGGCGCGCACCGTGGAGCCGTCGGGCACGGGCTCCGCCAAGTCGCGGACCTCCTCGGCGCGCGCGAATTGGTATCCGGACGCGAAGAACTCGGGGATCACCCACAGGTCCGCCGCCTCCCGGGACAGGAGGGCGAACGTGTCGTTCAGGTTCCGGTCTCGCTCACCGAACTCTGGGCGAGTCTGCGCAATCCCAATTCTCATGGTCGGATCGTACCCGCTTCCGGATCGGGTTCCGCGTGGGTCAGCCGCAGGTCCCGCCACAGCCCCCGACGAGGAACTTCCCGATCAGGATGCAGGCGATGACCAGATACACAAGGTAGGACAAGTCCATGGCTCCCCCTCGCGCCGAAGGCACGGCCTCGCGACGCCGTCGTGATTCTACCCCATCACTCCCCGATCTCGAAGCTTGCGCTGGTCGGCGCGTAGCGGAGCACGGCTTCGGGGAAGGCGAGGATGGAAACGTAGAGCCAGACGTCGCCTGACGACCGCTCGATGCCGACGCGCACGCAGTCGGCGATGTCCTTGAACACGCCGTACGAGACGTCGCCCAGATCGAAGGAGTTGGAGGAGTAGTCGATCTCGAGCTCGAGGCCCCACCCGTTTCCGACGGCGAGGTCCGCCGTGATGTCCGCCGCGGTGAGCGCAAGGGTGTTGAGATTGAGGTCGTTCTCCAGGGAGAGAGATAGGGCCTTCCACTGGGTGGACACGTCGAGCGACGCGGTCGAAAACTCGCCGTCGAGGGCGTCGTATGGGATCCTCCAGGCGACCTTGCGGTGCTCGTCGCGCCAATTCCCGCGGACCACGAGGGTCGAGAGGCGGGCGAGGGTCAGGTTGTAGTTCGCGGTCACCTTCCATGTGGCCCAGTCGTCCCAGTCGGCGGTGGCCCGAACGAGCCCTGGGCCGTCTACGGAGTTGAAGCTTCCTGAGATCGTCAGGTCGACGGGCCCGGAGCGCTTCGTAGTCCACGTTAGCTCGTGCTCGGTCGTCGTCTCGTCGAACTCGAACGGGCTCGATCCGCGGGCGAACGTAGTGGTCCAAGTGAGCTCGAGCCCGCTGCGGGTGGCCGACGCGCCCACTTCGATGCTCTCCACGTCTTCCCAGCCGATCGCGTCGGCGTAGAGCGACGTCTGAAGCGTCGCTGACGGTTGGATCCGGAACCCGGCGAACGTCATGGCATCGACGGTCGACTCGAGTTGGCTACGAAACCTGAACCGCCCCTCTGGAGACTCACCCTCCTTCTCCTCCCGGTACCACCCGGCGAAGAACGTCGGGCGGAACGAAAGAGGGCCCACTTCCTGGGACGGCAGGGAGAACGACAGCTCGGGGAGTTTCTCCTCGATCGTTGTTGTGGTGGTGGTGTCGATGATGCGCGAGACGAGAAGCGAAACATCGGCGCGGCCGATCGTTCCGCGGAGCTTCGCCGAGAACGAAAGCTCCTCGTCGTCGCCGTCCATCTTGTACTCGAGGCGGCCGACGCCCTGCCAGTTCGCGCCCAGAGTGACCGTGTCGGTGGCGCTGACCTCGACCTTGGTATCATTGACCTCGCTCGGGAGGATGTACGCCGAGGCGCGGCCCTCGTGCCCGCCAGCGGCGTACCGCAGAGTGGCTCCGACTCCTATCTCGCTGTACTTGCTGTAGTAGTCGAGGAGGATGGTCCCGTAGACGGCTTCGCTCAGGAAGAAGGGCACGTTCCACTTGACGAACCAACCCCGCGAAGAACTCGAGCCGAACGCCGGGAAGAGGGGGGAGTCGAGTGTCTCCTCGAGCGGCTGGACGTAGAGAGGGAGCCAGAAGACCCTCACCGCGCTGACACGGGCGGTCAGCCCATAGGCGACGAGCAGTCGATCGGGATACAGGCGGAGCCGGTCGGCCTTGAGGCTGTACGGCTGGCGGTCGAGGGCCAGGCCGCAGCAGTCGCACGTCGTGACCTCCGCCTGCTCGGCGGTGAGAAGACTCACCTCACCCTTGTCGTCAAACGAGACCTCACCTCGACGGGCGCGAAAAAAAAGCTCCTTCTCCTTCCCCTCGGAGTTTGTGAAGACGACCTCCCCGCGCAGGCCGTCCGCTTCGGCCCAACGAGGCCTAACTTCGCCGCTCTGGCCGTTGATCTCGACGATCATCGAGTCTCCCGCAAGCTCCGTCGTGCCGGGGACCAGGAGTGCCACGGAGCCGGACGCGGAGAGGCGCCAACTCGACGACTGGACGCGCTCGACGAGGAGGTCGTCGGCCTCGAGTTGCGAATCCGCAAAGGTCGCGCGGACGGAGCCAACAGCGTGGAGCGTTGAGCCGTCATCGGCGACGAAGAGCTCGTCGCACTCAAGGTGCACGGGGACGCTGCCGACGTTGTCTTCTCGGACGCCGGAGCCGATGCCATCCTCCGGTGCGTCGGAGTCGACGCTCGGCCCGAACGCGTCGGTGCCCAGGACGGAGAGGGAGACCGCCAGGAGGAGGATGAGCGTCAGGGGCAGCCGCCTCCACCACCGGCCGCGCGTGTCGCGCGTTGCGAGTCGATCCACCCGCGCGTACAGGTACACGCCGATCACACCGAACACGAGGTCGGGCAGCCACGCCGCCCACGCCGGGTCCATTGCTCCTCGTCGGCCGAGGGTCTGCGTCCACCAGAGGAAGCCCTGGAACACGGCGACGAGAAGGAGTCCGAGCACGATGCCGACGGCCCGATTGGCCGGAAGGAATGCGAGGCTCAGCGCGCCGCCCAGGAGGACGAAGACGAGGGTGGCCAGCGGAAGAGCCAGCTTGAGGTGCGACTCGACAATGTACTCATGGACCCGCTGGCCATTCTTGCGGGCCTGGGTGATCCGCTCGCGGAGCTCGGCGAGTCCCATCTCCGACGGGGTCCGCGAGTGCGACACCAGTTCAGCGACGCCTTGCTCGATCGGGATCACCAGGGACTCAATCGTCGCCGTGAAGACAAGCTGGCCTTCGCGGTCGAACCCATAGACCGTGCCTGAGGAAAGCGTCCAGGCGCCGGCGGTCCACGTCCCCTCGTCGGCCGTGATCATCGTGACCTGAGTCCCCGCCTGCGGGAAGAGACGGCCGGTCGTGTCGTAGATGACGACGTCGTAGAGCTTCCCGCTCGATTCGTCGAAGCGGCGGATGTAGAAGAACTGGTCGTTCTGCCCCTTGAAGAAGGCGTTCGGCGTAATGCGCGGCGTTCCCTGTCGATAGATGACTTGGCGCAGCGCGTCCTGGTAGGCGGCCTCGGAGGCCGGGACGAGCCAGTTGTACAGGGCGAAGTCCGCGACCCCGACGAACGCGGCGGCGAGGAGCAGGGGAAGGAGGATGCGTCGCAGCGGGATTCCGAGGGACTCGAGGGCCAGGACTTCGCGGTCGTGGCCCATCCGCCCCAGGCCGAGGAACGTCGCGAACAGTGCGCTCATCGGGACGGCGACGACCAGGAGGCTGGGAATCTTGAGCAGGACGAGCCGGAGGAGGGTCGTCATGCTCACTCCGCGATCGACCATCAGGTCGGACAGAGACAGGATAACGTTCAGAAGGATGAACAGAACGAGTCCTGCGAGGGCGAGGAGAAACGGGCCCAGGGCCTCCCGAAGGATGTAGCGATCGCAACGGCGCAGCATGACGCCTCGATCTTACCGGACAGGCGGATCGTCGAGCTAGGTCGGATGTCCGGATCGGCTTCGCGAGTTCCCTACGCGGTTGGATGGACTCTCGCTCCGTTGGATATAGTTGGCCGATTCGAACAATGACGAAGCGAGTCTACATCGAGACCTGGGGCTGCCAGATGAACCTCCACCAGTCGGAGGAGCTGGCCGGCGCGATGCGCGCGGCGGGGTACGAGCTCGTCGATCGCCTGGACGGCGCCGACGTCGTTCTCTTCAACGGGTGCATGGTGCGCCAGAAGGCCGAGGAGAAGCTTCTCGGGAGGCTGGGCGCCGTCGTCGAGGAGAAGCGGCGAAGGCCCGTCATCCTGGGGGTGGGTGGCTGCTTCGGTCAGGTCCATGGCACGAAGCTGCTGGCACGGTCTACGGCCGTCGACTTCGTCTTCGGGACGCGGGGTCACTCGGCGATTCCGGCGTTGGTCGACCGGGTCGCTCGCGCAGGGGAGCGACCGGTCGACGTGGGCGGCGCGGAGGAGCACGAGGAGTCGGCGTCCGTTCGCGCGTCCTCCGTGTCGGCGATGATCACGATCACCGAGGGCTGCTCGAACTTCTGCTCCTACTGCATCGTGCCGTACGCGCGGGGACCGATGCGCAGCCGTCCGCCGGAGCGGATCGTCGGCGAGGTCGAGAAGGCCGTCGAGGACGGGTATCGGGAGGTGCTTCTCCTGGGCCAGAACGTGAACTCCTACGGACGAGATCGGCCGTCGTACGGTGTCTTTGCCGAGCTCCTCCGGCGGGTTGCGCATACAGGGATCGGCCGGGTCCGGTTCACGAGCTCGCACCCACGCGACCTGACGAACGACGTGCTGTCGGTCATGGCGAGCGAGCCGACCGTTTGCCGGCACCTCCATCTGGCGTGTCAATCGGGGAACGACCGCGTCCTCGCGGCGATGAACCGCGGCTACACCCGGGAGCGGTACAAGGGACTCGTAGGAGGGGCGAGGCGTGCGATGCCTGGACTCAACGTCACGACCGACATGATCGTCGGGTACCCCAGAGAGACCGACGCGGAGTTCGAGGACACCCTCGCGCTGGTCGAAGAGATGCGGTTCGGTTCGATCTATGCGGCCAAGTACTCGCCACGGCCGCTGACCCGTTCGGCCCTAGAGCCCGACGACGTGCCGGCGGAGGAGAAGGAAGAAAGGCTTCGGCGCCTCCTTGACGCGGAGCGGCGGATTGCCCTGGAGGAGAACCAGCGCTTCGTTGGGAAGGAGGTCGTCGTGCTGATCGAGGGGAAGACGCGAGACGGCGTCCACTACGGCCGCATGGACGACCATCGGACGGTGGTCGTCCGCGGCGATGCACAGGTCGGGGACCTCGTGCCGGTGCACGTGGAGGGTGCGGCGGCGGCGGCGCTGGTCGGTGCTGTCCGCGGCGGATGAGCCTCCCGTGGAAGGCGCTCGGCCTTGAGCAATTCGCCGCCGTAGCGGCCGGGGAGCGCGTCCTGTTCGTGGAGGGCGTGCCCGAGTCGGGGTCCGGCGTGGCGGGCGATGCCCCGCGGGTTGGCTACGGCGAGCGGGCGGGCGAGGCTCTCGACGTCGCGCCGCTCGTTCGAGCCGTCTTCCCCTGTGCGGCCGATCACGGGATGGCGGCGATTGCCCACTACCTCGAGCTGCCGGACACGGCGCCGGCGGAGAAGGTCGGGCGGATCTTCGTCCGCACCCTTGAGGAGATTCCGGTCCTCGATCGCGACGTCGTGGCCCTCCTCGCCGAGCTCCTTTCTCCTCCCTTGGCGCGACTCCTCGTTGCGCTTCTCCCGGTTTCGGCGTCGCCCGAGGAGTTGGAGACGGTGCCTCCGAAAGCCGAACCCCCAAGCGACGCGGTGGGAGGAGCGGAAGAGGTCCTCGGGCCCAACGGGGTCGTCGCTGCGGCCCTGTCGCAGTACGAAGTGCGGGCAGGCCAGCTCGACATGGCGCGTCGTGTGGGGGAGATCTTCCGTACGGGTGGCGCGCTGTCCGTCGAGGCGGGTCCGGGGACGGGCAAGACCTTCGCCTACCTGGTGCCGGCGATTCTTAAGCTCCGGGATGACAAGACAGCGCGGGTCGTCGTGTGCACGCGGACGAAGCAGCTCCAAGAACAGCTCTACCGAGAGGACTTGCCGTTCCTCGTGGAGCGAATCGCGCCGGAGGTGTCGACCGCGATGCTCAAGGGGCGGGAGAACTACCTGTGTCTCCGGCGGTGGGAGATCCTCCTGCAGGAACTCGTGAACGGCCTGGAGCGGGACCGGCTGGCCTCGCTGGCTCCGCTCGTGCGGTGGTTGTCCGACACCGAGACCGGGGACATCGAAGAGAACTGCGCGTTCCTCGCCGACCCGAACTCACGCGAGCTGTGGGGGCGGCTCTACGACTCGCCGCACCATTGTGTGGGCGCCTTCTGCCCCCACATGGAGGGGTGTTTCTCGATCCAGGGGCGGCGACGGGCGCGGAAGGCGGATCTCGTGGTCGTCAACCACTCTCTGCTTCTCGCCGACGCCGCGACGCACGGGGTTGTGCTCGGAAAGTACAGCCACCTCGTGATCGACGAGGCCCACGCGTTCGAAGCCGCGGCGAGGTCTGCGTTCACGGCGAGCCTGTCGCAGTCGATGATCGAGCGCGTCGTGGAGCAGCTTGCGCCGCCCCGCAACCGCCGCGGGGGATGGGTCGGGCGGCTCCCGCTGGCGCCGGAGGACGAGGAGGCGCTCCGTGCGGGCGACGCGGCCGCTGTTCTACCCGGCCAAGCGTCGCGCCTCTTCCGCTCTGTCGAGTCGGTGCTCTCCGAGGAGCGGCGAGGGCGGCTCCCCGACCTGTCGCCTGTGCAGGGTGACCTCGAGGCATTCCGCGTTGCGGCGCGGGGGGTGGGCGTGAGCGTCGAGGCCCTCATCGAGCGGGTGCGCGAGGAGCAGGACTTGGCGCGTGAGGGAGAAGGCGGCCTCACGGCGCTCCAGGAACTGGAAAGCGTGGCGGGCGTTCTGGCGAGAGAGCCGAGCGAGAACTCGGTCCACTGGTACGAGCGCGAAGGGGGGCGGCTGTCCCTCCACGTCACGCCGCTCGACGTGGCGCCGATCCTGGCCGAGTGTCTGTACCCCGATCTGGAAGCGGCTGTGCTCACGTCGGCGACGCTCTCGTTGGGAGGGGACTTCGCCTACCTGCACCGCACGCTCGGCCTGGATGGCGCATTCTCGGACGTCCAGGGGGCGGTGGCCGAGAGCCCGTTCTCCTATGAAGGGCGGATGAGGATCCTTGTGCCGCGCCGGTTCCCCGCTGTGCTGGGCGACGCGGAGGCGTACGCCGACGCGCTGGCCGAACTGCTTGTCAACCTGCACGGCGCGCTCCACCGCAACGGCCTCGTCCTGTTCACTTCCTACGATCTTCTGCAGCGCGTGCGAGAGCGGTTGGTGGGCGTGGTCCCGCTTCTCGCTCAAGGGGTCGACGGCCCGCGGACGAGCCTCGTCGAGCGGTTCCGCCGCGGGAAGGACGGGATGCTGCTCCTCGGAGCGGACAGCTTCTGGGAAGGCGTGGACCTTCCGGGAGAAGAGCTCGAATACCTGGTGGTTACCCGGCTTCCATTTGCCGTGCCGACCGATCCGGTGTTTGCCGCGCTGTCGGAGCGGTACGAGAGAACGGGAAGGGAGCCGTTCTACGAGCTCGCCCTTCCCCAGGCGGTCCTGCGGCTGCGACAGGGGGTGGGGCGCCTCATCCGGACCCAGCACGACCGGGGCGTCGTCGTGGTGACGGACGACCGGATCCGAACCAAGGGATACGGAAGGAAGTTCGCTGAGGCCCTGCCGGTTGCCGTGGAGGAGACGGCGAGCGCCGCCGACCTGGTCCGCGAGGCGGCGGCGTGGTTTCATGGGGCTCAACGCGAGGAGGGGTCGTCTCAAGCGAATTGACATCGGCCGAACGAGCCGGTAGAATGGCCTCGACAAACGGATCAGCATTAACATCCACATCCATAACTCAAGAATTGATGAGCATTTCCGTGGTGGTGCCCGCGTACAACGAGGCCGGACGGATCGGGGCGGTGCTCGAACCCGTACTCGGTAGCCGTCTTGTCGCCGAGGTCATCGTCGTAGACGACGGCTCGGAGGACTCGACCGCCGAGGAAGCGAGCCGCTTTCCGGTTCGGGTCGTTCGGCTTCCGGAGAACCGAGGAAAGGCCGCCGCGCTCGACGCGGGGGTCGCCGCGGCGAAGCACGACGTGTTCCTCTTCCTCGACGCCGACCTCGTCGGTCTCCGGACGGAGCATGTCGACCGACTGATCCATGCCTTCGTCGAGCAGGATCTGGACATGGCTGTGGGGATCTTCTCCGACGGCCGCAAGAACACGGACCTGGCGCAGAAGATCAACCCCTACGCGTCGGGACAGCGGGTTCTCCCGCGGCGCCTGTGGGAACATGCCAAGGAAAACGTCGAGAACGTGCACGAGATGAACTTCGGGATCGAGATCGCCCTGTCGAAGCTTGCCGCCAGGGAAGGCTGGAAGAAGGCGTACGTCAAGCTCGAGGGGGTCACGCACGTTCTGAAAGAGGAGAAGCGCGGGTTCAAGAAGGGCATTGCGGACCGACTGCGGATGTACGGCGACATGATCAAGTGGCTGTTTAAGAGGCTCTAGGATGAAGATCGCGATCGGAGCGGACCACGCGGGGGTGGAGCTGAAGGCCCACCTCATGGCACGAGCCCTCGAGGGGCACACGGTGGTCGACGTTGGGACTACCTCCTCGGACCCCGTGGACTACCCGGACGTTGCTCGCGCTGTCGTGAAGCTGATTCGGCACGGCGAGGCGGATCGAGGGATTCTGATCTGCGGAACCGGCATCGGGATGGCGATGGCGGCGGGGAAGTACCCTGGGATTCGCGCGGCGACGTGCACGGAATCGTTCTCGGCGGAGCTGAGCCGACGGCACAACGACGCGAACGTCCTCTGTCTGGGAGGTCGGGTTCTCGGGGCGGGACTCGCCGAGCACATCGTGCGCGTGTGGCTCGCGGCGCCGTTCGAGGGAGGGCGGCACGCGACGCGGGTAGGCAAACTCGAAGATCGAGCGGGCGGCGAAATACACTGAGGGTCGGGCTTGTGCCTTCGACCTCGACCTCCCTCGACATGGCGAACTGACGACAGACGATTTGAGGTGAGCGGGCATGGAAATCCGAGAACTGCGACGGAAGACGATCGACGAGCTGGAGCAGTTCGCCGAGACGATCGACATCAAGAACTCCAGGCAAATCGGGAAGGACGACCTCACGCGCATGGTGATGGCCCACCTCGCGCGGAACAAGGATCTTCAGTTCATCGACGGCATCCTGGAGCTTCACCCGGACGGGTATGGCTTTCTCCGAAGCGACAGCTGCCTTCCCGGGAAGGCCGACATCTACGTGTCGCCTTCGCAGATCAAGCGGTTCGCACTCCGGGACGGCGATCTCGTGTCCGGCCCGATCCGCGGACCCAAGAACGACGAGCGATACTTCGCGCTCCTGAAGGCGGACTCCGTGAACGGGGGCGATCCGGAGGACTCTCGCCGCCGCGTGCAGTTCCAGGAGCTGACGCCCCTGCACCCGAATCAGCACCTCAAGCTGGAGCACGATCCGGAGGAGATCTCGACCCGGATGATCGACCTGTTCTGCCCGATCGGCAAAGGGCAGCGCGGACTGATCGTGTCCCCTCCAAAGGCGGGGAAGACGACGCTGCTCAAGAAGATCGCGAACGGGATCAACGCCAACTATCCTGACATCAAGCTGTTCGTCCTCCTCGTCGACGAGCGTCCGGAGGAAGTCACGGACTTCACGCGGTCGATCAAGAACGGCGAGGTCGTCGCGGCGACGTTCGACCAGGAGCCGAAGCACCACACGCGGATCGCGGAGCTGGTGACGGACCGCGCGAAGCGACTCGTCGAGCTGGGGCACGACGTCGTGATCCTGATGGATTCGATCACCCGGCTCGCTCGTGCCTACAACCTCTCGATCCCGGCGTCCGGGAAGCTGTTGTCGGGCGGAATGGACCCGACGGCGCTCTACAAGCCGAAGGAGTTCTTCGGAGCGGCGCGGAACATCGAGGAGGGAGGAAGCCTCACGATCATCGCCACGGCCCTCGTCGACACGGGGAGCAAGCTCGACCAGGTCGTGTTTGAGGAGTTCAAGGGGACGGGGAACATGGAGCTCGTCCTGAACCGCGATCTTCAGAACCGCCGCATCTTCCCGGCGATCGACATCGAGCAGAGCGGCACGCGCAAAGAAGAGTTGCTTCTCGCCGAGAAGGAATTGAAGCGCGTATGGATTCTCCGTAAGATGATCAGCGAGTTGAACGACCTGCAGGCAGCGATGCAGTTCATCAAGGCGAAGATGGAGGCGACGAGGGACAACGAGCAGTTCCTCGAGCTGATGAAGGGTGACTAACCGGCCCAGGTACGGAACCTCGTCTAGAAAGCCGATCCGCAAGGATCGTGTCCTGATCGCCCTTCTCGTCGTTGCCGCTTGTATCGCCATCCCCATTCTCTTGTTGCGCTCGGGGGGCACGCAAGAGCCCCAGGGTGACCTTGCGGTCTCCTCCGAGAATCCGAGCGATCAGGCCGCCGCCGCGCTGGCTACCCCGGCATCGACGAGCGTCGACGCCGCAGTCAACCAAATCCTCTCCCCGAGTGGGACGTCCTCGACGAAACCCGCGAGCGGGACAGCGCCCGCGGCGAGCTCCGCCCCGGCCCCGGCGAAGCCTGCGGCATCGGCTCCGACCGCGGCGTCGACGTCGTCCGCCACGAGTACACCGGCGGCGAATCCCGCGAGCGGCACGACCGCAACCGCACCGTCGACCTCGGGAAGCAAGACGACGAAGCCCGCGTCGACGGGCTCCTCGGCAGCGAGCGGCTCGATCGTCTCCCAGACCGTGAAGAAGGGAGACACCGTGTCGAGCGTCGCCACGGCGCTCGGCGTCAGCCCCGCCATCCTGCGGGCAAGCAACCATCTATACGAAGGCGAATCGCTCGAAGTGGGACAGGTCCTCTACGCGTCGCGTGCCGGGGTCGTGCACACGATCAAGTCGGGGCAGACGCTGACCGACATCTCGCTCACCTACTCCGCGCCGGTCGGGAAGCTGACGGCGGCGAACGGGCTGACCACGGGGTCGACGATCTATGCGGGGAGCCGGATCGTGATCCCGGGAGGGACGTCGGCGCTCTGGGACGCGGTGAGTGACTTGTCGAAGGGAATCCGGTCGGACTACATCTGGCCGGTTGAGGGCAAGGTGGTCTCGGGGTTCGGTTGGCGCGTTCACGAGGTTCTGAAGCAGAAGCAGCACCACGACGGGATTGACATCGACGTCCCGGAGGGGACGGTCGTTCACGCGTCGGCACCTGGCAGGGTCTACTTCTACGGTGAACAGCCGGGGTACGGGAATGTCCTGATCATCGAGCACGCGAGCAAGTGGTACTCGCTCTACGGCCACTTGAGCAGTTCGCTCGTCTACGTGGGGCAGTACGTCGAGGCCGGTCAACGGGTGGCGCTGTCAGGAAACACGGGGATCTCCTCGGGGCCGCACCTCCACTTCGAGATGCGGAACGGCGAGTTCCCAGTCGATCCGATGCGCTACCTACCCTAGCCTATCTATGGACGCGCTGATCATCGAGGGGGGGCAGCGCCTGTCGGGGCGCATTGCGATCGAAGGGGCGAAGAACGCGGCTCTTCCGGCCTGCGTCGCCGCGCTGCTCACGGACGAGCCGATCATCCTGCGCCGAGTCCCTCAGCTTCGCGACGTGAGCACGATCCTGTACACGCTTGGCGCGCTCGGCAAGCGCGTCGTCCGAAACGAAGGCAGTGTCGTCATCTCCGGCGACGGTCCGCTGTCGGGAGAGGCGAACCCGTACTCGGTGCGGAAGATGCGCGCCTCGTTTCTCGTTCTCGGCCCCCTTCTCGCACGACTCGGGCGAGCCCGCGTGCCGCTGCCGGGAGGCTGCGCGATCGGCGCGCGTCCCGTCGACCTGCATCTACGAGGTCTGGAGACGCTCGGAGCACGGATCGATGAGCATGATGGAGTCGTGGACGTTTCGGCTGACCGGCTGCGCGGCGCGCGGATCGAGCTGGCGTTTCCGTCCGTTGGAGCGACGGAGCAGCTGGTGATGACCGCGACCCTCGCCGAGGGCGTTACGGAGATTGCGAACGCCGCCGTCGAGCCGGAGGTGCTCGACCTCGTCAAGCTGCTCCGCGCCATGGGAGCGGAGATCGCGGTCGAAGGGCGCACGATTCGGGTCGCGACGTCGCGGCTTCACGCCGCCGAGCACACGCTGATCCCCGACCGCATGGAGGCGGGAACGATGCTCCTCGCAGCGGCGATCGCTCGAGGCGAAGCGACCGCCGATGACGTCGACCCGGACGATCTGGGACCGCTCTCCGACGCGCTGCGACGGGTCGGGGTCGACGTGCAAGAGGACGGGCGAAGCGTTACCGTGTCAGCGAGCGGGCCGCTTCGCGGAACGACGATCGAGACCGCGCCGCACCCGGGGTTCCCGACCGACCTTCATCCCCCGTTCGCGGCGCTCCTGACCGTCGCAAGCGGAACGAGCCGGGTCGCGGAAACGGTGTTCGAGAGCCGGTTCACGTACGTGGATCCGCTGCGCGCGATGGGCGCGCAGATTGCGGTGGACGGGAGGACGGCGACGATCAACGGGGTGGATCGACTGCGGGCGAGGACGATCGAAGCGCCCGACATCCGCGCCGGCGCCGCGCTGGTCCTCGCCGCGCTTGCCGCCGACGGGACGACAACCCTAGGCGGACTCGAGCACATCGATCGGGGCTACGAGCGCCTGACAGAGAAGCTGCAGCTTCTGGGAGCGAAGATTGAGCGACAAAGCACCTGAACCGGACGAACTGCGCCGCCCGCTTGTCGAAGACCGACTGGGGACTCGCGCGCGTGTATACGGGAACGAGCGCGCCGTGCTCGTCGGCATCGATCACGGCCACGCCGGCGAGGGTCTGCTCGACGAGCTCGAGGCCTTGACCGACACAGCCGGGATTGTCACCCTGGCGACCTTGGTACAGAAGCGGGCACGCCCCGATCCTGCAACCTTTGTTGGCAAGGGCAAGGTGGAGGAGATCCTGGCGGCGTGCGACGAGCTCGGCGCCGACGCGGTCATCTTCAACGACGAACTCCGCGCGAGCCAGACCCGCAACCTCGAGGACGCCCTCGGCCGCAAGGTTATCGACCGCACCCAGCTCATCCTGGACATCTTCGCCCAGCGCGCCGCCTCCAAAGAGGCAAAGCTTCAGGTTGAGCTTGCCCAGCTGCGATATCGGCTTCCTCGCCTACGCGGGTGGGGACAGGCGTTGACACAGACGGGTGGCGGGATCGGCACGCGCGGGCCGGGCGAGACGCAGCTCGAGATCGACCGCAACAAGATCACGCGACGGATTCACGCGCTCGAGCGGCGGTTGCGCCAAGTAGCAGAGGAGCGCTCGACACGGCGGAAGCTTCGTTCGCACGGGGACCTGCCCCAGGTGGCCCTTGTTGGGTACACGAACAGCGGCAAGTCGACGCTCCTCAATCGGCTGACGAGCGCGGACAGCTTCGTTGAGGACAAGCTGTTCGCGACGCTCGACACGATGGTCCGACGGGGCCCGCTTCCGGAGGGGCGCGAGGCGCTGTTCATCGACACCGTCGGGTTCATCCGCGACCTTCCACACCATCTCGTTCCCGCGTTCGCGGCGACGCTCGAGGCCGTTCGGTATGCCGACCTCGTCGTCCACATCGTCGACATCGCTCGGCCGACGTGGAACGAGGATTACCGGTCCGTCCTCGACACCCTGGAGCGAGAGGTCTTCCGAGGCGGCGACGTCCGACCGCCCGTCCTGAGTGCGCTGAACAAGATCGATCTCTGCCCGGAGGGCGCCGAGCGCGACCTTCCCGGCGTGCGGATCTCGGCGAGAGACGATGTCCACATCCAGGAGCTGCTCGCGGCCATCGCCGACATCCTCTACCCAGCGGACCGGGAGGTCGAGGTCCTCGTTCCGTACGCGACGCTCGGACGGTTCGCGAGTCTGCGCGACCCGCACCGGGTCCGCTCGCTGGAGTACACCGACGAGGGAGCGAGGGTCCGCGTTCTGTTGTCTCCCGCGGAGCTGGCCGACGTCGAGGCCAGCGGGGGAAGGGTCAGTGCTTCCGCTTCTTCCCCGGTTGAAGAACCTCGATCTCATCGACCGTAGCTTCGATCCGCTCCCGGTCCTCCGTCAGAATCGTCACCGTCTGGCGGAAGATGCTGTGAGAGATCACTTTGCCCTGCTTCTCGCCGACGGCCACCTGAGCGCCAAGCTTCGGAAGCCGTGCCAGCTCGGCGAGGTACATCTCATGCTCGTAGGCGAGGCAGCACATCAAGCGACCGCAGGCTCCCGTAATCCGCTCCGGGGATACGAACAACTCCTGGTCGTAGGCAAGATCCATGGGCACGGGTTTCGGCTCGCGGAGGAAACGGTGGCAGCAGATCTCGATGCCGCAGCGGCCGACGCCGCCGCGCAGCCGCGCCTCATCGCGCGCACCCATCTGGCGAAGCTCGATGCGTGTGTTGAACCGACTGGCTAGGTCGCGGAGGAGGTTTCGGAAGTCGACGCGATGCGGTGCTGTGAAGTAGATGCGCAGCTGCTTGCGGTCGAGCGTGTACTCCGCCGCGACGAGGTGCATCGGGAGATCGTGGTGGGCGACCGCTTCGCGGGTCGCCGCGACGGTCCGCTCCGCGTCGGCTTGGTTGTAGCGGTGCGCGTCGAGATCCGCGTCGGTGGCTACGCGAACGACGCGTTCGAGCTGGCCGGATAGCTCCTCGCCCGCTGGGACCTCCTCGGCGACCGTTCCGAGATGGAGCCCGTTGTGTTCGACGACGCAGGAGTCGCCGACGTGGAGCGGCAGCTCCTCCGCGTTGAAGTAGGCGGCCTCGCGCTCGAGGTCGAGGATCCGCACGAAAACGATCCGGTCATTCGGCATGGACGACTCCTCCGACGGCGAAGAGAAGCGACAGGAGGACTCCCTCCGTCGGTGCAAAAGCATAGAGCGAGCGATGCGCGCGGTCTACGGCCACGCACGTCCGTTCCAGGGCGTCCGTGCTGAGAGGCTCCGACGTCGGCTCTCCCCGCTCGGCCGCGGCGATCGCGTCTCGGAGGAGGTCGAACGACGCGGACTGCAGCTCCTGCAGGAAGAGGAAGAGGGTCGTGCGTTCCTGAGCGGCGAGGAGCGCGACGCCGGCCGTGAAGAGGTGGGGGTCGAGGGCCACGGCGCGGATCACAATCTGCCTCAGGGCCCCGCGCCGCAGGATCGGGTCGTCGCCAAGCGCGAAGGCAAGGAGATCGTCGACGGCCGCCGCTGCGGTTTGCGCGGCCGCAGCGGCCAGCGCCCCCGACACATCCACGTGCGTCTCCAGGAACCGGTCGAGGTCGCCTGGGCGGTCGGCGACCCGCGACAGCCATGGGGCCTGAGCGGCGGAGTAGCCGCAAGCCGTCAGGCGCTCCGTGCGGGCTTCTCGCTCCTCGGGCGGGATGCGGACGATGCGGCTGCGTGACACGATCGTCGGCAACAGGTCGCCGGCATGCTCCGCGAGGAGCGCGAAGACCATCCCCCGCGGCGGTTCCTCGAGCGTCTTCAGGAGTCCGTTGGCGGCTTCAACGGTCAGGCTCTCGGCCCGCGGGACAAGACACACCTTGCGATCGCTCTCCACGGGCGTGAACTGCGCGGCGCGGATCGCCTCGCGAACCTGGTCGATGCTGATCTTCTCTTTCCCGTCCTCGGCGTAGAGCTCGATGACGTCAGGGTGAATGCCGCGCTCGGCGAGGGCGTGGTCCTTTGGGCGCTCGGAGAGCATCGGGGCCGCGAGGCGACGGCCGAGGACTCGGCGATCCGACCGAGGCGGGACGAGGTAGAGGGTCGCCGTCGCTGGACCGGCCACGGGGCTGCGTGCTTCCGATGCTGATGTCATCGCGGTTTGAGGGTACACGAGGGGTTCGCCGTACGCAATTCCGGCCTAGGCCGGTGCGGCGATGAGCTCCTCGAGGAGTCCGAGGATCGCTTCGCGGTCGCGCAGGGAGATGACGGAAACTCCGTCGGGAACGGCGACGTGCTCGCTCGTGACGACGGCGACGACGTCGATCTCCCCGGCCAGCGGTTCTCGGCGTAGGTCGCGGCCGCGGCGGAAGACCTCGATCTTCGGCCACGGGCCGTGCTTGAACCCCTCGGCGAGGATGACGTCGCATCCGGCGAATAGACGTTCAATGTCGCCAAGTAGCTCGCTGTCTTCGTGTTCCCACGTGAGCGACGAGACGCGCTCGCCGCGCAGGAGGACCCGGCTTGCGCCGGCGGCGAGGTGCTGTTCGCTGTCCGAATTGGGACGGTCGACGTCGTCCAGGTGTGGAGCGTGCTTGACAGCTCCGACTCGGTACCCGCGCTCGACGAGAAGTGGGATGATCTCGACCAACAGGCGAGTCTTCCCGCTGTCCTGGTGGCCGATGAAGGAGATGACGGGGATCATGACGCCGTCCTCGGCATTCGACCGGCGCAATCCGCGAGGCCGAGGCGTCGGAGCGTCGCGTCCGTCGGTCCGTGCCGGTCGTAGCCCCGCGCGCGGTAGTAGGCGGCGACGGCCTCGGCCATCGTCTCCGCCGTGATGGGATGGCCGGCGCTCGCGCCGCCCGGAAGCGGCTCGGCAAAGCGTCGTGGCAGCTCGTCAGCCTCCATCACGTGGCCGGCACGGCCGGAGAGGAGCCGGAGGAGCGCGTAGTTGCGCGCTCCGATCCGAAGCATCTCTTCGGCGCTTACGACGAGTCCCGTGGCGGCCTCGAGGAGCGACCGGATGGCCGGGAAGTTGTAGGACGATCCGACCTCGTTCGTCGTGAAGCAGCAGAGGACGAGCGAGTTCGTGAACGATCGCAAGTCCTCGAAGGCGACAGCCGGAGCGATCTTGTCGAGGAGCGTGAACCGATCGTAGCTTCGGGTGACTCCAAGCTCGGGGCACGGGGTCTCCCGCTCGAGCATCGTGTCGTGCATCCCCTCGAGGTGCGTCGCGCCGCGCGGGCTCGTCGCGTAGGAGAGGCCAAGGCCCTGCTTGCCGCGCGGCTCGTGCATCGGAAGCTCGGCGCCCTTGACCGCCATGGCGAAGTCGGCGCTGAGGTCCCGGGCGAGGAGGTCGAGTCCGTCGGCGAGTCGGTCCCCGATGCCCTCGCGGCGCGCGAGGGCGTGGACGACCGAGATGACCGCGTGCGCGTCGCCCCACGCGATCTCTTCGTCGATGAGCCCCTTCTCGCTCGCCTCCATGAGGAAGGCGACGGCGACGCCGGTCGAGATGGTGTCGAGCCCGTAGTCGTTGCAGAGCTGGTTCGCGAGCGCGATCGAAGGGAGGTCGGCGTTCAGACACATCGACCCGAACGCTCCTACCGTTTCGTACTCCGGCCCACCGAACTCCGGCAAGACGTCGCATCCGTCGAACGTCGTCTTTACGACCCGCTTGCACCGCACCGGGCAGCCGGCACACGTGTCCTGGCCGACGAGGATCGTGTCGTGCATCCGCTCGCCGCTGATCGCGTCGGCGCCCTCGAAGACCCCTTCGGCGAAGTTGCGCGTGGGGAGAATGCCCTGTTCGGAGAGCCAGGGGACTCCGGACGCCGTGCCGTACTTACCGAACTCCTGGGAGCCTTCGGTGAGGAACGTCTTCACGTACTCCGCGCGCTCGGCGCGGAACCGGGCCGCATCGTGAAGGGGCTTCTCGACGCTCCCGCGGACGACGATCGCCTTCAAGAGCTTCGAACCCATGACGGCGCCGAGGCCCGGGCGGCCTGCGGAACGCGTCCGGTCGTTGATGATGCACGCCTGGGAGACGAGCGACTCCCCGGCGATGCCGATCGAGCTGACGCGCGAGTGAGGATGGCGCTCCTGGAGGGCAATCTCCGTTTCGCCCGTTCCCGAGCCCCAGAGGTCATCGGCCGCGTGAAGCGCGGCGACCCCGTCGATGAGCGTGAGGTAGACCGGGTGCGGCGAGCGGCCGCGGACGAGGACCCCGTCGTAGCCGGAGCGGCCGAGCTCATGGCCGAAGTGGCCGCCTGCGTACGAGTCGGCGACCCACCCTGTCTTCGGCGAGACGGCGAGCACAGCGTGGCGCCCGGCTCCGACGACGCCCGTCCCCTGCAACGGACCCGTCGCGAAGGCGATCACGTTCTCCGGGCCGAGCGGATCGACCCGGATCGGAAGCTCCTCGAGGAGGATGCGAGCCGCGACCCCCTTCCCGCCAAGGTGAAGACGCGACCACGCCTCGGGGACGGCGTAGTCCCGGATGGCGCCGGATGAGAGATCGACGTCGAGATAGCGCCCATAGCGTGCGTCCATCGGAGACCCTCCTTGGGTAACTCATGATTCTACCGGAGATCAGGAGATGCATCCCTCGCAGAAAGCGCCGCGGCGATCTCCCGAAGAGGGGACAGGAGGCCCGCGGAGCCTCTTCCGCTGACCCCTTCCCGATCGGTTTGCGGCGTGGATTCGGGCCCCCGATAATCCCATCCGATGTCGTCACAGAAAGCCGATCACGAGGTGAATCGATGAAAACGCTGTCCCAAGTCCTGCGAGACACGTCCACCAAGTTCCCGAAGCGCCCCGCGATCCTCGATCCGAGCGGCGCGACCCTCACCTACGCCGAGCTCTCCGAGAAGGTCGACAAGCTTGCGCGCGGGCTCGTCGACCTCGGCGTCGGGAAGGGCGAGAAGGTCGGGCTCTGGATGCCCAACATCCCTGAGTGGATCGTCGCGTACTTCGCCATCGCCCGGATCGGCGCCGTGGTCGTGCCGATGAACACCCGCTACAAGACCCACGAGGTCGAGTACATCCTCGGGAACTCGGAGGCGACGACGTTGTTCGCCGTCGACGCGTTCGTCGGCATCGACTACCTCACGATGATCGACGAGATCCGCCCGAAGCTCCCTAACCTGAAGCACGTCGTCATCGTCGGCAAGACGGGCAAGAACATGCATCGGATCGGCGACGTCATGGCGAGCGGCGCTCGCGGCCTCGCCGATGGGAAGCTCGCGAAGCGCGAGGCCTTGTGCAAGCCGGAGGACAACGTCTTCATCCTCTACACCTCTGGGACGACGGGGAACCCGAAGGGCGCCATGCTGTCGCACCACAACATCGGGCACAACGGCGAGCAAGTCACCGAGGTTCTGCACGCGACCGAAAAGGACGTGTTCTTGCTTGCGGTCCCGTTCTTCCACTGCTTCGGTTGCGTCATGGGGATCGCCGGGGCCATCACGTGGGGCGCGAGCATCGTGCCGATGCAGGTTTTCAAGGCGAACGAGGCGCTCGAGCTCGTCGAGCGGTTCGGCGTGTCCGTCCTCTACGGCGTCCCCACGATGTTCGTCCTCGAGCTCGAGGAGAACCGGAAGGGCAAGCCGGGCGGCGGGAAGTACAACATCTCGACCCTGCGCACCGGGATCATGGCCGGCGCTCCGTGCCCGGTTGAAGTCATGCGTGGGACGATGAACGAGATGCACTGCAACGTGTCGATCGCCTACGGCCTCACCGAGGCGTCGCCGGTGATCACGATGACCCGCTTCGACGACCCGATGGAGCGCCGCGTCGAGACCGTCGGCCGCGCCCTCGAGGGCATCGAAGTCAAGGTTGCCGACGACGACTGGAAGTCCGTGCCGACGGGAGAAACCGGCGACCTCGCCTGCCGGGGCTACAACGTGATGCTCGGCTACTACAAGATGCCCGACAAGACGGTCGAAGTGATCGACAAGGACGGCTGGCTCTACTCCGGCGACCTCGCGACGATCGACGCCGAGGGGTACGTGAAGATCGTCGGGCGGAAGAAGGACATGCTGATCACCGGCGGGTTCAACGTGTACCCCGCCGAGATTGAGGAGTACCTGTTCACCCACCCGAAGGTCCTCAATGTCTCCGTCATCGGCGTCCCCGACCCGGTGTTCGGCGAAGTCGCCGCCGTCTACGTGATCCCGAAGCAGGGCGTGAAGATCGACCCGCAGGAGCTCGTCGACTACTGTGCGAAGGAGATTGCGAACTTCAAAGTGCCGCGCTACATCGTCGCCGTGAACGAGCTTCCGATGACTCAGTCTGGCAAGATCCAGAAGTTCCGACTGCGCGAGATGGCGCAGGAGGCGTTCGACCAGGGCAAGATGGTCAAGCTCTCCCCCACGGGCGGGAAGAAGTGAGCCCGAGGCTCCGAGTGTGACGCACATCACAATTGATCCGAAGGAGGTCGTGCGCCTCGCGTGCGACCTCATTGCGATCGAGAGCCACAGGGACGCCCCAGGTCGCGAGGCCGCGATCGGCCGGTTCCTCGTCGACTGGTTCCGCGAGCGAGGAATCGAGGCCGACCTCGTCCCCGCCGCCGACGGCCGCTCGAACGTCATCGCCCGCCTGTGGCTCAGCCACCCTGCTTTGGACGAGGCGGTACTTGGCCGGACGCTGTTGCTGAATGGGCACATTGACACTGTCCCTGCCGGCGCGATGCGCGATGCCTTCGCGCCGCGAATCGAAGACGGCGTCCTCTGGGGGCGCGGCGCGTGCGATATGAAGGGCGCCGTGGCAGCGATGTGCTGCGTTCTAGCGGCGGTGCATCGCAGCCAGGCCGCTCGGAAGTTGCCTGACGCGACGACGGCAACTCCTGGTGGTGGACCGGCCATGGACTGCGTCCTTGCGGCGTACGCCAAGGGTGAACCGCGCCGCGACTCACGTCACGGAGCCTCAACTTGCGGATCACCAGGTTCCAAGCTGGGTGGAGGTGCGTGCGGGCCGTCTGCGGACGGCCTAGGGCGGAGCTGCGCTCCGCTGTGCGGTTCGCTCATCTTCGGCGGGACCGTCGATGAGGAGACCGGATCGCTCGGGGTGAAACGGCTCGTGGAGTCCGGCCTCAATGCCGACTATGCCGTCGTCGGCGAGCCAACGTGCCTGCGCGCCGCGATCGCCCACAAGGGCGCGTGCTTCATCCGGATCACGCTCGTCGGCCGCGGCGCGCACGGAAGCTGTCCCGAGAAGGGCGTCAGCGCTACGTCGTACGGCGCGAGGATTCTCGCCGCACTTGAAGATGAGCTGCGTCCGCGCATCGCCAAGCGCACGTACCCGCTTCTCGGCGCATCCACCGTCAGCGTCGGCAGGATCTGCGGCGGCACGGAGCCCAACATCGTCGCCGAACGCTGCGAGCTCGACGTCGATCGCCGCACCTTGCCCGGTGAGACGGACGCTCTGGCTGAAGTCTGCGAGCTTGTCGCCTCCATCTGCGACAACGTCGATGGGTTGACGTACGACGTCGTCGAGATGGACCGAACGTCGATCGTGCCCCACGTCGCGCTCGGAACCCCGCCCGCCTCCAAGCTTGCACAGGCGTGCGCCGCCGCGTGCCGCGACGCCGGACTCCCCGGCGAGCCCGTCGGCGTCACCTACTGGACCGACGGAGCCCACCTTGCCTCAAACGGCATCGAGACCGTCATCCTCGGCCCCGGCGACATCGCCAACGCCCACGGCCCCAACGACCACGTCGCCGTCGCCGACATTATCCGCGCTGCCGACCTCTATCTTCGCATTGCCCAAACGCTCCTCGGAAGCGGTTCGTAGGCGACTGACAAGTTCGTTGGGTTCATTGAGTTCATTGGGTTCGGGCGGTCCGTGGTTCATAGAACCATTCGTTGGGTGTGTTGAGTTCTTAGGGTTCATTGGGTTGACTGCCCACCAGGCTGATCTCGGCCGAGCGAGCGGACTCTCCGAATCCGGCGAACTCAAGGAACCCAAAGAACCAAAAGAACCCAACGAACTCAACGAACTCAATGAACTCAATGAACTCAACGAACCCCGTCCCGTCGCGAACGCTATACTGAACCGGAAGCGAGGTAGACATGGACCTGTACGCCGCAATCCGCGGGAGAAGAAGCGTCCGGCGCTTCGGCGCTGCGCCGATCGATCGAGCCGTTCTCAAGCGGATCATCGAAGCCGCGACTTGGGCCCCGTCGGGCGGGAATGCGCAGACGTGGCGCTTCGTCATCGTGACCGAACCTGCCAGGATTGCCAGGCTGAAGACCGTCAGTCCCGGCCTCATCGGAGAACCCGGCGTCGTGGTTGCTGTTTGTCAGGATCTGGCCGACGCGCGTGCCAAGGGCAGCACGCTCGGAGAGGTTCTGCTCGCGCCGTGCGACGCCGCGATGGCGGCGCAGAACCTGCTTTTGGCCGCGTACGCTGAAGGCCTCGGCACCTGCACGGTGGCCTCGTTCACCCGCAAGGCCGTCGCCCGGCTGCTCAAGCTCCCCGAGACCGTCGAGCCGATTCTGTTGGTCAGCGTGGGCGTGCCGAACGAGACCCCGAAAGCGCCGGATCGCAAGACGGAAGGAATCCTCGAAGAAGCAGGCGTTCAGAGCCCTCGCTTGACCGCGCTGCGTCAGGAGATCGACAAGGGCAAGTACTCCGTCACCGTCGGCCCCGACGAATTCAAAGCGTTCCTCGACGCGCTAGTGGACACCTTCGTCGACTATCTCGATCCTGCTTCGACTGGGGAGAACGCCCAGTAGCCCGATCCGCGAGGCATACGGGAGCGCATCGGACGCAGGCCGGCTGGCTCCCACGTGCCACGAGCTACGTGCCGTCGGAACTCAACGAACTCGAAGAACCCAAGGAACTCAACGAACCCGCTTGCGCTCCTTGACCACGGACCATGGACCAGGAGTTGCGCCCTGCATCGCGCTCATCGGGGAAGGAGTTCGGCAGCGTGTCGGCTGTAGTTGCACGCTGCCGAACTCCCGAGCTGCTCGGCAACGAAGAACGCTGAGCAGCCCAACTCCCGAGCTGCTCGGCAACGAAGCGCGCCGAGTCGCCGCGAACTGCGAACTGCCTTCCCACAGGCTACTTGCTACAACAGCTCCTCAAACGCCTTCCCGACCGCGGCGGAGATCTTGTGAGCCGTCGTGACACTCGTACCCGCGCCGTTCTCGATCGAGGAGAGCATCGGCCGGGAAACGCCGACCGCGTCGGCGCAATCCGCCGACGTCAGGCCGGCGACGATGCGTGCGCGCCGGACAGCATCCCCCTTCGACACGATGCGGTAGTACTTCTTCGGCATGGTTCCGAATGTCACTATACAAAGAGCGACATACGTCGGCGAAGACAGGCAAGTGCTTGCAAAGGGACATCTAGGGGCGATATAGATCACCTACAATAGCCAAAACTTGACATCTGCTTACCAACGTGCTAGATTGGCCCGGATTCCACCGGCGCCCCGGGACAAGCGATCTGAGATCAGATCGGGCCCAAGCGGGTGGTATAAGAGTCGCTGTCTGAGGGGATAGGTCGGGACTCAGGCTCGCGAACCGGGGCGCCCGTGCTCTTCGAACGAGTTCGTGGCTCGTAGAACCATTCGTAGGGTTCGCTGAGTTCATGGAGTTCGTTGGGTTCGCACGGCATTCATCGTCGGGCGGATCGTTCGTAGGGTTTGCTGAGTTCCGAAAGCGTGCATGACCCGCGGTCCATCGTTCGCGATTCAGCTCAACGAGCCCAAGGAACCCAACGAACTCGACGGGCCCAGCGGACTCAACGAACCCAAAGAACCCAAAGAACCCAACGAACTCAACGAACTCGACGAACCCGTCGCTCACTCCGAACCCCGAGCCGCGATACAATCCACAAGCTACGAGCCGCTTTCCAAGGAGCCCACCATGCTGAACCGAAGCATTGCGATTGTGACAGCGAAGAAGCCATACCACGACTGGCTGAAGTCTCTTCCCGAGCCGGCGGAGCTGACTCTGGCCGAGCTGAACGAGGACGGGATCGCCTACCTCCTCCCCGAGCTCGCGGACGACCAGGGACCCGACGATCTCATCGCCCTCTGCTTCGACATCATCTTCGAGGAGGAGCTTGCCGCCTGGTCGACGGATGAGGCGCAGTGGCCGAAGATCCGCGACCTGGCCACGTTCCAAAGCTGGTTCGACGTCACCTTCCGCTCGATCGTCCTCGACATCGTCGACGAGAAGCTGAAGGACGAGTAGGCGAGGCGGCGGAGGGATCCTGAGAATGAGGAAGCGAATCCTCGAGCGCTACTCGCGCACGAACGATGGCGAAGTGATCATCGACATCGCCGCAGCGCGGATCGCCGACTTGTACGATGACTTCGACAAGCATGCTCCCTACCTCAAGAAGGAACTGGACCAGGGACTTGTCGAGTACATCATCGACTCCGTGCGTGAGATCGGCAAGGAGCCGTTTCTCGTCCAGGTGAGCCTCGCCGCGCCGGTGAACGAGCCCGTCGTTTGCCGCGTCCAGACGAGCCTTCACAACTACTTCCTCTACCTGAAGGAGCTCGAAGCCCGCGACCTTCGACGCCTGATGCGGACTTCGCTCGTCCTGTTCGTAGTCGGAGTCGCGATTCTCACCGCATCCGTGTGGGTGAACGCTCGACCTTCCGTGCGCGAGGTTGTCCTCGGCAAGGTCGTCGCCGAAGGATTGACGATTGCGGCGTGGGTCGCGTTGTGGGAGGCACTCGCCATGTTCCTCGTGAACTGGGCTCCACACCGTCGGCTGATCACCATGTACGAACGCATTGCCAAGGCCGACGTGCGGTTCGTCGAAGTGCCGCACGAGGCGGAGGCATGAGGGGAGCTAGCTCTCAGGTGATATGGCACGTGGCCTGTGGCATGTAGCATGTAGCATGTGGGCAGAGGCGGGTAGGCAGCCGTTGGCCTGATATCGCGTTCCGGTCAGTCGCACGTGCTCTCGAAGACGGGAAGCTGAGGAAGCAGTAGGCAGATCCCGAGAGCGGTCACTAAGCGCGCGAAGGCGCTCACTCCCAAGTACGGGTATGGCTTCCAGATTGGCGATTGCTTCGCCGGCCCGGGATGGGTCGGCCACGACGGCTTCCCCGGCGGCGTGGCGTTCGTCAGCTACCACCCCTCGACGGGACACATGCCTATCGTTCTCTCCAACTACTACGACTCTGCGCTCCCGCTCATGGAGGCGTCTCCGGACCTGTTCCGCAAGCATTACGAGGAACGGAACGCCGGCTTGGTCTAGGTGTCCCCCGTCGCCTGCTTCTCGGGGTGCGGTTCTGCGAGAGGGCAGGATGTCGTGGCGGCACCTCACTCGACCAAGTCGGCAATCTGCTCGCGCAGCCTGGCCAGCTGCTCCATCGCTCGAGGACCATGGATCCACGCAAACGGAGGTCTGAGGCGCTGGGGTCAAGTCTTCAGTTGACAGGTTTCCTGGGGCCAGGCCATGGGCACGGCAGGCATACGACATATCGGCGCTACTCCCATCGGTGCGCTGACTGAGCGTCCTTCGCAAGGCTGCGGGGGCGGTCTTCGGTACTAGCGGTACGTCGTCCCGCTGCGGGTCAGAATCGCGGCAATGTCGACCTGCTCAGAACTTGGATCAACGGAGTAGACGATTCGGCACGGACCTACGCGTTTGCGCAGTGCACCCTTGAGCTTGCCGCTCTTGATGGGGCGAACGTCGCCGGAAGTGGGATCGCGTTCCATGTCGTTGATTGCCTGTGCGAGCTGCGCCCGCCGCTCCCGCGGGAGGCCACGCAGCTGCTTTGCTGCTTGTCGCGAGAGGCTACACGCCCAGCTCATTCTTCAGCTCGCTCCAGGCGACAGAGTCGCCACGCTTGAGCTGTCGGAAGCCCTGCTCGACCAGTTCTTCCTCTTCGGGGCTCAGCGTATCGTCGAGATCGACGAGGCGCTTCGGGCGAATGACGATGTCGCTGCCGTGGCGGTCCACTTCGACGAAGTCGCCTTCCTTGAGCCCGAGGTCATCGAAGATGACCTTTGGAACGGTGACCTGGCGGTTCGTGCGAATCTTGACGGTGGGCATCGAGCTTCCTCCCGCTCGCCCGGCGAGCTGCGATAGTAATACTCTATTAGCCTAGCAGGAGTCAACACCCCGCTCGAAAGCGCAGGAGGCCGAGGCGTATGAGGGCGGGTTGAAGCTGGAAAGGGCAGGGCGTTCTCAGTACGTGGGCATCGTTGGATCGACGTCTTTCGCCCACGCGAGGATGCCGCCGCGGAGGTTCTTGAGTCGCTTGAACCCCGCCTCCCGGAGCAGGTCGAGGGCGCGAGCGGAGCGGACGCCGACGCGGCAGACGAGGACGATGTCCGTGTCGCGGGGAAGTTCCTTCATCTGCTCCTCGAGCCTTCGCAGCGGGATGCACTCGGAGCCGGGGATCTGAACCATGTCCCACTCGCCGGTCTCGCGGACGTCGATGATCCGAACCTTGTCGCCTTGGTCGACGTGCTCCTTCAGCTCGCGCGGTGAGATCTCCCACTCCTCGCCGAGGACGATGCGCGGGACGGCGCCGTGCCCGGGGACGCCGCAGAACTCGTCGTAGTCGATGAGGCTCGTGATCGTCGGCTTCTTGCCGCAGACCGGGCACTCTCCGGACTTGGCGACGGAGACGCGGTTCGAGCTCTGGTCGAGGGCGTCGTAGATGAGGAGGGTTCCGATGAGCGGCTCGCCGAGGCCAAGAATGAGCTTGAGGGTCTCGACTGCCTGGAGCGTCCCAACGACGCCGGGGATCACGCCGAGGACGCCGCTCTCGGTGCAGGAGGGCGCTGCGCCAGGCGGTGGCGGTGTCGGGAAGACGCACCGATAGCACGGGCCCTTCCTAGCGTCGAAGACGCTGACTTGGCCCTCGAATCCAAGGACGGCGCCGTAGACGTTCGGTTTCTCGAGGATCACGCACAGGTCGTTCGACAGGTAGCGGGTTGGGAAGTTGTCTGACGCGTCGATCACGACGTCGTACGGGGACGCAATGCGCACGGCGTTCTCGGACGTGAGCGGCTCGTCGTAGGCGTCGACCTGAATGAGCGGGTTCACGTCGTGCATGCGGTCGCGGGCCGACACGACCTTGCGAGCGCCGATGGAGCTAGTGCCGTGGACGATCTGGCGGTGGAGGTTCGAGACATCGACTGTGTCGTGATCGACGATGCCGATGCGGCCGACGCCGGCGGCGGTCAGGTACAAGGCCGCCGGGCTCCCGAGGCCGCCGGTCCCGATGATGAGGACGCTCGCCTGCTTGAGACGGCGCTGCCCCTCCAACCCGAGGTCGGGAAGGACGATCTGCCGTGAGTACCGTCGGATCTCGTCGTTCGACAGAGAAGGCAGTGGCGGGGTAGCGCGCTCTTCCTTCGATGCTCTCTTGGCCATAGTCCCAAACCAGTATACCGCTCGGCGCGAAGGACGGGGCGCGCGCCCGTGATGGAAACCTCGACTGCCTCATGCACTGGGTGCGCGTCGGGTACGAGGATCACCGCCCGGCGACGAAGTAGGCTCGCGCAGAGAGTCCCTTACTTGACGTACGATGGATCCCGCAGCCGCCGCGCGGCGAGTGAGGGGAGAGGATGCTCATGCTGAAGGTGATGCCGAAGCGTTGGTGCTCGTGGGACTTCGCTGTCGTAGACGACCGTGGGCAGGAGGTAGGCGAGGTGAAGCTGTCCGCGTGGCGAGAGCGGGGAAGCGTCGTCGCCGGCGGCCTGGAGTACAAGGTGTCTCGAGAGCGGGCGCTCGGTACTTCGTTCGTGCTTGAAGGTGCGGGTTCGGCCATCGCGGAGGCGGTCAAGCGCAGCGTGTTCCGCCGTGCATTCGCGATCGTGCACGGCGAGAAGGAGTACGTTCTCCGTGCGCGGTCGGCGTGGCGGCGAGAGATGGTCCTGTACGAGGACCTGACGAAGATCGGAAGCGTGGCTCCGCATAGCGCATTTGGCCGCCAGGCACGCGCAGACCTGCCGGAGGACCTTCCACTCGAGTTCAGGCTGTTCGTCATCTGGCTTGCTCTCATCTTGTGGGAGCGGCAACAGCAGTCGGCGTAGTGCCCGAAGCACACCGTAGTTCGCGAGCGAGGAACATTCGTTGCGCAGCGGTTCCGCGAGGGGACGGGGTACGGGCCAGGTGACGCCACGAAGCACCTCGGACTCGGGGGTCTCCCGGTGTTCGCTCTCGCCGAGACCTCTAGCGCTCTGCGAGGTCTCTCGCCTCCCCGAGCAGTCCGTCGAGGGCCGCGCGATCGTAGTACGTTCCGCGCAGGAACACGGCCTCGATCTCTCGGGCATTCCGGATGTCCGCGAGCGGATTGGCACGAAGGAGAACCATCGACGCGGTCTTGCGCTCGGCGATCGCGCCGAGTCGGCCGTCCAGGCCCATGAACCGTGCGGGCACGAGCGTCGCGCTGCGCAGCACATCGGCGGCAGGGATACCGGCGTCCTGCCAGATCTCCATCTCATCGTGGACGGAGAACCCGGGGAGAGAGCCCGGAGTGCAGAGGTCGGTGCCGACCATGAGTGGGATTCCCGCCGCGTGCAGCTCGACGACAAAGCGAGCCCATGCCTGCCAGAGGATGTCGGGCAGGTCTCCCTGTTCGCTCCAAAGGCTTCTCCACGTCTCGAGGACCGTCGGCGAGATGTACTCGGCGAGCGGGAAATCGTCCGACTGGAACTGCGAGGTGTGGACGCCGACCTTGAACACGTTGACAGTAGGGCAGACGGTGAGGCCGCTCTCGCGAAGTTGGCCGAGGGCTTGCGCCAGGGTCTGTGCATCGACATCGCTGAGCCGAAGGAGATATCCGGCATCGGCGCCCATCCCGACATACTCCCTCCGAACAGGCTGGCCGAGCAGCTCCTCGATGAGTCTTTCGAACCCGAAGAAGTGCTCGCTCGACGCGAGGCCCGCAGCGGCAGCCTCGCGAATCGAGACCGATTCCGGCACATGGCCGACGACCTTGAGGCCGAGCGCGTTGGCTTCGTCGAGGATCGCGAAGAGAGTATCCCGATCCAAGCGGCTGTAGACCTTGATCATGTCCACGCCTGCGGCCGCCTGTTGTCGGACCGCCGCGCGCGCCGCTTCTGGTGAGGGGAGGCCGATGGAGATCGCGGGGATGATCGGCGGCTCGCCGTCGAGGACCGCGCCGGTGACGACCATCTCCGGTCCGACCAGGCTGCCATCCCGGAGGTCAGCCCGGATTACCAGGGCGTCGGGGGTCGGCAGCCCGGTGTCGCGGGCGAAGAGGACGCCGTTCGCCACCATCGCTCGTCCGAAGACCTGCGGGTCGACGAAGTGGACATGGGCGTCGCAGACCCCAGGCATGAGGAAGAGCCCGCGGCCGTCGATGACGCGAGCACCGCTTGGCACAGCCACTTCATCAACGCTCCCCACCCGGGCGATGCGATCTCCGGAGACAAGGACCGTCTGCCCAGCTCTTGCCGCGCCCGCCTCTACGTCGATGACTGTTACATCCAGGACTGCGTAAGTCAGCACGCCTGCACCTCCCGATGTGGCGAGCGACTCCGCCCCTAGACTGCACAGGCCGGCAGCGCTGAGCAGGACGGAAGACGCGACTTGCCTCATGGAACCTCCAGACGAGAGGATACAGCCCTCTTTTGCCCGACGCATCAAATCATCCGTGCGACCAGGAGCGAGCAACCCCGCGGTTGGTGTATTCTGGAGGGCAACCCGTAGGGGCAAGGGGGGATCTCGCCCATGCTGACGGCCGAGCCTCAAGGACTCTCGTCGATCTACGAGGTGCGCGACGACGACGGACGCCGCGTCGGCGACGTGCGTCTCTCGATATGGCTCGCGAGGGGAGAGATCTTGGCAGGCGACACCAAGTATCGTGTCCGACGCGACGGTGGGTTCTTCGGCAGGATTACCTTGAGCGGCCCGACGGGCGCGGCGGCGCGGGCGATCCCGCTCCGCGCGTTCTCGAGGGCGTACTCGATCCGCTTCGGCGAGCGGAGCTTCGTCCTTCGATCCCCGTCCGCGTGGTTCCGCGAGATCCGGCTGCTCGAGGGCGACCAGGTTATCGGCACGGCGGTCCCGGAGGGGGTGTGGAGCAGCCGCGCCCACTTCGACCTCCCCGCGTCCCTGCCGATCGAGCTCCGCCTGTTCGTGATCTGGCTTGCGCTGCTTGCTTGGGGGCGGTGGCGCGGCGGCTCGGTGTCCTTCTCGGAGACGTACCAGGTGGCGCCGTGGCGAACCTGAGCGGCGGATTGGAGGCTGACGAGGTGGGCCGGTTTCTCGACAGCGTGCCTTCGGAGTTGGGCGCTGTTGTGGAGGCGCTTCGACACGTCGTCCGGCGCACGGTTCCCGATGCCGAGGAGACGGTGCTGTGGGATGGCTTGTCGTACCACACACCGTGGATGGGCGGGCGTGTGAAGGGGTCGATCTGCCAGATCGTCGTCCGGCGGGGCGTGGTGCGTCTGGATTTCATCCACGGCATACGGCTGGTCGATCCGGACGGGTTGCTTGAGGGGGATCGTCTTTCGAAGCGGTATGTGCCGATTCGGTCCGTCGCCGACGCGAGGCGGCTGGCGATCGCGCGGCTGATCCACGAGGCGTCGACGATCGAACTGATGCCGTAGGTAGGCGCGAAACGGGCACGGGAAAGGAGCGGGATGTCGGACCCGGCAAGCGAACGAACGCCCACGGAGTACATCGGACACACGGTCCCGATGCACGTCGAGATCACGGCGACGGAGGTTGTGCTGACGCAGCCGGAGATGCGGGAACTCCTCGCGGCGGCAGAGCTGATCGCCGTTGGCGAGTGCATGTGCCGCCGGGACAAGGGAGTGGAGGCGTGCGGCCGGCCGCTCGACGTGTGCCTAGGGATCAACGCGGAGGCGCGGCAGAGCATCGAAAAGGATGGGTGGCGGGCGATCTCCCTTGACGAGGCGCTCGACGTGCTGGAAACGTCGCACCGCGCCGGACTCGTGCACATGGCGTACCACAAGCCCGGGGAAGAGATCAGCATCGTCTGCTCCTGTTGCTCGTGCTGCTGCGGGCCGTTCCAGGATTGGCGGGGGCGCGACTTCCGCGACGGGTTTGTGGAGTCCAACTACGTGGCGCGCTTTGATGCCGATCGCTGCATCGGCTGCGGACAGTGCGCGGAGAGGTGTCACTTCGGCGCGTTCTCGCTGGGCGCGAATCGTGCGGAGTTCGAGGAGCCGAGGTGCTTCGGTTGCGGGCTGTGTGTGAGCACGTGCCCGGCCGGGGCGATCGAACTCGTGAAGCGAGCCGTGGACTCCAAGAGCCGCGGGAGACGATAGCGTGGACGACGAGGGGACTAGCCTCGATCGGGGCTACTACGCGGAGACGTACGACGCCGCGGTGCCGGACTGGCCGGGCGAAATCAGCTTCTACCTCGACGCGGCCGATTGGGCGAAGAGTCGCGGCGAAGCCGTCCTCGAACTCGCTTGTGGCACGGGGCGCGTGGCCCTTCGGCTGGCGCAGGCGGGAGTGAAGGTCTTGGGGCTCGACCTGTCGAGCGCCATGCTCGAGGTCGCGCGGGAGAAGAGCACGGACGTCCCGAACGTCTCGTGGGTCGAGGCCGACATGCGGTCGTTCGACCTCGAGCGCACGTTCGGACTGATCCTCATTCCGGGTCACGCGTTTCACAACCTCCTGACGCCGGACGATCAGGTCGCGTGCCTTTCCTGTGCGAAGAGGCACCTATCGTCCGGCGGCATGCTCATCGTCCACCTCGACCATCAGGATATGGCTTGGCTCGGGGATTTGGTCGGCGCCAAGGGTGGCGTCTTCGAGGAGGAGGAGACCTTTGAGCGTCCGAAGACGGGGCGCACGGTGCGCGCGATGCGGGCGTGGAGGTACGAGCGCTCGACGCAGATGGCGATCTGCGAAACGAGGTGGGAGGAACTCGACGAGAACGGCGACGTCATCGAGACTCGCGAGACTGGGCCGATTCGACTGCACTGCCTCTTCCGCTTCGAGGTGGAACACCTGATGGCGCGGGTCGGCCTCGAGGTTCGCGCGACGTACGGCGACTTCTTCGGGCAGCCGCTTGCCGACGACAGCTCGCAGATGATCTGGGTGGCCGTCAACCCCGCGCCCGGCCGTTCGTAGGAGGAAGAAGAGAACACGGCGCCAGCCGAAGCCGCCGCCGTGTCACGGCACAAGCTCTCGATCTCTATTCTGGGCTCGCCGGCCCTACGTCTAGCGAGCGAGCAAGCCGAGGTAGTACGGCCAGATCACGAGGCCGACGATGCACTGCCACCAAATCAGCTTCGCGAACGCCATCGTGAAGAGCCACCCGCCGAACCATACGAGTCCGGCCAGGCTTCCAGTACCCATGCACATGCCCCCGTTCTTCGACATAGCCCCCTCCTTAGCTTGAGGTTGAACGACTCGCATTCTACTGAGGTACGCCGGTTCAAGACAAATCGGCCGCGGCCGACTCAGATCGCGCGTCGGATGGCGGCGACCAGTCGGTCGATCTGCTCCGGCGTGTGGGTCGAGAAGATGGCGATGCGAAGCGTCTCGACGTCGGGTGAGTCCGAGTAGCCGCGCGGGGGCGAGTGGTGGACGAGAATGTCCTGCCCCTCGAGCATCTCTTGGACGTGAAGGAGGTCGACCGACGGGCCGCCCCAGAGGCTGACGATCGGGACGGGGGTGTCGGCCAGGTCGAAGCCGAGCGCACGCAGGCCGGCCTTCGCGCGGCGGACGTTGTCCCAGAGCTGCTGCCGCATCTCCGGGTGCTCGGCGAGGATGCGCACCCCCGCGGCGGAGGCCGCGGCCGCCGGCACGGACGGCGAGGACGCGCCGAGGGGAACGCGGGACAGGCGCTGGATCTTGGCCGCGAGATCGCGGTCCCCCGGGACGATGCCGCCGGCGCCGCCGAACGCCTTGCTGAGCGTGCCGCAGAAGCGCGCGCTGTCACGCTCGACGTCGTGGTACTCGAGGCTGCCGCGTCCGTTCGCGCCGATGACGGCGAGGCCGTGCGCGTCGTCGACGCAGAGAAGCGCTTCCGGGTGGCGGCGGAGGACGTCGAGGTAGGCCGAGAGTGGAGCGATCGCCCCGGTCGACGGGAACACACCGTCCGTCACGACGAGAGGTTTTTCGCCCGAGCGGACGCGGAGCGCTAGGTGGTGCGCGAGATCGTCCGGATCCAAGTGACGGAAGAGGACGGCGTCCTTGCCGGTCGCCCGCAAGGCGTCGAGGACGCCGTAGTGGGAGGCATCGTCGGCGAAGGCGACGTCGTAGTCCTGGGACAGCGCCTGGAGAAGCACAAGCGGCGCGAGGTAGCCCGACGCGACGTAGGTGACGGTCTCGGTTCCAAGGAAGCGACTTGTCCGCTCGACAACCTCCGCGTGTGCCGGCGTTCGTGCGGCGGTCGCAGTTCCGACGCCGTACGCCGTGAGCGCATCACGCGCCGCCGCGATGACCTCCGGGTGCCCGTGCAGGCCGTAGTAGCTCGTGCCGCGGAAGTAGTCGACCTCGCGTCCGTCGATCGTCGTGCGCGCGCCGACGGGCGAGCTCATCCGCGCTGGTTCCTTGTTCAATCCACGCCTCCGCTGTTGCGCCCTGCTCTTGTGCCCATCGTACAAGGGGCAGACGGCGCGCGCGAGGATCCGCGGGCGCGGCCGAGCCGGCGGAGGACTGTCGCGACGTCAGATGGAGCACTCCGCGGCGGCGCTCTCGATTCGATGAGAGCCCTCTGCGTCCTCCCACGTGATCTCGACCCAGAACGTCTTCCCGATGTACGAGCCGCCGGCCTCCGCGTAGGTGGTCACGTACGTCTGCTCGGCTCCGGCAAACTGGAACGTCTCGGTCTTGTGGACGCCGCACGGGGCAACCCACTTCACACGGAGCGTGACGGGCGATAGCCCGGCGTCGCCGCTTGTCTCGGCGGCCTCGAATGTGCAGGAGAGCTTCGTGATATAGAGCCCTCCTTCCGGATCCTCGGTTACCGTGACCTGGGCGGATCGTGCGGCGCCCGGCGTCGTGACTGCGGGGATGCTGCAGCCTTGAGCCGCAGCGAGTGCAGCCAAGATCGCAAGGGCAAGCAGTGCCCGTCCCCTCTTCTGTCTAGGAATCATCCTCTCCCCCTCTCGCAAAGTCTGGTACGGCCGTTCGTCCGTGCGACGGCCCGGAAACCGGCCCTACTTCAGGATCTTCCAGTGATCGGGATCGTCGACGACGAGTTGCGGCCGGTCGCCGGTGGAGAGGATCCCAATGGCTTCCGCCTTCTTCCCGACGCTGCCGGAGGGAACGAGCTGTTCGAGGGCGGGGCCGACGAGCTGCACGGAGAGGGTGCCGGAGTCGTCGGCGAGACCGAACTCGCACCCGCTCATGCACTGCGTGATGATGGTCCCGCGAACGCGAACCGTGCGGCCGGCGTACGGCGATCCCTTCTGGATGAGATCCCAGATTGTCACGTCGACGATCGCGTCCGACGGCGTCTGCGCCGTCGGAGCCTGTGCCGCCGCGACGACGACCTGTACCGGCTCTACGGACGTCGAAGCTTGGACGACGGCCACCGCAGGAGGGGGGGTACCGTCCCCCTTGGCGGGCAGCGGGGCTGGAGGGGCCGCCGGGGCTGACTGCGCGATCGCGGCGGATCGCGTTCCGAATGCGCCGAGGCCCCATGCGCCGGCGAGCCCTACGCCAACGATCGCCAAACCAACGAGAACCCAGAGTCCAGTGTCCTTCATACCATCCTCCCGTCTTGAATCGTGATATGGGTCTTCGCGCGAGCGGCGACGGCCGGATCGTGCGTGACAATGACGAGCGCGAGTTCGCGCGCGTCGTGTAGGCATTCCATCAACTGCAGGATGTTCTTGCCGGATTGGGAATCGAGACTCCCCGTCGGCTCGTCGGCGAGCAGGATCTCGGGCGCATTGACGAGTGCCCTTGCGATCGCGCAGCGCTGCTGCTCGCCGCCCGAGAGTTGGGACGGGTAGCTCCTCTCTTTGCCGCACAGTCCGACGTCCGCAAGTGCGGCGCGGGCGAGTTCGAGACGTCCCTTCACGCGTGCCAGCTCGAGCGGGAGAAGAACGTTCTGCACGGCGGTCATGGCGTCGTTGAGGTAGAACTGCTGGAACACAAACCCGATTCGCTCGCGTCGCACGCGGCTCAGCTCGGCGTCGGACAGCCGATCGACGGCGGCCCCGTCGATGAGCACGGAGCCCGAGGTCGGGCGGTCGAGACAGCCCATGAGATGCAGGAGCGACGATTTCCCAGATCCGGACGGACCGACGATCGAGAGGAAGTCGCCCGCAGCCACGCGGAGGTCGATATCGCGAACGGCCACGAAGCGTGTCCCGTTCTGGCCGTACTCCTTCGAGACCTTCCTTAGCTCAACGATCATAGTTCCCTCAGTGCGCGGATCGGCTGCACGCGCGTGGCCAACATGGCCGGATAGAGCGCCGCGACCGTGCCGACGGCAATGGCGACGCCGAGGCAGATCCCGATGAACGCGAGCGAGTACTGCGGAAGGGCCTCGAGGCCGAGGCCGCTCGCCCGCGGCAGAAGAAGCGTAGCGATGTACCCGGCGGCGAGCCCGACGAGCCCGCCGATCGCCGACACGGTGACCGATTCGTACAAGAAGAGATTGAACACCTCGCGCCGCGTCGCTCCGAGGGCGCGGAGGAGGCCGATGTCGCGACGGCGCTCCTGCACCGACATGATCATCGTGTTCATCGTCGTGAAGACGCCGACAGCGATTGCGATTCCTGCGATGAGAATCATCGTCTGGCGTACCGTGGCGAGGATGCCGACGAGTGTGTCGAAGACCTCATTGGGTGGCACCGCCTGGACGCCCATCATGTGGCCGAGCGTGCTGCGCGTCTCCGAAACGCGGGACACGTCGGACGTCCGCACAAGCACGGCCGACAGCTTGCCGTCCAAGGCGAGGACGCGCTGAGCGTCGGCGAGTGGGAGGAAGACGAACGTGTCGTCGCGCCCGCCGGTGACCGGCAGGATCTTCGCGACCGTGATGGTGAGCGGGGCGTAGAGACTGACCGTGATCGTGTCGCCGACGGAGAGGTCAAGATCCGCAGCGGCCTTGCTGCCGACCACGGCACCGTCGAACGTGGTCAGGTCCCAGTGCTTGAGTGCGGCGGTCTCTATGTCGGTACCGTAGATCGGTAGGAGCGTTCCGTTCACCTTCGCGCGGCCGACCACGGCTGGCGCGGCAACCTCGACGTTGTCGACCGCGCGGAAGTCAGCGAGCGAGGCTTGGTCGATGTACTCGATCGTGTCGGCACCCTGCATGAGAGCGAGCGTGAGCGAGTACGGACAGCCGACCGGCAGAACGATGATGTGAGCGCCGAGGCTGTCCAGCTCGCGCTCGAGCGCCGTGGCGATGCCGGCGCTGAAGGAGAGGAGGGCGAACAGCGTCGCGACGCCGACCGCAATCCCCCCAATCGTCAGCGCAAGGCGTGCCTTCCTGCGCTTGAGGTTCGCACGTAGAATCCAGTTCATTCTTCACCCTTCCTTGTTGAGGCGGCGCCCGGCGTCACTACGGGGTCGCGCACAGCCACTGCCATTCGACGTATCCGGGAGACACGAGGAGCTCGAGGTCGGACGAGAGGTGGATCTGCGTCGTGGCGTGCGAGTGCGGCGTGAGGAAGCCGCGCAACCCCTCCGTCGCCGCCTCGTCCATGTAGCCGCAACTCGAGTCCTTCTCGCCGAGAACGTCAGGAAGTGAGATCCACTCGACCATGTAGTGATTCACGTTCGGCACGTCGTCGACCATCGCGTGCCAGGCCAGCTCAAGACCGGCGATCTGCCCTTGGTCGCCGAGGCTCAGGAGAACGTCAAGCGCCGTGATCGCGCCCGGCCCAAAGACATCGGGGCGGACGTTGTGAGACGTGACGGCGACATCACGGAAGGTGACCGTAGATCGAGGTCCCTTGATCGTCACGGCTGGCACGATGATCCGGCCGTCGTGCGCCGCACGGAGTGCCACCTCCTCGCGGAAGCTCGACTCGATCGCCGCGAGCCTGGCGGGGTCCTCGAGGTAGAGATAGACCTCCGCCCCATCCTTGATGGGGTACGTGTCCATCCGGAGAGCCGTCCGCTCGAAGGCTCCTCCGGGGAGGCGGACGTCGTACCACCAGCCCTCGAGCCCATTGATCGACTGGATCACGTAGGTCGCCTGGCTTTCGTCATACGCGTACTCCACATCGACCTTGCCTGTCTCGGCGAGCCATGCGAGCACGTCGAATGCCGAGAATCGCCCGTCCGCGAACACGTCGGGGCGCAACGTCCTGATGGCCGCCGGGTCGTACGTGAAGGTGCCGACTCCGCGGATCTCGAGCGCTCCCAGCTGGGTCGGAACGGCGTCGACCCGCATCTCCGATGCGGGAGTCCACGAGCCGCCCTCGTTCGGGAGCGCCACAGACTCTGCGCCCTCGTCGTTTCCCAGAGCGACTCCGAGGCTCAAAGCGACTCCGATCGCAAGCGCAATCAGCGACGCTGCCGTCTTCCCTCTGTGCATGGTTCACCTTCCGCTGGCGACATCCGCGCCTCTCTTGTGTCCCGCATCGTAGCCGGCCTATGTGGATATTTGGGGCAGCATGTCCGATATGACTGTGACAGTAGACCCAAGCCGTGAGGAAGTTGTGGAGAGGGCGAAAGGAATCCTAGGAGATAACGCTCGCGCGAGCCGCGGCTACGTCTGCGATGGTGGTGTGCTTCAGAAAGGCGACGACGGCATCGTGCGCCTCGCGCCACAAGGCGTGCAGCGAGCAGTTGCGCGTGCAGTCGCACGCTTCGAGGAACAGGGGGCAGTCGTTGAGCGTGCCAGGACCGTCGATGGCGAGGACCACGTCGAGCACGGTGATTTCCCCGGCCGGGCGGGCGAGGAGGATGCCGCCCGTCTTGCCGCGGGACGTGACGATCAACCCGGCCCGCTTGAGAAGCGCGATCGTCTTCGCGAAGTGGGGGTACGGAATGGCGGCGACATCAGCAATCTCGCGGGTCGAGACGTAGGCGCCGTGGGAATGGAGGGAGACTTCAGCGAGGGCAAGAATCGCATACTTGGCAGTCTTGGAGTACAGCATCCGAATTCGAGGGAAGGCTACGGCGTCGCCGCGCGCCTGTCAACCGGGAGGGAGCCTAGGCTGCCTAGAAGAGGTCCGTCTGGGCCTCGGCGGATTCGGGAGGCTGGTCGACGCGGTACAGGCAGTCGGCCGGCCCGATGTCGCACCAGTGACACTCTGACCACACCGGGTTCTTCGGGAGCGGCTTCTCCCCGCCAATGCGCTGGACCAGTTCGACGAACTTGGCGCGGAAGACCGCGTCGAGCGCGTTCACGGGAATGTCCATGGCCCCGGACCGGTACGTGACGCGCCCGGAGAGCTTCGCCCCCGTGCATCGGGGATCGCCAATGGGCAGCAGGAGCATGTACACGAGAACCTGAAGCTGATCTGAGGTGCGCGGCCTCCCGGTCTTGCAGTCCTCGATGATGGCCTTGCCGTCGCGGAGCGAGAGAAT